>DBNL01000137.1 GCA_002299785.1 Verrucomicrobia bacterium UBA673
GGCCAAGGATGAGGATTAGCCGATCAATGCACCAGCATGTCGGAGAGGGAGGATCTGAATTTTCGGTAGCAGAGGGCGAAGAGGACGGCGGTCGGGATTACTGCGAAGGTTGACGCCGCCATCTGCACTCCCTGCGGCGTTCGCTGGCTGACGTCGTAGAGCTTGGCCAAGGCAAGCGGTAGGGTCTGCTTGGTTTCAGTCGTGAGTACCAGCATCGGGACAAGTTGCTCGTGCCAGGTGAGAATGAAATGGATCATCCCATAACTGAGCAGCGCCGGCCACACCAGTGGCAGCACGGTCAAAAACACCCTCAGCTCCGTCGCACCACAAATCCGCGCCGCCTGCAAATACTCTTCCGGCACTTGTCGAAAAACCTGCGTGAAATAAATCACGCCAAGGCCGGTCACCACGCCAGGCAGCATCACGCCAAATAGCGAGTCACTTAGGCCAATCTCGTTCACCCACGAGAACAAGGGCACAGCAAAAAGCTGCCGTGGTACAAGAATCAACGCCACGGCCAACACAAACAACAGACGCTTGCCGGAAAACGTAAACCGCGCGAAGGCGTACCCAGCCATCGCCGACAAAGTCACCGCACCAAGCGCTTGTCCAAACGACACCACCAGCGAGTTGCCGAACACATCCCAAAACGGCACCCACTTACCATCGAGCAACTCGTTCACATTTTGCCACTCGTAATTCACCGGAAAAAACGCCTTGCCCAACGGCTGGAAAAACTCGTTGTTTGTCTTAAAAATACCCAGCACCATCCACAGAAATGGCACCAGAACCGCCAACAAAAACGGGCAGAGCAGCAACAGCGACAAAGCACCACGCTGAGTTTTCCCCTGTCCACTCATACTGTTCGCCTCCTTAAAAACAGGCACCCAAACAGCGCCAGCACCATCAGCGGCAACAGGCTAATACTAATCGCCGATGCACTGCCGTAGTCGAAGAATCGCGTTTTCAGAAAGACGTAAGTGACCGTCAACAGCCCCGCGTCAGCCGTACCACCAGAACCGCCGAGTAGAACATATGCACCGGAAAAAAGAGAGAATCCATCAACCACAAGATACACCGCCACGAACAACAGTACCGGACGAAGCTGCGGCAATGTCACATGCCAAAACTGCCGCCATCGGCTTCCGGTGGCCAAGCGTGCCGCCTCGTAGTACACGCGCGGGATACCCTCCATCCCGGCCAGAATAAAAAACGTCATGAAGCCGGTCCAGCGCCACACGGTTTGCAGCACCAAGCCGCTGAGAATGAAGTCCGGATCCTTCAACCAGTTAATCGGTTCAAAGCCAAGCGGCATCACAAACAGTTGATTGAGCAGCCCGTTGCGGCCATGGAACACCATCACAAACAGCACCGCCAATACCGACGGTGGCGTCAGTGCCGGCAGCAACAAAGCGAAAGTCAGCACAGGACGCAGTCGCCTGAAGCTCGCCCGCAACAGGTGCGCCAGCCAAAGCGCGAGGGGCACAATCACGACGACCGAAGCCAGCGTATAAACGAAGCTGTTGCGCAATGCAGTGAAGTAACGCTCGTCGTTAGCCAACGCCTTGTAATGCGCGAAGCCGATATACTTCGCCTGGCCAACGCCGTTGGCATGCAGGCTCATTTGCACACCACCGATGAGCGGGATGACCCAAAACAGCAGTAAGAAAAATAGAAACGGCAGCAGGAAAAAAAACGGCGTCCAGCGCGCCCCGGGAGTTCGCTGGTCGCCTGCAGCCATGGATGCGCTTGGACTCAGAGACCCGGCCCGGCCGCCTCCAGCATAGTCTTCATTTTATCGAGCACCTCGGCCGGCTTGAGTTCGCCGTAGATGAGCGATGTGAAAAACGTTTCCTGAAACAGGAAGACCGCCTTGGCGCGGTTCGGGTGGCTGACGACTTCCGGCACTTCCGGCGCGAGGCGCACGAGCAGCTCGCCGAATTTCTGGTTATTGAAGAACTCGTTCGGCTTTAGCAACCGCTCGTCCTTCCAAGCCGGCCGGTACGCCGGGAAGCTGTTACCATCGAGGAAACGGCGGGCGTTCGACTCCTTGTCCGTGATGACAAACTCTATGAATTTCCACGCTGCGTCCTGTTGTTTGCTGGCTTTATTGATCAACAAACCCTGCCCGGCGAACGTCGAGGTGCGGCGGCTAAGCCGCCCGTCAGGCAGCTTCCACGCCGGTAACGGCATCACGCCCCACTTGCCTTTGAGGTCGGGGGTGAACTGCTGCAGCATGTCGAGCCCGTACCAGTCGGCACCGACTACCGTCAGCACCTCGCCGTACTGGATGGCGCTGTTGAAAAAGAGTGGGTCAAAAATCGACGCGCGCTCCGGCACCATGCCGACGCGGGATTCCATCTGTTTTTGCAGCCAGCCCAGCACCTCGATCGCCGCCTCGCGGTCGGGAAACACCGTGCCGTCCCGGTCGAACAAGTCACTGTCGCGCTGCCGCAGCATAATGCCAAAGTATGTCGGGTCGAGCGCGACCATCGACTTGCCGTGATCCTCCACGACCGTCTTGCCGGCGGCGACAAACTTGTCCCACGTCGTCAAGGTCGCCGGGTCGATGCCCAGTTTCTTAAAAAGGTCGGCTCGGTAATAGACCACCATCGCACTGAGAGACTGAGGGATGCCGTACGTCTTGCCCTTGTAGGCGAATAAACTTTGGCGGCTCTTGGCTATGTCCTTGTCGAGCTTAGCTTTCTTGATGCGGGCGTTGAGATCGGTAAATGGTACATCACCGCCAAGGAAAGCCCCGAACAGCACCTCGTCGAGTTGCACCACATCCGGTGGGTTGATGCCGGTCTTGATCGACACAGCTAGCTTCTCCGGCATCTCGCGGAACCCGAACGATTGCACCTTGGCCTCGAAAGCCTTGTCCACTTTCGCCTTGTACAGCTTAACCATACTCTCGTAATAGAGCTGGTCCTGAAAAGAACTGATCCAAATATCTAGCGGCTTGGCTTGCACAGTCCCCGCAAGCACCAAGCCAATCGCCATCAAACCTGTAATTGTATATCGAAGTTTCATCTGTGAAATCGCGGAGGCAAAAATCCACCGAACCCCCACCAGAGTCAATGCCGTAGACGCCCATCGCGCCTCAACATTCAAATCAGGTGCTTGGCCGGGCTTGGTCAGACATATTTTAGCTGTGTTTTTTGTAGGTTAAGCGTAATAGTTGTCGGCGTTCCAATGAAATATTGTGTACCCGAATGAAAGTATTGTGGCTCGGAAATGATCAGTTCATGATTAACACTTTAAGATTAATCGCTGTTGGTCTTGGTTGCACTGCTGCCCTTCATCTCACACCTGCCAAGGAACTCAAGCTCGATGAACTGTTCCCGAAGGATCGTCTGCTTGAAGTCAATATCGCGCTCTCAGAAGCTGACTGGGAGAAGATCCGTTACCAGCGGCGCACGCGCGAAAACGCGCTGCCGCCGAGCCGCAAATTCAAACCGCC
>DBNL01000087.1:0-3348 GCA_002299785.1 Verrucomicrobia bacterium UBA673
GGCCAAGGTCGACACCGACTATGCGTTCCAAGGCGAATACGCTGGAGTCCTGGCAGGCCAATACGACGTCGGCTCGCAGGTTATCGCGCTCGGCGATGGTAAGTTTAAGTTGGTGCTCTTCCCCGGCGGCCTCCCCGGTGACGGCTACGATGACACGGCGGAGAAGCGCGAGTACGACGGTACTCGCGACGGCGACACAGTCACCTTCACCGGCGGCACCACTTCCAAATCGATTACCGGCGGTAAGCTGATCTTTTCCCGTGACGGGCAGGAGTTTTCCATCGACCGCACCATCCGCAAAAGTCCGACGCTAGGAGCCAAGCCTCCCGAGGGTGCGCTCGTGTTGTTCGACGGCACGTCGGTGAAAAACTTTAAGCCAGGCCGAATGACTGAGGACGGCCTGCTGATGCAGGGCGCCAACAGCATCAAAAAATTCCAAAGCCATAAACTTCACCTCGAGTTTCGCCTCCCGTACGAACCGAAGAAACGCGGCCAGGGCCGTGCCAACAGTGGCTGCTACCTGCAGGCCCGCTACGAGGTGCAGATACTCGACTCATTCGGCCTAGCCGGCAAACACAATGAGTGCGGCGGCATCTATACAATCAAGGATCCGGACGTGAACATGTGTTTTCCGCCGCTGCAGTGGCAGTCATACGATATCGACTTCACTGCTGCGAAGTTCGACGACGAAGGCAAAAAAACGGAGAGCGCCCGTATCACGGTTCGTCACAATGGTGTACTTATCCAGGATAACGTCGAGCTAACCAAGCGCACTACCGCAAGCCCGTTGGCCGAAGGTCCCAAGCCTGGCTTCATCCACCTGCAGGACCACGGCAACCAAGTCCGCTACCGCAACATCTGGCTCGTCGAGAAATAGCCTAAGGCAAAGCTGAAGCCCGCTGAGAAGGGAGCGTCGGCATTATCTGAAGGGGGGTCACATTAACGGAATTACTTGTTTGTCGTGTGTGCCTCTACGAACCACGCCTCCGGCTTGGCTTCAAAGCACCATTCATGGTCACACCACGCGAAGGCAAGTTCGCCGGCATGCAACGCGTGGCACGGCAGCAGCAGCACCCGCCGTTGCTCTTCAGTGAGCCGTTGCTCAACCAGCGCGAGGTAGCAGTCCTCGTCGTGCCCGTACAATTTGTCGCCGACGATCGGATGCCCGATGTGCGACAGGTGAATTCGAATCTGATGCTTGCGCCCCGTCCGGGGACGTACACGAAGCAGCGAAAAATCCCCCTCCGCCCGCACGAACCGCTTGACCACGGTGAAGTCGGTTTGCGCCGCCCGGCCGTCGGCGCACACGCAATCCTTGATCGCCACCGGGCTGGCCTCGTCGCGGCCAAGCGGCTCGTCGATCGTGCCGGAATCCGGGCCGACGTGGCCGTGCACGATCGCGTCGTATGACTTTCGCACAGTGCCGGATTCCCAAAGCCGCCGCAATTCCTTCGCCGCCTCGTCGCACTTAGAGAGCAACACGATGCCAGTCGTCTCGCGGTCGAGCCGGTTGATCATGTGCGCTCCCGCTTGGCCAAGGTGCAGCCGCACGCGGCTGATGAGACTGCTGTACTCGTCGCCCTTGGTCGGATGACAAACCAAGTCGGCCGGCTTGTTGACCACCAGCAACTCGTCGTCCTCGTGTATGATCTCGAACAACCTGTCAGTCATGCCGCCACGAATTTTTCATTTCATATTATTCCGGCACGGTGGCCGATCGGTAAAAGATGCGGCATTTCGGCAGAGACTTTTGAAGCCGCCGGACACCCTCTACGCTCAGCCTTGTCCTGTGCAGATACAGAGACTTCAACTGCGTTAGCTGGGCCAGCTGCGGGACGCTGGCGTCAGTGAGGCGCGTGTCGTGCAGCCAAAGTTTTTGCAGTTGACCAAGCGCGGTCAATTGGATTGTACCCTTGTCGGTGAGGCGCGTCTCGCCTAGGTGCAGTCCCGTTAGCTTCGGCAGTTTGGCCAAGTCTGCCATCGCCGCGTCGCCAATTTTGTTTCCGCGCAGGCCGAGGTAAACGAGCCGCTTCAACTTGGCAATATGCGCCATGCCGGCATCGGTCACGCGCGTCTCGCCGATGGGCAGATGCTGGAGCCTGCGCAGCTTGGCCAATTTCTCTAGCCCCACATCGCCGACTTGGGTGCGGTAAAGGTTGAGCCACTCGAGCTTGGCCAAGCCGGTAAGGTGCTCAAGCCCCGCGTCACCAATCTCGGTTTGCTCGAGCGAGAGGTCGGTGAGTTTCTCAAAACTGGCAACGAGTTTCAGTTGATCATCGGTGATCCTCGAGCGGTTGAGGTAGATCTCGGCGACCACTCCGCCTTTCGTGAAGACTCCACCGCCAAGCGCCCGAAGTTTGTCGGCTTCATCGGCCTGAACCGCCCATGCAGTCAACAGCAGCAGCGCACTTGGCCAGGCGAGGTTCATTTTTCCGTGCCAACGGCTTCACGCAGTTCGGTAAAACCTTCACGGGTCAAGCGCTTGGCCAGCCCCTTCAGGATGGCGCGCGTGATTTGCGGCCCCTCGTAGACCATGCCGGAATAAATCTGAAGCAGCGTCGCGCCGGCTGTAATTTTCTCCCACGCATCGGCGGAGTTAAAAATACCTCCGACGCCGATGAGCGGCACACGGCCACCCGACTGCCGGTAAAGATGCCGAATGACTTCGGTGCTGCGCCTGGCCAACGGGCGGCCGCTCAAGCCGCCGGTCTCGGCGTAAAGCCCGGTCTCGGCGGGGCGTGAGATGGTAGTGTTGGTGGCGACAATGCCGGCGAGGTTGTGCGGCTCGACCAACTCGAGAATCTCGTCGAGCGCATCGAAGCCGAGGTCGGGCGCGACCTTGACAAGGATCGGCCGGTTTTCGTCGTTGGCCTCCTGCAACGCGGCGAGGATTTCCGCCAGCGCTGATTTGTCCTGCAACTGCCGGAGGTTCGGCGTGTTGGGTGAGCTGACGTTGACAACAAAAAAGTCAGCGAGATTTTTCAGCAACTTAAACGAGTACTGGTAATCGGCGGGCGCATCGGCGACCGGCGTGACTTTGGATTTGCCGAGGTTTACGCCGACCGGATGGCTTGGCCAGGCGCCGGAGTCGTGCCAGGTGCGCAGCCGCCCAGCCATCGCATCCGCGCCGGGATTGTTGAAACCCATACGGTTGATGAGCGCCTCGTCCTCGACCATACGGAACATTCGCGGCTGCGGATTGCCCGGCTGCCCGTGCTGCGTGACGCCGCCCAACTCGCTGAAACCAAGGCCCAGCGCAGCCCAAACCGGTACCGCCGTGCCACCCTTGTCCATGCCGGCGGCGAGGCCGACCGGGTTGGGGAATTTCAGTCCGAATAGCTCAACCGG
>DBNL01000087.1:3734-6342 GCA_002299785.1 Verrucomicrobia bacterium UBA673
CGGGCCGCCCAGGCAAGCTGGCCAATGACGAGATTGTGAGCCTCCTCCGGGTCGCGATTGAAAAAGTTCGGTCGAACGAACGTCTTGTAAAGCCAAGACACGGGCGGATTGTCAGGCGCAGCAGCCGAGGCGTCGAGCATCGACTTCGTGATCCTCAAAACGGCTGGTAGCCAACGGGAAAGCGACGAATCTGCCACTGCGTCTCATACGCCTGCCACTCGGCCCAGCCCAGTTCGCCCAGCAGGCGGATGCGTTTTTTTTGCAGCTTTTTATCGTGTGGGCTGAGCTTGATTTTTTTGTTGAGCAGATTAAGCGCGGTGGCGAGCCGGTCGTGGCGATTTTCGCGCCGGATGTGTAGCAGCACGAACTTGTCGTCGGTCGTCTCCGCCCATTTTTGCAACTCGGCGAAGTTGGCCTCAAACTGCCCGTCGAGTGCCTTGACCTTGGCCTTGGTTTCATCAGTGCCGGCATTTTCGCCTTCTCGTAACTGGGTCTCGAGGTAGGCTAGGGCGCGTCCTTTTCGATAAAGGGCGTCCGTCATCGTGTTGAGTTTTTTGTCGAGCTTAGCCCGCTTGGCCTTGGCCTCGTCGTCATCCAGCTTGAGCTTGACGCCATAGTGGCTGGCCAAGGCTCCGGTGTCGATTTGCGCGATAATAGTGTCGGCGATGGTCGTTATTTCCTCTAGGTTTTTTTTACGGCTAGCCTCGCTGTCGAGCCGCTTGAGTTGCTCCACCAGCACCGGCAGGTGGTTCGGCGTCTCGTCAAGGATAACCTTGGCCAAGCGGTCAAATTCCTCGCCCTTCTTGTCGCCGTGCAGCTTGGCTAAGCGCGCCACTTTCAGGTCGCGGACGGCTTCCGCCAGTTTCTCCTGTTCGGTTTTTTTGTCCTTCTTTTCATCGGCAACAGTTTTCTTTTTATCAGCCTTGGCCAGAGCAACCCGCAGGGTAACGGGGAAACCGCCCGGCTTTTTTCCGGGGCCGATGAGGTTGCTGTCTTCCTGGCCGTAGTGGATCGAGCCGAGCAGCAAATCGCCGGGCGCAGCGATACCGGGCAGCGGCTTGGGCTGGGCGATGTAGAGCCGTGCCTGGTTCCCCCGGGCC
The DNA here is from genome assembly GCA_002299785.1 of Verrucomicrobia bacterium UBA673. GTDB lineage: Bacteria > Verrucomicrobiota > Verrucomicrobiia > Limisphaerales > UBA1096 > UBA1096. The sequence continues at coordinate 4,835 of DBNL01000087.1, forward strand.
AGGTTGCGCGAGCCGAAACTGCCCCCGCCGGTCAGCACGTTGTCAGGGTCGGTGTGAAACTTGAGCGCCACCGGCTTGGCCAATTTGTGGTCGAGGTTCAGCGGCATGTCCTTGAGTTTTTTAAGGTGGTCGAGCTGGTGGTTTCGCGCGTGAAACTTCAGCACGTAATCGCCCTTGTCCAAACTGACCGAGCTTTTGCTGCCGCTCGAACCGGCAGCGATGAGGCGCTTGGACTTGTCGTAGAGCATCCAGATGAGCGACTCCCACGATTCCTGGAATTGATCCTCCAACGCGAGCGCCGGGCGCGGCGTGATGGTTGTCTTGGCGGTGAGGTTGAATTTGTAGGTCAGCTTGGCCTCGAAGATACGGCGGTTGCCGGGGAGGGCATCACGGGCGTCGGTGAGCGGGCGTGTCTTGAATTCGCTTGGGCGGATCGATTTGCGAAGCGTGCCGAAGCTGCCGCTTGGCGAGAGGGTTTCATTGCCAAACGGCGCTGCGACATCCACTTGGGATACGAGCTTCGCCGCATCGATGTGCAACCGGCGACTGTCGGGCACGATGCCGTGAAAGGCGATGCCCACCGTGCAGTCTGTTTTACCGAGGCTCGACCAGTACTGCGCGATGGCGACCTCAAGCGTGCGTCCGCCGGTGACAGCGAAACTGCGAATCTCCGTGTCGCGCTCGCGAATGGTGATGTACTGCCGCGTACCGCTCTCGCTGAACGATTGCCCAGGCACCTGCTGAACAACCTGCATGACGATCCGGCGCGATCCGGCCTGTTCGCCGGTGCGGAACACAACGTCGGCCCAGGTCGCCCCCGGCGGCACGACGAGGAAGCGGCGCTCGATCTGTCCCGGGCCGAGCGTGAGAGCCTCGGTCCATTGAACCGGTTTGCCCGTGTCAACCGTCTCTGGCTTGAGCACGGTGATCGGCACGCGAAAGACGGCGCCACCCTCTGGGTGATCGGCGTCGTAGCCGACGACCTCGGCGTAGTGCATGCCGCTGATCAGTGACTGCGGGTTGACCTCGACGCCAAAGCTGCGCCCGCCGTGCATCAGCACCATGTGGTCAGGATGCCCGACCCACGAGGCGTCGCACTCAAGGTTGATGCGCATCTCAAAATCGACCTTCCCGGCGTTGTCGGCGTCCTCGTGAAACACCGGTGCGATGGCGATGGTTGAGGCAACCGGCTGGCTGGTGTTGAACGACTCGCGCAAATAAATGCCACGCCCGCCCTGCGAACGGTTGGTGACCTGGAACCGCAAGTCGTGATCCTTCACGTCCCGGTTGGTCTCGAGGTAGGCGAAAGCCTTGTCCACCTGCAACAAGCCCCGACCCTGGGCGAAGCGCTCTACGTTAGGTATTTCCTTCGCGGTGTTCTCGATAGCACGCCGGATTCGGTGCGGCGTCCACTCGATCTCCTGCTGTTTCAGGCCGGACAAGAGCAGCGCGATGCCGCCGCAGGCATTGGGCGACGACATGGAGGTGCCGTTCATCTGCATGTTGCC
>DBNL01000160.1 GCA_002299785.1 Verrucomicrobia bacterium UBA673
ATGGCCAAGCGCGGTGGCTAACAGCTCGTCGGCACTTCCTGCAGCACCTTGATGCAGTGAGGGATGGCGCACTCGACGAAGCCGAGGCACTCGACGGCACCCTTGGGTTTGCCGGGCAGGCAGATCACCAGTGCCGAGTCGATCACGGCGGCCAGGTTGCGTGAGAGGATCGCGTTGGGAGTGATTTTCATCGACTCGATGCGCATTACCTCGCCGAAGCCGGGCAACTCGCGCACCGCCATTTCCCGCACCGCCTCGGGGGTCACGTCACGCGGGGCGACGCCGGTGCCGCCGGTGGTCAAAATCATGTGGCAGCCTTTGTTCACCTGCTCGCGCAATGCGCGCTGGATATCCCGAACCTCATCCGGCACCACCGCCTCGGCAGCGATCTCCCACCCGTAGCCGGCCGCGGCCTCCTTCAACGCCGGCCCACCGGCATCATCGTAGACTCCCTGCGTCGCACGGTCTGACACCGAAATGATTCCTACCTGAATTTGCATCGTTTGCAGTTAGTAAACCAATTGAAACTCCGGCAGCATCGTCACGGCCCACAGAACATCCTCGACCAACTCGGCCGTATTGTCACCGCTGATCAACTCGGCCAACATCGTCGACTCCGCTTGGTTCGGCGGACGGCCAAGCGCCGCCCGGAACACCCGCCTGGCCAAGTGCTGTTGCCCACCGCCCTCATCGGCCAGGATGGCGGATCCATCCTTAATCAATTTTGACAGCACAGAGCCGTTGGTCAGCGCGAGAGCCTGCAGCGTGGTGGCGGTGGACGGGCGCTCGGTGGTTACCTGCTCGCGGTTCGGCCGGCCAAGCGCAGTGGTCAGCGCCGTCTTGTTTTGCATCGACTCGCGAAACCGTGCGCCAAATGCCAGCACCGAGCCGTTGATTTTCATTCGCTTAGCCAAGCCCCACGGAGCCATGTCCGCGCCGCCTAGCTCCGAGGCCGAACGCCATGTGGTGTCGTCGAACTCCGGCGTGTTCCAACCATCAGAACCGTCTGTGCTGACCTTCCACGTCTTGTCGGAGACGAGGTCCATCGTCGAGCCGTCCGCAAACTGAAAACGAATACCAAGCCAAAGCCCGGCAGGGTTTTTTCCGCTACCCTCGTTCGTGGCCAAGACCGTGACAATGTTTTCTCCTTGCTTGAATCGCTTAGCCAAGTTCCGGAATTTCGGGTCTTCCCAGTTTTTGCCGGCAGTCCCGTTGCGTTGGTTCACCAGTAGTACGAACGAATTGTCGGCCACGACGATCACATCCGCCGTCGTGGGCTTATCTGGCAACTCAAAGCGTTTGCGAAAAAACGACGTACCCGGCTCGACGCCCTCCGCCGCCTTGGCTGTACTCCAAATCCATTTACCCTTTGGCAAATCGTTCTGCTCAATTCCGCCCGTTACTCCCGAGAGATTCGCTCCATCGAACTCGATCTTCTTCGCCGGCGACGGCTTCCAGTTGCCGGTGAGTGTGGCAACAGCATCGACAAACTGCTCGGCGGTCATCCGCCTCACGGTCGGCCCCCGAAAAACATAATCCTTTTCCACCCGCTCAGCGCTGTTCACGGCTCGCAACTGATAGGCGCGCGACGTCATGATTTGCTCCATGGTGAACTTGAGATTGTAGCCGTTATCGGCGAGGTCACTGGCCAGCAGGTCGAGCAGGTCGGTGTGCCATGACTCGTTTTCCATCTCATCAACCGGCTCGACCAAGCCGCGCCCGAGGAATCGCGCCCAGAGCCGGTTCACTACAGTGCGGCTGAGGCGGCCGTTACCTGGACTCGTCACCGCATTGGCCAACTGCTCGATGCGCTTAGCCCGATCCGCTTTCGGGTCGATCGCGCCCAACTCCGGATGGATGAATCGCACCGTAGAAATCTCGCCGGTCGGCTTGTCGCACCGTACCAACTCCAGCGGCTTGTTGGCATAGACGCTGGCCAACGCGTAGGCATCGGACAACGACCAGTCGTTGATGAAACTGTCGTGGCAGGAGGCGCACTTGAGGTTCACGCCCATGAAAATCTGGGAGATATGTTGAGCCGCCTGCATCGGCGGTTTCTGGCTAGCGTTCACCACGCCGCGCCAGACGATGCCCTTGGTGAAGCCCTGCGAGTGTTCCGTCGGGTTGATCAGTTCATACACAAACTTGTCGTACGGCTTGTTACTGTAAAGCGAGCCGTAAAGCCAGCCGGTGATCTGCTTACGGCCACCGTCGATGAAGCCGGTGCCGGCGTAGTCGTTGCGCAGAATGTCATTCCAAAACGCCAGCCAATGTTCTGCGTACGACTTGCGGTCATCGAGCAACCGGCGGATCAGCGCCCGACGTTTGTCCTTCGCGTTGCTGGCAACGAACGCGTCCAGTTTCGCCACCGGCGGCAACAGGCCGATAGTGTCGAGATAAACGCGCCGTGCAAAAAGCCGGTCCGAAACCACCTCGCCAGTCGTCACCCCATGCTTGGCGAAATACGGGGCCAAGATGCGATCGACCGGATGACCAGCCTCGTCGCCGGGCAACTCCGGCCGGCGCGGCGTGAGATTCAGCACAGGTGACTTGGCAAACGTCGCTCCCTCCTCCCACGGAAGCCCTTGGTCTATCCAAGCGCGCACCAGACCTACTTGCTCCGTCGTCAATCTCAAGCCCTTTTTCGGCATGACATCGTCGGGGTCAATGCCGGAAATCAACTCAACCAAGTAGCTGTCGGCACTCTGCCCGATCACTACTGTCGCTCCTGAGTCACCGCCAGCGAGCAATTTTTCACGCGTCTCGATGCTGAAACCGCCCCTGGCTTTGCCTTTGCCATGGCACTTGGTGCAGCTCTTTTCCAGCAACGGCAAAATCTCCCTGGCAAAACTTACCTCGTGCTTGGCCGGCGGCGGCAGCTCTGCCTTCTGCT
>DBNL01000177.1:0-4746 GCA_002299785.1 Verrucomicrobia bacterium UBA673
AGCCACCCAAAAAGGATTCAGACGGTGGCGGCCAGGGCGGCGGCCAGGGCGGCGAGAAAAAGGTGAACGAGCTAATGAAACTGCTTTTCTCCATGCTACGTCTGCGTGAAAGCGAGCTGCTGCACCGCCAGCAAACTTCCCTGCTCGAGCAGCAGAAGGGTGAGGCCGGAACTTATGCGAAAGGCGTCGAGCGGGTGGCGCAAATGCACGCCGACTCGATGCTCGAGCTGAACCGGATGCAGTTCGAGACCGTCGAGCCGGCGATGCTTGACCCATTGCAGGAAGCATTCGACTCGATGGAGATTACCGACAACCTTCTCGACAAGCCGCAGACCGACTCGATCACTACTGAGTCGCAGACCGGCACCATCCGGGCCATGTCCGACGTCATCAACCTTATTAACGAGGAGGTCAAGCGCGACAGCGGCCAGCAGGGCCAATCGCAGGCCCAGCAAGAAATGGCTTTCATGATGGCGATGATGGCGATGAAACAGCAGATGGGCCAGGGCATGAAGCAGAGCCAAAGCGGCGGCGGCAGCCAGGCAGGGGGTACGACCAGTCAATCCGCCTCCGCATTGAGCGGCGCCGCCGTCGGCCGCGAGGACAGCGAACGTGCCATTAGCCGGGGCAGCGGTGCGGCGGCACGGTTGCCGGAGGAGTTTCGCGAGGTGTTGCAGGATTATTTCAAGGCGGTGGAGGCGATGGAGGGGGACGGGAAGCGATGAGTCGGACGCGGCTTTCGCTTCTCATTGCGGTGTGCCTGTCCCTGGCCCTTCCAGCCCAGGCGCAAAAACTGTTTGAGGAGTCGAGCGACCTGTTGCCGAAAGAGATCGAGCGTATGTACTTGAAGGGCCTGCAGTTCATCGTGCAGTCGCAGATCGCCGGTGGCAATTTTAAGGACAAGCCCTACGGCACGTCGCCGGCGGTGGTCGGGCTGGCGGTGGTGGCGATGCTCGCACACGGGGATGACCCGGTACACGGCCCGTACAGTGTCCCGATCAAGCGAGGACTCAACTTTATCGTCAGCCGGCAAAACAAGACTACCGGCTACATCGGCACCACGATGTATAACCACGGCTTTGCAACGCTGGCTTTGGCCGAGGCGTACGGCGCGGTGGAGGACGACCGGCTTGGCCCGGCACTCGAGAAAGCCATCGCCCTTATCCTCAACGCGCAGAAAAAAAATCCGCGTGGAGGCTGGCGCTACTCGCCGGATAGTACCGACGCCGACACCACCGTGAGCGGCGCACAGATGGTGGCGTTGTTCGCTGCTCGTAACGCCGGCCTGGCTGTGCCGGAGTCGGCCATCCAGACTGGCCTGAAATATTTCAAGACGTGCCAGACGCCCGAGGGCGGTTTCGGCTACACGTCCAACCGAGGCCCCAACGCGGCTCGTTCGGCAATCGGCACTTTGGTATTCGCCCTAGCCAAGGAGAAGGACAGTGCGACTTTCCGGAAATCCTTCGGCTACCTCCGCAAGGCACCGGAGACGGCTAGCTACCGGAACTATTATTTGTACTACGGCGCGCAGGCATTCTTCCATGCCTCGCCGGCGGAGTGGGCCAAGTGGAACCGTAAAAATATCACCACGCTCAAGCAAAACCAGAATGAGGACGGAAGCTGGAGCGGCCAGTTTGGTACCACGTTTGCCACCTCTGCCTCGCTGCTTTCGCTTGCGCTTAACTACCGTTTCCTGCCGATCTATGAGCGGTAATCCATCCCAGCCAAGGCGATGGTTCCGCCGGCCGCTTTGTGTGGTGGCGATCATGCTTGGCCTTGTTCCGGGGCTTGTCCAGGCGGCTGGCAAGGACGACCTCGTGCGTTTTCTCGACGGCTCGATGCTTCATGGCGAACTGCAGCAGGTCAGCCTAGGCGACGGCGTACGCTGGGAGCGGCCCGACTTGGCCAAGCCGATCGATTTTCGGCCGGACAACCTGGCTTGGATCCGCTTCGAGGGCGCGCGCCCGGTGAAGCGCCCGTCTGAGCCGACCGTGCACATCCGCTTTCACAACGGCGACGAGGTACTCGGCAACCTGATTGCGCTGGACGAGCAGCGTGTCCAGTTCTCCACTTGGTTCAACGAGCAGTTGTCTGCGCCGCGCGGCGTGCTGCAGTCGCTGGCGTTTCTTTCGCCGGGCTTCCGGATTCTATTCGAGGGGCCGACCACCATCGCTGGATGGAAGCTGGGCCGCGACCCCAAGGCATGGAAATACCGCGACGGCGTTTTCATCTCTGAGGGCGTCGGTGTGCTAGGCCGCGACTTTGGGCTCAAGGGCTCGTCTCGCATCGAGTTCGACCTCCAGTGGAACGGTACTTTCAGCCTGATCGTGCCAGTGTATACCTCGGCGCTTGACCGGTTCGATTATCGCAGCAACTCGTACATGTTTTATATCAGCCGAGGCTACGTCAGTTTGCAGCGCGTGCAGAACGGCACCGGTGTGCGCAACCTTGGCCAGGGGCAGATCCCCGAGATGCAGTCGAAGAACCGCGTGCAGGTCGAGATCCGCGTCAACAAGCCCAAGGCCGAGATGGAACTTTACATCGACCGCAAGCTCGTTCGCAAATGGCGCGACACAAACGGCTTCGCCGCCACCGGTTCGGGCATGGCGTTTTTCTCGCAGCTCAACGGCCCTATCGTGAGGGTAAGCAATCTGCGCGTGTCGGCATGGGACGGCCATTCCGACCCGGTACAGCTCGCCTTGAACGACGGCTCGGAGGACATGGTTTTTCTAAAGAACCGCGACGAGGTGCCCGGCAAGCTCAAGTCCATGAATGACCAGACAGTCGTGATCAACTCGCTCGGCGCGGACCTCACAATTCCTCTAGACCGAATCACCCGCGTGGCGCTTACCAAGCCGGAAGAGAAGCCGGAAGCCAAGCGGCCGTGGGAAGTGCGGGCGCACTTCGCCGGCGGCGCGGCCGTGTCGTTCGACCTGCAGCAATGGGAGGGCAGCACTCTCACCGGCCGCAGCCGAAACTTCGGCCCGGTGACATTCGACTCGCAGTACATCCGGCGGCTGCAGTTCAACCTCGGTACCTCACAAAAAACCAGCGACACCAATACCGGCGGCGCCGACCAACTCTGGCCTTGGGATGATTGACGAATTAAGACATTCATTTTCGCGGGCGCGTCGTGGTTTTTCCCGGTTTTTCGCTTGTTTTTTTGCGAATGTAGAGAAGGCGGAGACGCAAAAGGCCGCAAAGGGAAAAGGGTGTAAAAATTCAAGGCAGCATCGTGGAGTGCTGTTCTATGCGCCGCTTTTTTTATCAGTTTCAAGTTGTTTAAAATCCGTGTTTATTCGTGTCTTAAGAAGTTTTCAGTTCAAGCCGTCCATTCGCGTCACTTGGTGTCCATTCGCGGTTTTCATCTTGGCCGCAACAACTGCCCTTGGGCAAGTTGGCTCGGCCGGTGAGACCAAATCCACCATCCATTTCAAGAACGGAGACTGGCTGCGCGGCGCTCTCGCTGCATACGACACGGATGTTGGCGTGACGTGGCGACACGCCGACGCGACGACTCTTCTAAACTTCAACACAGGTCAGCTCACCGGGATCACGCTGGACGGCACCGAAGTTGGTCGTCTCGCCGGTGGAAACCTCTGCGAGGTGGAACTCGTCAACGGCGATCACTTTCGAGGCAACCTCGCCGGTGCCACGGCGCAACATTTCCTGTTCGACACCTGGCACGCTGGGCGGATGCAATTGCTGCGCAGCACCGTCCGCAAGATCGCCCCGCTGCCCAAGGGGCTGAAGACGATCTTTCAGGGGCCGGAAAGTGACGACGGCTGGACTTATGGAAAAATTAGCAACGAGACCATCGGGGAGTCCGGCAACTGGCGTTATCACAACGGCGGATTCCACGCCAAGGCGGCCGCCTCCATCGCCCGCGACCTTGGCCTGCCGGACAGTTCTCACATCTCGTTCGATCTCGAGTGGAGTGGCGCGATGCACCTGGCATTCGCGCTTTACACAGACACGCTGCAACCAATCAGCCTGTCCACCAAGGAGAACGAGCCGGCCTTCGGTGGCTTTTACAGTGTTCAAGTCAACAGCTACTCGGTGAACCTTTTGCCGGTCAAAAAACACACGCCGCTCACCTACCTCGGCCAGGCGACCGTCCCTAGCTTCCGGAATAAAACCAAGGCGCGCCTCGAGTTTTTTGCCAACAAGGCACAGCGGTTGATCGCCGTGGCGATCGACGGCAAACTGATTCGCAAATGGATTGACCCCAAGGGCTTTACTGGAGAGGGCAGCGGTATCCGCATCGTGCACCAGGGCCGAGGCGCCGTGCGCATCAGCAACCTGCGCTGTGAGGAATGGGACGGCCGGTTCAAGGGTCCGCCGACCCATCCCATCGGCGCGAAGGACGACCTCGTTAAGCTGATCAACAACGACCGCATGCAGGGACGCATCAACGGTATCGAGGGCGACAAACTCAACATCACCACGCCCGAAGGTGGTTTCCCTGTGCCGCTCGACCGCGTGAAACAGGTCGAGCCGGCGACAAGCAAGACCGCCGCCGCCATGCCTCTAAAGCATCGCGTGCGTGCCCACTTTAGCGATGGTAGCCGGCTTACTTTTGTGCTGAACCGATGGGCTGCTGCCGGCGTCGAGGCGCAAAGTCCGAGCTTCGGCCGCGCAACCTTCAAGCCCGGCTCCATAATGCGCCTCGATTTTCAGCCGGAGAAAAAGTGAGCAGTGAACGGGCCTTCTCTGCCAGCGTCTTGTAGTGCGCGCGCTTTGCAC
>DBNL01000177.1:5137-7438 GCA_002299785.1 Verrucomicrobia bacterium UBA673
CTGAAAACTGAAAACTCCTCAAACTGCGTTTAACTCAATCGCCGATTTTTCGGTAGGCGGCGTGGTTTGTCGGGATGCCCTGTGCGTTGAACTCCTGCTCGAAGTCGGTTACGAGTGCCTTGAGCGGTCTGGGCGTTTCCGTGCGATCGAACCCCGCCGCTCCATCGAACAATTCCAGCATTTGTTCGAAATAGTCGACGTCGTCCGTCCGCAGATAAACGACGCCTCCGGCCTTGAGCAGTCGCTTGGACAGGGAAGGGAACGGCTCGCTGATCAGCCGGTTTTTGTGATGCCGCTTCTTTGGCCATGGATCTGGGAAGTAAACGTGGATCGCGTCCAGCATCCCATGCGGTAGCAGGTACTTGAGTACGTAAGCCGCCTCGGCCCGGAGGAGTCGGAGATTCTTCAACCCGGCACGATGTCCCTTACGGTCGAGCTTAGTGATGCGCCCGAGCAGCCGCTCCAGCGCGACGATGTTCTGGCGGGGGTTAGCCAGAGCATACTGCAGTGTGAACGACCCGTCGCCCGAGCCAAGTTCCAGTTCCAGCGGTTGCTCCGTAGTGAACAGTGCGGCCAGATCAATCGGCTCGATGGCCGAAGTGATCGGGTGAATCAGAGACTCGCCTGGCGGCAATGACTTGTTACGACTCACAGCTTGGCCAAGCGCTGGGCGGTTTTTGATTGCGACAGCAGAGCGAAGCGGCGCAGAAGCTTTCGGGAGGGATGGGTTCGGCCCCGCCAGCTATTGTCTGAGAGAGGTGAAACTCGTTCCTTCCAAGAAAAAATCGGAATCGCGAGGCGCTTGTGCTCCCCTCCGTATCTCAGTGGTAGAGGGCCGGGGTGATGGAGAAAGCAGGGCAATTTTGAGGTCTTACAATACACTGTTGGATGGAGGGGTATTTTTAGGTTAGCGGTAGTCGCCGCCGTTGAGGCTGTTCACCACCGACTTTTGCCAACGGGCCAAGCCGGCTTTCATTCGATCTACGCGCGCGACCAATTTCTTGGTGCTGCCGAGTAGGTTTTGCTGTTCCTTCGGATCGTCGCCCAAGTGATAAAGTTCGTAGGCAAACTCGACACTTTTTTTCTTCATCGGCGCGCGATGCAGCTTGTAATCGCCGTCGATCCATGCGGCGTGACCGGGCAGCGTATCGATCGGGTACTGCCGGTCGATTTGTCCCTCCGGCTCGGCCGGTTTTTGTTTGCCGGCGAGTTGCTCCTGTCGCAGCACCTCGAGCATCGCCCGGCTTTTTCGGCCACGCCCCTTGGCTTGGTACGTCCAAAAGCCCATCGGTTTTTCGCGCTGCCTGGCCTTGCCGTTGAGCAGCGGCACTAGGCTCGTGCCGTCGAGTACTGGCTGATTTTTTGGCATTGGGGCGCCGGCCAGTTCCAGCAGCGTCGGGTAAATGTCTGACGTGTTGGCGTTGGTTTTCGTGATGCGGTTGGACTTGATCCGCGCCGGCCACTCTATGATCGCTGGCACGCGGATGCCGCCCTCATACAGGCTGCCCTTTCGTGCACGTAAACCGCCGGTTGAGCCTTTCGGGATCGCGCCGTTATCGCTGCAATACCAAAGCACCGTGTTGTCGGCGACGCCGAGTCTGCGGATGCCTTTTCGCAGTTCGCCCAACGCGGCGTCCATCGCTGTGACCTCGCCGTAAAAATGGGCTGCGCCGTCTGGCTGGTCGGCGTACATTTTTTTGTATTTATCGACCGCGACGTGCGGGCTGTGAGGGTTGCCGAACCATATCACCGCGAGGAAAGGTTTGTCGCTATTGGCCGCCTTGCCGATCCAGTCCAGCGCCAAGTCGGTGGTGACGTGCGAGCTTTCACCGTCGGTCTCGATCACCTGCCCATTGTGGCTGAAGAGCGGGCTATTCTCGTAAAAATTCGGACTCGAAAACCAGTCGTCGAATCCGCTTTTACCGGGACTGGCCGCACCGTCGGCACGCATCGAGCCGATGTGCCACTTGCCGAAATGCGCCGTCGTGTAGCCGGCTTTTTTGAGTGCCTCGGCGATGGTGATCTCCTGCGGTCGCAGCGTGTGACCCCACGCGAAGCAGCCGAAGCGGTTCGGGTTGCGCCCGGTCATCACGCTGCCGCGTGTCGGTGAACAGACGGCTGCAGCGGAGTAAAACCGATCGAACCTCAGGCCGGTTCGCGCCATCTCATCCATCACCGGCGTCTTGAGGATCGGATGTCCGTTGTAGCCGGTGTCACCCCAGCCCTGATCGTCGGCCATGCAGAGAATGAAGTTCGGTCGTTCGGCTAACGGTTTGCCCAAGGCAACCGCCGCGAAAACGA
>DBNL01000152.1 GCA_002299785.1 Verrucomicrobia bacterium UBA673
CCGGCGCATCCCCGATCATGAGCACTTTTTCCTTAGAATACTTACCTACGGCGGCAAGCTGGAGGTGCTCGGTCTTGGTCCCCATACCCTGTCCTGCGATTGCCTTCACGAACTTGGCGATGTTGTGCTCATCCCACTCGCGCTCGAGTGCGTCGCTGGGAGTTTGCGAGATGACCATCATGTCAGCTCGCCCAAACGATAGGGCAAGGCACTCGCGAACGAGCGGGAAAGGTGGTACACCGTGGACGATGTCAGCGATATGTGAATTGACGGCATCCGACCAATCCTTCACCGGAGCCAAGTCGTCGTTGCCGCCCGTGACCTCGGCGGCCAGAGTGGCATTGCCCAGCTTGGTTTCGCGCGCCATCCATTCTTCGAGTGCGGGGTGGCTTGGGACGTTGACGTTGCGAGCCTTCACCTCGGGACGTTCGCTTAGCAGTTCAAGCGAGCGGACCATGGCAGGGAAGCGATTGCTACCGCGAGTCTTCGAGTAGAGGTTTACGAATTCCCAAACCTGACGGGCATATTTACTGACTGCCTGCAGGCCGTTGTGTTTTATGAACATTGGCACGAAACATTCCTTGTGTTTGATCTCCATTGAATCAAACACACAGCCATCGGAGTCAATGCCTATGAAAAAGTCGCTTCCGGGCTTGAATTCGCGCAGGACTTGTGCGGGATCGTTCATGCTCAAGCGTCGTAAGTTGAGGAGGAGACGTTTCCGCCGCGGCCGGTCCAGTTCGTGTGGTAAAACTCGCCGCGTTCTCGGTCGATGCGCTCGTAAGTGTGTGCGCCGAAATAATCGCGTTGTGCCTGCAGCAGGTTGGCGGGGAGCGTCTCGCTGCGGAAAGCGTCGAAGAAACTGAGTGCGGTCGAGAAGGCCGGTGCGGGGATGCCCTTCTTGGCGGCAGTAGCCACGACGTTACGCCAGCCCCGCTGGCTCTTGCGAATCTCGCGCTTGAAGTGCGGGTCGAGCAGCAGGTTCGACAGCCGTTTGCGCTTGTCGAATGCCTCTTTGATTTTGCCGAGAAACTGGCTTCGGATGATACAGCCGCCGCGCCACATGAGGGCGATCTCGCCGTAGTTGAGCTTCCAGCCGTACTCAGCTGCTGCTGCGCGGAGTAGCATGAAGCCCTGAGCGTACGAAATAATTTTCGATGCATAGAGGGCGCTACGAATGTCGTCGATAAATTTTTCGCGGTTGGTCTTGATAACAGGCTTTGGGCCGCGGAGCTTTTTCGAGGCAGCGACGCGCTCCTCCTTCATTGCGGAGATGCAGCGTGAAAAGACAGCCTCGCCGATCAGGGTGATTGGAATGCCCAACTCGGCGGAATTGATGACCGTCCATTTACCGGTGCCTTTTTGGCCTGCGGTGTCGAGGATTTTGTCAACCATAGGTGCGCCGTCGCTATCGCGGTAGCCGAGGATATCGCGGGTGATCTCAATGAGGTATGAGTCGAGGTCACCTTCGTTCCACTCTGCAAACACCTTGTGCATCTCGTCGGCGCTCATGCCCAGGCCGTCCTTCATCAAGTGGTAGGCCTCGCAGATCAGTTGCATGTCGCCGTACTCGATACCGTTGTGAACCATCTTGACGTAGTGGCCAGCGCCGTCGTTGCCGACCCAGTCGCAGCACGGCGCGCCGTCATCGATCTTAGCCGAGATGGCTTGGAAAATTTCCTTCACGTGCGGCCAGGCGTCGGGGTGACCTCCTGGCATGATTGAGGGGCCGCGGCGCGCACCTTCCTCGCCTCCGGAGACGCCGGTGCCGACGAAGAGCAATCCGCGTGCCCGCAGGTACTCGGTGCGACGAATGCTGTCCTGATAGAGTGAGTTGCCGCCATCGATGATGATATCGCCCTGCTCAAGGTAGGGGATGACACGGTCGATAAAGTCGTCCACTGGTTGACCGGCCTTGACGAGCAACATTACACGGCGCGGTCGCTTGAGGTGGGCGACCATTTCCTCGATCGACTGGGCCCCGATAATGTTGGTGTCCTTGGCTGGGCCGTTCATGAAGTCGTCCACCTTGGAGATGGTGCGATTGTAGGCCACGACCGTGAAACCGTGGTCATTCATGTTTAGTATCAGATTTTGGCCCATGACAGCCAATCCGATCAATGCGATATCTCCTTTTGGTTCCATTATGGTTACTTGTTTATTTTACCAACGTATTAGCCGTGAAACTGCAGCCTTTCGTCCTCGGCCAGCAGGGTGTCGAGATTGCCCCAGCGGTTTTCGTTTGAGGCGTTGAAGGCTGTCAGGTAAATGGCAACCAACTCTTGATCGTACTTTTCAATCAAAAGGTCAACAGCGGCGTTAAGCGCTTCATCACTGATCGATTCTGGCAGGTCATCTACCATTCCATCTTTGTGCTCAATGCCGAGTTTGCCTAGAAATACGATTAACAAGTCCTTGTGCTCCTTGAACAGCCAACCTCGGATCAGGTTGCCGGAGTGCTCCTCCGAGCCGGCACGGGAGAGTACCTGGACGAAACCCTTGTGCCTGCGTTCCTTGGGCTGGCGACCGATGAACACCGGGCGCATTTTCTGCGCTTGTGCCATGGAGGCAACCAGCGCCCGGTAAACCTCGCGGTTGTTCGTCTGCGTGTCTTCGAGGATTTGGTTCGCCATTTTGGGCGACATGAATCCGATTAACTCGTGGAAGGTGAGCATGTTTTTTTTGTAATGTGCAGCTACGTAGCAACGGTGGTTAAGGTAATCCCATTCGCATGGCTTAGGGACTCCACTTCCTCGCGCTCCAGCAGGATGGTTTTGGAGGATTCAACCGCCAGGACGGCGATCTTGGACGCGGCACAGGATTCCAAGGTTAACTTCCCAATGCAAGGAATATCAAAGCGCATGTCGTGGTTCTCCTTTGCAACCTTGACCGCAACGCCCCCGCCCTTGGACCCGGCCAGTTCGCCGCCGCGCCGAAGGCAGGCATCAGTACCTTCAAATCCTTCGACGGCTAACACCGTGCCTTCTTTGACGACGACGGTCTGTCCAACTTCCAGCCGGGAAACATCCTTGGCCAAGCGGTAGCCGAGGTTGATGTCTTCACGCTGTTGCTTCGTCAACTTTGGGCCAAACTGGAAATTCGGGCCTGGCATTGCTTGGCCAAGCCATGGGATTGCTTCTATCAGTTCAACGCCGCCCTTGGCCAGTTCGTCCCCGATTGCACCAAAAATCGTATGTGCATTACGTTCCTTGAGGCGAAAGAGCATTGCAGCTGTTTTTAGATCGGGCCGAAACTCGAACAGATTCTTCGGCGCAATCTGCCCTGCCATCACACAATGCCGCACGTCGCGGTTGGCGAATGCCTTGATTAGCTTGGCCAATTGGCCTACACGCAGCCACTCGACCTCATCGACTACAGACTCGATTTCAGGAGAAGTTTCATCTTGAAACGCCACCGCGACGATGCGGGGCATCCCTTGACGGCGAGCCTCGCGGGCAATTAGCAATGGCAACTCGCGGTTTCCCGCGATAATGCCTAAAGACTGGATGTTAGATGTACCCACAGGTGGGTACAGCCTATGGGCTTGGTACCATTTCGCAACAGCAATGTGGGGATCGCTTGGCCTAGCGCGGCAATTGTGCGCTAAAGCCAATCCCTGACTGGGTAGATTAATACACACTCGAGTTTACATCCGAGCACGACGAAAAGGTCAAAGACAAGCCCTTCGTTATTAAGTCAAACGACTGGAAATGAAAGAGAACCAGTCTCAGGAACGGAAACTCACTACGACTGTGAGCGGTTTGAACCTCAGCAGTCATCCAGATATGATGCAGTAGTCGTAATTAAGCCGATTTTCGATGAAGTCTGCTTTTTAAGCTATAAA
>DBNL01000001.1:0-3994 GCA_002299785.1 Verrucomicrobia bacterium UBA673
GTCGCTCGAAGATGTCGCATTCCTGATGAACGCCTCGCATGAGATCGATTCTCGCAACGTTACCAGCGGCGACATCGACGGCGACGGGCGGCTTGACCTCATTTTCACCCACTTCTCCGTCTGGCCGGAACCTGTGACACAGGGGCTCATGGTGGCGCTCAACCTTTGGCCGGGCGACAACCGCTGGGTGGGCTTCCGCTTGGCGCGCAGCGTTGGCTGCCCGTCGCTCAACGGAACCAAGGTTCGTCTCCGTGCCGGCGGGCGTGATCAGTTGCGCGTTATCGTCAACGGCGACTCTTACCGCTCACAGCACGCGCCGATCGCCCACTTCGGCCTTGGCCAAGCAGCGGTGGAGTTTGTTGAAATCCAATGGCCAAATGGCCAAACCACGCGTATCGAAGAGCCGTCGCCCGGGCTTTATCACGCCGTCACGGCTCCGGCCGAATAAACCACTCGGCCACTGTGTCGGCGAAGCGCATTCCCAGCCGCGTGAGGTGGAATCGTTTGTCGTTTCGTACGCCCCAGCCGGATTCGACCACCCGCTGCATGTCGCCGGCCCACTCGGTGCGTAGGTCGTGGTCGGTGGTTTGCTCGAACAATTCGAAGGGCCAACCGGCATTCATACGCAGACCGAACGCCGCCGTTTCGCCGGCGCTGGCCAGGGGTGAAAGTTGCTCGACTGACTCATGCGCCCGTTGGCCAAGCACAAGCTGTTCGCAGTAGCGCTCGGTGTTGGCGATGTTGCGGATACGGCGGCCATCGACGTAACCGGACGCGCTTGGCCCAAGCGCCTGGCAAGCGCCGCCTCGCCAGTAGTTGACGTTGTGCCTGCAGGCGCGCGATGGCAGTTCGGCGCTTGGCTCGCCGTCGTGCCGCGCGAAGTTGGCTACCTCGTACTGCGTGAACCCGGCAGCGGCGGCGGTGTCGATCAGTTCGTCGTACATCGCGCAGGCCAGTGATTCATCGACATCGAACTCGCCGGCTTGCAACTGCTCATAGAGTGGCGTGTCCTCCTCGTAGATCACTTCGTAGCAGGAGAGGTGTTCGCTACCCATGGCAATAGTCTCGGCCATGGTGGCTTTCCAAATCTTCATCGTCTGGCCGGGGATGGCGAACATGAGGTCGAGGTTGATGTTGTCGAGACCGGCGGCGCGCAGGCGGTCAAACGACTTGAACACCATCTCGCGCGAGTGAATGCGGCCAAGCCGGTTGAGCAGCCCCTCGTCGAGCGACTGCACGCCCATCGAGATGCGGTTCACGCCGTGTTCGCGAAGGAGCTTGGCCTTTTCCGTCGAGACGGTGGCGGGGTTGCACTCTACAGTCCACTCGTCGGCACCTAGCAGGTCGAGCCGCTCCATCGCCACGAGGACGCGCCGCCATTGAGCTGTGCTGAGCAGCGACGGTGTGCCGCCGCCGAAGAAAATCGTCCGGGGCTTGAGTGACGAGGCGACCAGTTCCATCTCGCGGATCAGCGCATCGACAAAGCGGTTCATTTGCTCGCCACTGGAGAGCTCGGAGAAAAATGCGCAGTACTCACACTTGGCCGCACAAAACGGCACGTGCACGTACAGGCTTGGGACGGGGGACGAAAACGCGCTCATAAAAAGCGCTGTCGCTCAGGAAGCTTTGCGCTTCCGGGAGTAGTCAATGGCCGAGACCAAACCAGCACCAATGGCGAAGATGACTGAAGCCGTCCCGACGCCGATCCCGATGCCGATACTCATCTCCTTGTATATCGCCATCAGATCAATTTCCATACCCAAACTGCTGGCGCCAAACACGCCCGCAGCCAGAATACCTATGAGAACACCCCAAAACATAATTTACCCGGCAATCGGCCGGGGGCGCAAACTAACCTCTCTTGGTGTGCTAGGCCAAGTGGTTTTTAGTTTAATTTTCTGTTTATTTGTTTTTGTTCCGTAATTTGCTATTATATCTCAGCGGACACGCATACTTTAATAATCAATCTCTTTTTATGGATTTACCACATTTCCCACCGTTCTGTCTCGCACGCCTACTAAGAAACACGTTCCGCCCGAGGCAGGGCGAGCGTATTTGCATTCTCATTGACTTGCCTGACCCCGACTTGGTTAAGGACTGGGCGTTCCTCGGAGACGAGGGATTTTCCATCCAGCGCCACGCGCACGACTCGTTTTACAATTTGCTGCACGTAAGCGTGATGGCCGAGCTTGGCCTGACTGGCGGCGAGTTTTTTGCCTATGAGGAAACCGGCGGAAGTAATCTCGACTTGCCAGACCGGGCAGTCGCGCCGGACGGAACCGAGCGGAGCCTTGAGCGGGACATTTATCCAAACTACGACATCATCCTCTGCATTTCGACCCACTCCGCCACTGCTCCGCTGACTGCGTTAGCCAAGCGGCATAGTTTTCGTGGGGCGACGCTGCACGGTGTGAATGACATCATCCTCCGCAGCGGCCTAGCCGTGGACTACAACGAGGTCAGTCTCGTCACCGAGAGGCTTCGCCTTGCGCTGACTCGCGCTGATTGGTTCGAAATTGATTTTATGCTTGGCGACGACATTCACACGCTCCGGCTTGAGTGTAGTCAGGAGGAGGCGCAGAAAAGTCACGGCATCTGTCTCGCTGACGAACCGGACGTCGCTAACCTCCCCGCAGGTGAGGTGTACTTCGTGCCTACCGGCGGCAATGGCGTGTTCCCGATGCAGTATGCCGACGGCACGCTTGGCCTGCAGCAGGTCACCGGCGGCAGCATCACTCGCGTCACGCTGATCCGCGGCGACCAAGCGGTCATCGACGCGCACAACGCAAAGTTGGCCGACGACCCGGTCACCGGCGAACTCGGCGAGTTGGGCTTCGGCACGCAGGTGCTGCCGGTGTCCGGTCGCGATATTCAGGACGAAAAAATCCTTGGCACGATGCACGTCGCCACCGGCCGCAGCGACCATCTCGGCGGCGACTTGACACCGGATAAGTTTGCCAAGTCCCAAAACGCCACGCACGACGACATTCTTTTTTCACCGAGTAAAACCCCCGACATCAAAGTTTCCGAAGTCCGCATGCAGCGCGACGGCGGATCGATCGTCGTGCTCGAGAATTACCAACCGGCCGAGCACCTCCTACGGGCGATCGGCTGAGATGAGTTTACTTTCCCTGAAAGCCGCGTAACCTCTGCCTCACGCGTCATGCGCCTACTAACCTTCATTCTTACACTGGCCGGCTTCGCCGCCGGGGAACTCTTCGCCGCGGACAAAAAACCACTGCGTGCCCTGCTGATCACCGGCGGTTGCTGCCACGATTACGCCACGCAAAAGGATCTGCTCAAGCAGGGGCTTGAGGCGCGGATCAATGTTGTTGTCGATCACGTGCACTCGCCCGATAAAAGCACCAAACCGCCGTTGGCCATTTTCGGCAACCCGGACTACGCCAAGGGCTACGACGTGGTGATCCACGACGAATGCGCCGCTGGACAGACCGATCCCAAGATTATTGCAGGCGTACTTGCGCCTCACCGCAACGGGATCCCCGCAGTAAACCTCCATTGCGCGATGCACTCGTACCGCTTTGGTGACTTTCGAAAGCCGGTGAAGCCCGGAGCGGCCAACGCGAAGTGGTATGAATACATTGGTCTGCAGTCCACCGGTCACGGCCCGAAAAAGCCGATCGCGATCGCGTTTGAGCACAATGTGCCTTTCATTACCAAGGGAATCAAAGACTGGACGACAGGAAACGAGGAGCTCTACAACAACGTACAGGTGTTCCCCACTTCCAAGGTCGTTGCGCGCGGTACACAGGGTAAAAGCAAGGCAGTCGTTGCGTGGACAAATGACTACAAGGGCACCCGTGTGTTCAGCACTTCCATAGGCCACAACAACTTTACCGTCGCAGACTCTCGCTACCTCGACTTCGTCGCGCGTGGACTTCTTTGGGCCGCCAAGCGGGAGGATGCGCGGATCAAAAAGGCGGAAAAATAATGCAATGGCTGAGGGGTTTTACGAGACGGCAAAGGCGCTTTC
>DBNL01000001.1:4379-4586 GCA_002299785.1 Verrucomicrobia bacterium UBA673
CAAGGGATGCCTTAAACTACCCCGCCCGCTGCGTCAATGAATGCCTCGCCGCCGACCGGTTGCCAGCCAACGCCCGCGCACTCGATCTCGGTTGCGCCGTTGGCCGCTCGACTTTCGAACTCGCCCGGCATTGCACCAAGGCCATTGGAATCGACTTGTCCGAAGGCTTCATCGCCGCCGCAGGGCAACTTCAGCACGACGGTCAAG
>DBNL01000183.1 GCA_002299785.1 Verrucomicrobia bacterium UBA673
ACGTCGATATCCTCGACCGGCTGCGGATCACGCAGGATTGCATGGTCGCCGCGGCCGATGTCGCCGCTGAACAGCAATCGGCGTTTTGTGCCGCCTTCGTCGATGTCGAGGATGACCTGTGCTGAGCCGAGGATGTGCCCGGCGTCGCGGAAGGTTAGCGTGACGCCGTTGGCCACCGGGATCGGCCGCTCATAGCCAAGCGAGACGAACTGCCGCACCGCGTTCTCGGCGTCTTCCGGCAAATAAAGCGGCTCGACCGGTGGCATACCCTTCTTTTTGTGCTTCTTCGAGACATACGCAGCGTCGGCGACCTGAATTCGCGCTGAGTCCTCGAGCATGATCGCCGCGAGGTCGCGCGTGGCAAACGTGCAGTAAACATTCCCCGCAAAACCCTGCTTTTGGAGGTTGGGAAGGTTGCCGATGTGGTCGATGTGCGCGTGGCTGAGGATGACGGCGTCAACCGACTTGGGGTCAAACGGGAACTGTTGGTTGCGCTCGATCGATTCCTGCCGCTTGCCCTGGTACAGGCCGCAGTCTAGCAGCAGCCGCGCGCCGTTGACCTCGAGCAGATGCCTAGAACCGGTCGTCGTACGAACCGCGCCGTGGAAGGAGAGCTTCATGCGGGAAGCTTGGCCAAGCGCTAGGCCAGGGGAAAGCAAAACTTGGCCAGGCCAGAATTTCCGGCTGTGAACAAAATAAACTGGTTCACTGTCGCGCTTGGCCTGACACTGCCTTTGGCCGCGCCTGGCGTGTGCAGGGAATGAAAGCCAAGATTGTAATAACACCCAAGAAAGCCGTGCTCGATCCGCAGGGCAAGACGGTGCAGACCGCACTAGAGCACATGGGCTACGAAGGTGTTAAGGCCGTTCACGTCGGCAAATACCTCGAGATCGAACTGGAGGGCGACGCCGAGTCGTGGCGGCCGAAGATCGACGAGGCATGCCACAAGCTGCTAAGCAACCCGGTGATCGAGGATTACCATTTCACCATCGAGTAATCTCGGATGCGCTTTGCTGTTCTCCAGTTTCCCGGCTCAAATTGCGATCAGGACTGTGTCCACGTGCTGGGCAACGTCCTCGGGCATGACGCCGACTATCTCTGGCACAAGGAGGAATCGATTGGTGGTGCTGACGCTGTGGTGGTTCCGGGAGGTTTCAGCTACGGAGACTATTTGCGGACGGGTTCCATCGCGCAGTTCAGCCCGGTGATGAATGCCGTGAAGGCGTTCGCCAACGCCGGCGGACTGGTCATTGGCATCTGCAATGGCTTTCAGATTTTGTGTGAGACCGGCCTGCTGCCGGGGGCGCTGGTGCGGAACCGCTCACTGCAGTTTCGCTGCGAGACCATTTTCCTTAAGATCCCAACCACTGACTCACCGTTCACCTGCGAGGTGCCAGAGGACAGGCTGTTGTGCGTACCGATTGCCCACGGTGAGGGCTGTTACTTTGCTGACGATGAGGTCTTAGCCAAGCTGCGGGCGGACGACCAAATCCTTTTCCAATACGCCTCCGAGACTGGCGATCTAACCGACGAGGCGAACCCTAATGGTTCGCTGCTCAACATCGCCGGTATCTGCAACGAAGGCCGCAACGTCTGCGGCATGATGCCCCACCCGGAGAGGGCCAGCGAAAACATCCTCGGCGCGGCCGACGGCCGCTTGGTTTTCGAGAGCATGCTCTGCCACCTAAAGGCCAAGACCGACTTTGTCTAAGCTGAAACTGCTGAAGTTTGAGCCTGATTCGCTAAGCTTTTTTGTTGCTTTATGAGAAAATTGGGGTAGCTTTGGTGCTAAGCGATCCGTGGCATCCCCCTCCCATCCCAGCCGCGGGTCGTCGGCCGTCGGCAACCTCTACACCCATCCCCTGCCGGCGGCCACTTTTTTAACTCAACTTGGCTAATGGCAGATCTGTGGTAGCCACGTTGTCGAGATGCCGGAAGCCGGGCCGCATGATCGCCAACCACACGCCGACTGCCAGCAGCGTGCCGGTGATAGCGTCCCAGATAAAATGCTGTTTGGTGGTCATCACGCTGATGAACAGGCCAAGCCATGCTGGCCAAAGCAGCCACACCGCCCAGTTCCATTTGCGCTGCCGCCACCAGCGCGACAATGCCACCGCAATAATGAAACTCTGCGCGATGTGCAGGCAGGGCCAGGCATTAAACGGCTCGTCGAGGGAGTGGAATGCCTCGTAAACAAAGCCGTAGACTCCCTCCATCTCGCCCAACTGCCATCGCATGTTGATGTGTGCCGGCAACACGGCGAAGATCGGATAGGCGATCCAACTCGATACTACCCAGGCCTGAGCCATTACCAGCGACTCAGCCCGACCACGGTCATTTTTTTGCGCCGCATAAAATGCGAAGTAGTAGATAAAAAGCGTGAGGTAAAACCAGATTGTCCAGTCGATGGCCGGTATTTTGTAGTCGAGGAAGCGGCCTTCACTGTCTCGAAAAAACGACTTTGGATCCCATACCGTTCGATCGTCCTGCTGCGAAACCTTGAGCGTATCCCGCTGGTCGATGGCTTCAGCGCTGATCGGTGTATGATGCGCCCAAGCCGACATTCGGTTAATGACGATGTACGGGCTGATGAGCAGCATCACCCAGAATAACAGTAGCGCCGGGAAGAGCATCCCATTAGCCTTGTGGCGCAACTTCCAAACTGGCCGCCAAAGCCCCCAAAATCGTGCCCCGAAAGGGATTTTTGATTGATTAGCCA
>DBNL01000039.1 GCA_002299785.1 Verrucomicrobia bacterium UBA673
GGCAAAATGCGCAAGCGACGTTGGATTCGTCTGGGGGTCGGCGACAAGGTGAAAATGGAGATGTCTCCATACGATCTCGAAAAAGCCCGGATTATCTGGCGCCTCAACAGTTAGACCCACCCGCTTAACTTTCAATCAGGCCAAGCCATTACAGGCTTGGCTTTTTTTTGCCGTTAGCCCAAGCGCTTGGTTTATGCAATGACTGGGGCGATGGGGGTTGCAGGGATTACTCCGGTTAGGCGTTGATCGAGGCCGCCGTAGTGGTAGGTCAGCGTTTCATGATCAAGGCCCATAAGTTCGAGAATAGTGGCGTGCAGATCCCGAATGTGGTGCCGGTTGACGACGGCTTCGTGGCCTAGTTCGTCGGTCTCACCGTAGTCGGTGCCTGCCTTGACGCCGGCGCCGGCCATCCAGTAGGTGAAGCCTTTGGGGTTGTGATCGCGTCCGCCGTTTTTGCCTTGGAACACCGGTTGGCGTCCGAATTCACCGCCCCAAATCACCAAAGTTTCCTCCAGCATGCCGCGTTGTTCGAGGTCGCCGAGCAGGCCGGCAATCGGTTTGTCCACTTCCGGGCAGTGGATTTTCAGGTTTTCGTCCACTCCGTTGTGAGCGTCCCAGTTTTGCTGTTGATGACCACCGCCGGAGTAGAGTTGAACGAAACGTACGCCTCGTTCGATGAGTCGTCGCGCGACGAGGCATTGCCGGCCGAAATGCGCGGGTGAAATGGCGATCGAGTGATCGCCTTTCGGATCGTACAACCCGTACATCGTCTTGATTTTTTCCGGTTCGCTGGAGATGTCCAACGCCTCGGGAGCGGTGGACTGCAGTTGGTAAGCCAGGTCGTAGCTCGCGATACGGGCGGCAAGTTCGCTGTAGCCTTGTCGGCTGCGAATGTGCATGCCGTTCAGGGCGTTGATGGCGTCGATGCGTTCGCCCTGCATCCTGTGGGTGCGGACGGAGCGCGATGTGAGGTCGAGAATCGGGTTGCCTGAGGAACGCAGCACGGTGCCCTGATAGGCGGCTGGCATGTAGCCGCTGGTCCAGTTGGCCGCGCCGGGAATGGGGCCGCCTCGTGGGTCAAGCATCACGACGAACGACGGCAGATTCTTGTTGGCGGAACCGAGGCCGTGAGCGATCCACGCGCCGAGGGCAGGGTGGCCCTGCAGCACGCGGCCGGAGTTCATCTGTATGTTTGCGGAGCCGTGGGCGAACGAGTCCATGTAGAGCGACTTGATGACCGCCATCTTGTCCATGTGCCGGGCGGTATGTGGGAAGGCGTCGGAGCACCAAAGGCCCGATTGGCCGCGTCGCTTGAATTCCCGAACCGGGCCGAGAATTTTCTCCTTACGGATGCTGCGGCGACGCATCTCGATGTCGATGGTTTTGCCGTGATGCCTGGCTAGTTCCGGCTTGTAGTCGAACAAATCCATCTGGCTTGGCCCGCCGTACATGTACAGGTAAATACAGGCCTTGGCCTTCGTCGGGAAATGTGCCTTGCGGGGCTTGAGCGGATTGGTGTAGTTGGCCAGCGCGGAGGCAGGGGCGGCGAACACCTTGTCGCCGGGGAAAATGCCGGACAACGACACGCCAGCCATCGCCGTGCCGAACCGCTGCACGAACCCTCGCCTGCTGAACTGCTCTACAAGTTTCGGATCCATCGCTTCATTCGCATCAATTTGTCTCGGGAAAAGTAAGTCGAACGCGCCTCTCAGTCAATGTACACAAACTCGCTGATGTTGAACATCACGGAGCAAAGATCCTGCAGCGCGCGGCGCTTGGCCAAGCCGGCTTGGGCGTTGGCAACCAGTTCACCGTCTGTCGATTTGGAGGGGGCGATTTCGTTGATGAGCACATCGTGCTTGGCCAAGTGCAGTTTCAACTGATCAGTGCGGACGGCGCCGCCCCAGGCGCGGATACCGATGTGGCCTTCGCCCTCGATTGGTGATTCGTCTTTGACGGTGAGCAGCGGCTCGCCGCTGTCGCCGAGCCAAAAGCGAATTTCGCCCTTGGCCAATTCTGCTCGAAAGTTACGCCAGCCAAACGACGGGCGGAGTTCGCGCTTGGCCAAGGCCTTGATTTCCTTGGCGTGGCGACGAATCAGCAACTCGTTTTGCTGAGTATCGAAGTGGATTTCGTAGCCGGTGTTATCAGTTCCGTTGGTGTTGGCCCGAAGCAGAATGCCCGCGTTCTCGACGCTTTGCTCGAGTTTGATCCGGCCGCTGAGTATGACGTCGGCCTGCTTGGCTGCAGTCATCAGCACGAACGGTCCGCGCCCCGGAACGACGTTCATAATGCCCTCGTAGCCGCCGCCCCATTTGCCGGCATGGGAACGCCAGTTGGCGTCGGGCGGGATGAGGAATTTTGCCTGTGGCAGCTTGTCGCGGAAACCGCGCTCAATGGAAGCCGGGACGTCCGGCGCGAAGATAAGTTGTTGGCGCACCTCGTGGTGCCGCGCTTCCTGTTGGCGGAGGTAGCGCTGGCCAAAGGCGATCTCTTCGACCGTTGCGTCGCGGGCGAGCGTCTGGCGGAAGAGCGTATTCACTAACGTGGTGGTGTCGCCTGTGTTTGTCGGGGCCAACTCGGCGGCGAGCCTGCGCGCCTGGCCGGAGACAAAGTCGCTGTTGAGCAGCGTGAGCGCCTGCGGGGCGACGGTGGTCACCGCACGAGCACCAATCGAACCCTCGGTTCCGCTGTAGTCGAACACCTCAAGAAACGGTACCATCATCGTCCGCTTCACGAAGGCGTAAACGCTGCGGCGCGCCTGCTCATCGGCCCTGGAGTAGCCCCAGCCGCGGCCCGGCCTAGAAGCGCCGGCGATCACTTCGCCGCTGAAGTTCGGATAAAACCCCCGGCCGCCCATCGCGGTGTTGAGCGAGTTGCTGGTCTTGAGAATAGCATCGCGAATGGCCTCGGCCTCGAGACGGCGAAGGTTTTGGCGCCAGACCAGCTCGTTGCCGGGATCGGCGTTTTGGTTCATCGGATTTTGCCATGAGGTGCGGCGGTAAGCTTCGCTGTTCAGAATCACGCGATGCATGTGCTTGATCGACCAGTCGCCGTCGACGAACTCCGCAGCCAACCAATCGAGCAGCGCCGGGTTGGCGCAGGGCTTGCCCGCCTTGCCGAAGTCGTTCGGCGTCGCGACGAGGCCGCGCCCGAAGTGGAATTGCCAAATGCGATTGGCCATCACGCGGGCTGTCAGGGGATGCCCAGGGCTGGCGATCCACTTGGCTAGCGCGAGCCGGCGGCCGGTCGTGAACGGGTTGGGCGACTTCTCGATGGCCGGCTTGGCCTTGGCCAAGACCTTGAGGAATTCCGGCTCCACTTTATTGCTGGGTCGTCCGGCGTTGCCGCGGATCAGGAGGTGCGTGTCCATCGGCTTGGCGCTGTGTTCGCGCACGGTCATCGCGTACTCGCGGCCGTCCCAAGGTGGCTTGGCTTCCTTCGGTTTGTTCGGCTGGTTTTGCCAAGCAAAAACTTCAAGCGGCGCGATGAGCGGCGAGTAGGTGGCGGAGTCCCATTCGTACTTGGGCTTGTCGTAGAAGCGGACGTTCCGGAAGAAGGCCAACATCTCGTAGTAGTCCCGCTGCGAGATGGGATCGAACATGTGATCATGGCAACGCGCGCAGCCAACCGTCAGGCCCATGAAGGTTTCCGACGTGGTCTTGAGCATGTCGTCGAGCGCTTCGAACTCGGCGGCGCGCGGGTCGTCAGGTTCGTCATCCCAGACGCCGAGTCGATAAAAACCGGTGGCGATCAGGCTGTCATTGTCCACGTCCGTCAACTCGTCGCCGGCGATCTGCTCCATCACGAACCGGTCGTACGGCTTGTCCTCGTTGAACGAGCGGATGACGTAGTCGCGGTATTTCCAGACAAGCGGTTTTTCATCGTCGCGCTCGTAGCCGTTGGTTTGGGCGAAGCGCACGACGTCGAGCCAATGGCGGCCCCAGCGCTCGCCGTACTGAGGCAGGCCGAGCAGATGCTCGATGAGCCTTGGCCAGGCGTCGGGCGAAGCGTTGTTCACGAACGCTTGCATCTCACCATAGGTCGGCGGCAGGCCGATGAGGTCAAAGTACGCGCGGCGAATGAGCGTGGCCTTGTCGGCGATCGGGTTCGCGGCGATACCCCTGGCGTCGAGTTGCGCTTGGATCAACTGATCAATCGGCGCTTGGTTGCCGTTGCGCTTGGCCAAGCGCGGATGCTTGACCGGGCGGAACGCCCAGTAGTCACGGTCTTCATCGGTGATTGAAAAACCGTGTTCGCGCTTGGCGGTGACTAGTGCGGTCTCGCTTGGCCAAGGGGCGCCGAGACGAATCCACTGCTCGAGATCGGCCACGGCCTGTTTGCCCAACTTTTTCTTGGGCGGCATCTCCAAGTCAGAGTTGGTGTACTTGACCGCCTCGATCAAAAGGCTCTTAGCCGGGTCGCCGGGCACGATTGCCGCGCCAGAGTCGCCGCCCCGCAGGATGGTTTTGCGGGAGTTTAGCTGGAGGTTGCCTTTGTGCTTTTCGTTGCCGTGGCACTCGTGGCAATTGTTGACGAGCAGCGGCCGAATCTTGCTTTCAAAGAATTGGATGCCCTCCGCCGAAAAGCCGGTTCGTTCCGCTTGGCCAAGCGGCAACGCCATCGTGGCCAAGCCGCCAATCACCATAAGCGCGGCTAAATGAAAACGTGCTCCTTTCATCCGAAAAGTCGCTCTACGACTCCGTGGACGCTAGGCGATAGGGCCAAGGTTGGCGAGGCGAAACTACGCGAGATAGGGAATCGTCAGCGGCCCCTGCGGTAGCACCGCCACGCGGGCGTCCGGGCCGAGCTTGGCCAAGCGCTTGGCCACCTCGGCACTGATGTCGGCGCACGGGGCCAAGTGGCAGGCCCGCAGTGTGGCGTCGTCGAGTTCGCAGCGGACAAGCACCTCGGCGCGGCGCTGCACGAGCGCCTGAATCTGCGCCTGCCATTGCTCCGGGCGGACGAAGTCCGGTGTGGAAAGCATGACTAAGATTTCCTCGATCGAGTTGGCGCTGCGCAGCAGGTCATCAAGCGGGCTGCCGCCGGGCACCCCTTCGCGGCACTCGGCGGCGAGGATCAGTGTCCCTCCCTCTTTCAGCACACGGGCGCCGGCGCTCATCCCCTTGACGCCCTGATACAAATTGAGATCCAAAGGGTAGCCGCTATTGGTTGTGACGACGATGTCGAATGGCTGATCGACGGGCTGCATCGCTG
The DNA here is from genome assembly GCA_002299785.1 of Verrucomicrobia bacterium UBA673. GTDB lineage: Bacteria > Verrucomicrobiota > Verrucomicrobiia > Limisphaerales > UBA1096 > UBA1096. The sequence goes on from DBNL01000039.1 coordinate 5,218, forward strand.
ATTTTTTGACAAACGCGCAGCCGGTCTTGTGCGCCTCAATGATGTCGCCGGC
>DBNL01000016.1:0-33334 GCA_002299785.1 Verrucomicrobia bacterium UBA673
CAGCACCAGCGGGTTTGGCGCGTGAGCGTAAAAGTAACCGGCGAACAACGATGGTACTGCGAGCACGAGCAGCGGCACGGTCATCACGGCTGAACTCTCCTTCGCTTGCTCGGCGTGTACCGAGCGTGGCTCACCCATGAACGCGACGACAAACAGCCGTGTCATGTAAAACGTCGTCAGCAACGCGACGAACACGGCGACCAAAAACAGCAGAATATTATTCTCCAGCGCGACATCGAGGATAGCTTCCTTACTGAAAAAACCGCTGAAGAGTGGCACGCCACAGAGCGCCATCGTGCCAATCAAAAACGTCCAGTATGTCTTCGGCATCCGCGCTCGCAGGCCTCCCATTTTCCAGATGTCCTGCTCGTGATTAAGCCCCATGATTACCGAGCCAGCCCCGAGGAACAGCAGCGCCTTGAAGGAGGCGTGCGTCGTCAGGTGAAACATCGCCGCGTCGGGCGAACCAAGCCCAACCGACATCACCATATAGCCCAGTTGTGAGAGTGTCGAGTAGGCCAGGATGCGCTTGATATCGTCCTGCTGTACCGCCATCAGCGCGGCCAGCAGAGAGGTCAGGCCGCCGATCCACGCGATTGCCTCCATCGCCCACGTGCCTTCGATCAGGAAAAACAGGCGGCAAAGCATATACACACCGGCGGCCACCATCGTCGCGGCGTGAATGAGTGCGCTGACAGGCGTCGGGCCTTCCATCGCGTCCGGCAGCCATACGTGAAGAGGGGCTTGGGCCGACTTTCCCATCGCTCCGCAGAAAATCAGGAACCCGGCCAAACCGGTGATGGCCGCAGTTCCAGTCACGAGTTTGCTCTCGATGTCGTCGAAATTGATAGAACCCATCGCGGTCCAGACCATCAGGATGCCAATCAGAAAACCGAAATCGCCTATACGGTTGGTGAGGAAGGCTTTTTTGGCGGCATCGGCCGCGCTGGGTTTTTCGAACCAAAATCCGATCAACAAATAACTCGAGACACCAACCAATTCCCAGAAGATGAACATCATCACGAAGTTGTCGGCCAGCACTATGCCGAGCATCGAGAAAATGAAGAGGCTGAGGAAGGCGAAGTAGCGAGAGAAATCCCGATCCTCCTTCATGTAACCCAGCGAGAAAAAATGGATCACTCCCCCGACACCGGTAACGACACACAACATCAACTTGCTAAGCTTGTCGATTTGCAAGCCGATGTCGATTTGCAGTCCATCGATCGCGAGCCAAATAATGCTCGGATGCAGTTCGCCGCCGACAGCAATCAGCAGCAACGTCAGCAAAAATGAACCGACGACCGCTCCGATTGAGATCGCCGCGCTGGCAATGCGCGAGCGGAACACGCCCAAGCCGATGAGCACCGCCGAGAGCAGCGGGAGCAACAAAACCAGCCATGCAGCGATATTCATCGTTTAGAGTTTCATCGTGGCCAAGTCTTCCACGTCGGCGGTTTGGCGTTTCCGATACAGCGCGACGATCAAGGCCAATCCAACGGACACTTCCGCTGCGGCGACTGTGATGATGAAAAACACCATCACCTGCCCGTCGAGATTCCCATTGAAACGCGACATAGCCACGAGCGCCACGTTCGCCGCATTGAGCATCAACTCGAGCGACATGTAGATGATTAGAAGGTTGCGCCTCACGATCACCCCCAGCAAACCGATCGCAAACAGCGCCCCGCTCACCAGCAGGTATTGGCTCAAGGTCGGTTCCATTATCGAGGCTCCTTTCTGCTCAACAAAATCACGCCAACCATCGCCACCAGCAGCAGGATAGAGACCATCTCGAACGGCAGGATGAATCCGTTGTCCTTACTGAACAGCGCTTGGCCAAGCGCCCTCGTGCTGCCGACTAACTTGGTCGGATTTACCTCTGCTTGGGCAGTATTCGCTGCTACTTCGTGTTGCTGAGGTACCTCACCATACGTCGACTCTAGCGAACTTTTGTAAACCAAAAACAGCGCGCCGACGGCAATGATTCCCATCGTAAGGCTTATGAGATTTAGTTTGCGGCGCGCGGCCTCCCGGAGATCCAGCAGCATGATCACGAACAGGAATAAAACCATCACGGCCCCGGCGTAAACGAGGATCTGCACCGCCGCGAGAAAGTACGCGCCGAGTAGTACGAACAACCCAGAGATCGAGATCATCGTCGTCACGAGGAACATCGCACTCGTCACCGGGTTCCGACTGAACGGATTAGCCGCTACCATCAACGCACTCAGCAAAGTCAGGCCGGCGAAAATATTGAACAGCGTTCCTTCCATGCCAAAATCAGCTCATCAGTGAAACTTCGGTTGCTCCCTTGCTTCACGCGTTTTGGTTTCCCATTTTTTGATGCCATCGCTCACCCCATCCTGCACGTGGTGATCGTAGGCTCGCTTGTCCGCGCCGCCCAGCGCGAGCAACTTTTTCATATCGTAAACCAATTCCTCGCGACTCTCACCGGTGATGGCATTATCCTTCAACAGATAAATCGCCTCCTCCGGGCAAACTTCCTGACAGTAACCACAATAGATGCAACGGAGCATATCGATCTCGAATTCCTTCGGCATCTTCTCCGCGCCCTCGCGATCGACCACGCCGCTGTCTCCCGGTGGCGTGATACGAATGGCTCTGGGAGGACAGACAAACTCACACAATTGGCACGAAACGCACTTGGTTTTATCGTCCACATCCTTCACCAAATACGGGGCACCGCGGTAACCGGTGGGTACATCCCATTTTTCCTCCGGATACTGCATCGTGGTCTTGGCGCTGTAATTCTTCTGCTTGTCGCCGTAAACCTCCGAGCGTTTCCATGAAAAGAAATGACGTAGCGTGACCTTGAAACCGTTAAGCAGAGTCGGCAAATACAGCCGCTCCCACCAGGTCAACTCTGTGCGATCCACTTTCATTTTTTCGTCCTCAACTGTGCAGCACCCAGAGCACGATTGCCGTAAAGATAATGTTGGCCAAGCTCAAAGGCAGGAACCGTTTCCAACCTATGTTCATAAGTTGATCGTAGCGGAATCGAGGCAACATCCAGCGAATCCAAATCATCAAAACAAGAAACATCGCGATCTTCGCGATGAACACGCCAATATGCACCAACCCTTGGCCTAGCGACTGAGCAGGTGTGTTGAAAAATTCGCCGAAAGGCAGCGTCCAGCCACCGCAAAACAACACAACCATTAGCGCTGATCCGGCGATCATCGCCGCGTATTCCCCCATGAAAAAAAGCGCAAAACTCATGGAGCTATACTCGGTATTGTAACCTGCTACCAGCTCCGTTTCCGACTCCGGCAAGTCGAATGGCAAACGGTTGGTCTCCGCAAAAATCGCGATCAGAAAAATTGCAAACGCAATCGGTTGCTTAAACATCAGCCAATCTAAAATACTCTCGTGCTGATAGGCGATCACGTTAGAGAGGTTCAGCAACCCAGTGTCTTTTATGTATTTCGACCACGCCGTGGATTTATCTATCAGTTCAGCCTGCCAAGCAGGATCGGCCGCCAGCATGAACACGGGTACGACCGCCAAGCCCATCGCTATTTCGTAGGAAATCATTTGCGCCGTCGAGCGGATGCCGCCGAGGAACGGATACTTCGAGTTCGAGGCATAGCCAGCTAGCACAACGCCATACACTCCCAACGACACGATGCCGAAAGTAAACAGGATGCCGACATCAAGATCAGCGATGACCATCTTCTGTGCCCCTAGCATCGAGCCGAACGGCAACACAGCAAGCACCACGAACGACGGCACCATCGCAACCGCTGGGGCCATCCAATAAAATACTTTCCGCACATGAGCTGGCGTGAAGTCCTCTTTTACCAGAGCCTTCAGCCCATCGGCCAGCGGTTGGCCAAGACCAAGCAACTTGATGCTTGTGAACGGGATGCCAACGCGGTTTGGCCCAATACGATCCTGAATCCAAGCCGAGATGCGGCGTTCGGCAACGACCGAGTAGGCGACCATCGGCATCACCACGGCGAACACCGCAATCACCTTAAGCAGCGTCAGCACCCACGGCTCGGCAAACAGTCCTGTGATCAAGGCAGGCATTACAATTTCACGTCCGCGCCTTTATCCCCGAGACTGGCCCACGTCAGGCCAGCGGCCTTGAACGCCTTCACCTCGCCCGCCATTTGGTTAAACAACCCCTCGATACTGTTAAAGCCGTCAAGGCCGGTAACGGCGTGCACAAGCTCGTGCAGCACTTCCCACTCCGGCATCGCGTCACCGGGCGCCTCGAAGGCTTTTGTGAATTTCTGCACGCGCCCTTTCACGTTGGTGAAAGTCCCGCGTTTCTCGGCATGCGCGCAGCCCGGTAGCAGATAGTTGGCTTTTTTTGTCGTCGCGTTGGGCAGAATATCGCTGACGATCAGCAACTTCAACGTGCCAAGCAGCGTGGCGTCGATGCCGTGCTGCGTGACGTCCTCACCGAAAACAATCAGCGTCGTAATTTTGCCGGACGCGATCCCCTTGGCGATGGCTGCAAGCCTCGAGCCGACACGCTTGGTCGTGATTCCGGTCAACTGCGCGCCGGTGGTGTTCGGGTTGCGATCCCCGGCGACGAGTAAATGATCGGCCTCACCCTTGCGCGGTACGGCGTCGGTCAACGCCTTGTAGCGCTTGGCCAATTTCTTCAGCAGAAAAAGTTCTTCGTTGGTTTGCCGCGCCGACGTGACGACCGCGACCGAGCCTTCGGCGGCATTGGCCAAGTGTCCAGAAATCTCCTGCAATGCGCTTGGCCAAGTGATGTCGCCCTTTGGCCCGCGCAACTTCGTCAAGCGATCTTCACGGCCGATCCACTTGTAGTCGAGCCGACCGGCGTCGCACATCCAGTCGCTGTTCACAGCGTTGTTTCGGCGCGGCTCGTAGCGGTACATCTTGTTTTCGCGCGAGCCGATGACCGTGTTGCAACCGGTGCCGCAGCCAGTGCATAGGCTCTTGGTTTCTTTGAGGAACCAGACGCGCATCTGGAAGCGAAAGTCGTCCGACGTCAACGCGCCGACCGGGCAGATATCGACGGTGTTAAGTGTGTAGTTATTGTCGAATGGCTGGCCGGGATAAGTCGAGATCGCGTTGTAGCTGCCTCGGTTCACGATGCCCAAAGCGTCGTCGCCGGCGACATCGGCAGTGAAGCGGATACAACGGGTACACATCACGCAGCGCTCGGCGTCAAGCGTGATTCGCGGACCAAGATCGACCGCCTTGGGCTTGTGCACCTTCACCTCGGCGAACCGGCTCTCTGGTTGGCCATGCTCGACCGAGTATTCTTGCAGCTTGCACTCGCCGGCTTGATCGCAAATCGAGCAATCGAGTGGGTGGTTGATCAGCAGCGACTCGAGCACCGCCTCGCGCATCTCGCGGGTTTCCGGGCTGCTGGCGTAAATCTCCATTCCGGGAATGATGCCAGTCGCGCAACCGATGACACCGCGCGGTGTCCCCGGCTCGTACGGGAGTTGCATAGGAAAAACTTTCGGCGTGCCGTCCTCGCTCATCGGAGGCTTGCCATCGGGGCCGGGGCGTCCCGGCATGGCGACATGCACGAGGCACATCCGGCAGTTACCGGCTACTGGCAGCTTAGGGTGATAACAGTAATGCGGAATCTCGATGCCGGCGTGCTTGCAGGCCTGCAGGACGGTGGTCGGCTCCGGGTTTCCCTGCCAGTTCGGCGTGGTGCGCGGCACCTCAACAGCGCGACCGTCCACCTTCACCGTGACGGTTTCAACTGCCGGTTCTGTCTGCATGGTTGCCATCGCTATTTCGTTGCGCCCTCCCCCTTGCTATTGGCCAAGCGAGCTTCGTCCTCGGCGCCACGTTTCTCGAAATCATCGCGAAACTTGTCCACAAAACTCAGCACCGGCCAAGCGCACGCTTCGCCGAACGCGCAAATGGTGCGACCCTGTATATTCTGCGCGATGTGCTTTAAATAATCGGCATCGCCCTTGCGAGCCTCGCCGCTGCGCATGCGCTTGAGCGCTTTGGCCATCCACAGCGAACCTTCGCGGCACGGGGTGCATTGGCCGCAACTCTCGTGCGCGTAAAAATCAGAGAGGTTGCCGAGTGCCTCAACGATGTCCACCGAGTCATCCAGCACAATGATGGCGCTCGAGCCGGACATCGAGCCGCATTTCATCAGTGTGTCGAAGTCATACGGGATGTCGAGGAGGTCGAGTTTTTGTTCAACGACCGCACCCCTCTTGTCCTTGCTCTTGATTTCAAACTTCTCACCCGCGCAAAACACTTTCGACGATGAGCCGCCGGGGATGATAGCCCGAAGTTTGCGGCCATCGCGCAGTCCTTGACCAAAGTTTTCGTGAAAGATCAATTCGCCGAGAGTGGCCTTGCCTACCTCGATTTCGTAGTAGCCAGGGCGATTGACGTTGCCGCTCAAGCTGACGATGCGCGTGCCAGTGTTGCCGGCCGTGCCCAATGCGGCGTAGGCGTCAGCACCGATTTCCATCACGTTGCGGACGTTGCAAAGTGTCTCAACGTTGTTGACGATGGTCGGACACATGTACAGGCCCAGCACGGCCGGGAAGTACGGTGGCTTGATGCGCGGATATGGCCGCTTGCCCTCGAGCGACTCGATTAGGCCTGTTTCCTCTCCGCAAATATACGCGCCCGCGCCGCGGTGCACGTGGATTTCAAGATTGTATTTCGTGCCGCAAATGCCGGTTCCGAGGAAGCCCTTGGCCTTGGCCTCTTCGATAGCTCGGTTGAGGATTTTTGCGCCCTCCGGAAATTCGCCACGAATGTAAATGTAGGCAAGCTTCACGTCGTTGGCATAGCACGACAGGATCATACCCTCGATCAGCTGGTGCGGATCCTTGTGAATGATCTGTCGATCCTTGAACGTGCCTGGCTCGGATTCGTCGGCGTTGCAGATGAGATAAACCGGCTTGCCAGAATTGTGGTTAACGAAATTCCACTTCATGCCGCACGAGAACCCCGCCCCGCCCCGGCCGCGCAAACCGGAGGCAAGTACTTCCTTGCGAATGGCTTCTTGCGGGGTCACCACGGCGTTCCCGCGCTTCTTCGGCTTGAGCCTGAATGCCTTTTTCAGGGTCTTGTAGCCCCCGTGTTTCAGGTAACACTGGATGCCATTCGTGTAACCCGCCTCGTCGGCGTGTTTCAAAATAAGTTTGGTTTCTTTCGGCATTCAGTAATTCGAGCCTTGACTCATAGGGCTCATTTTCAATATGTATCCCCGCGCGACGATGCCGAATGGTGTAACGGTAGCACAACGGTCTCTGACACCGTTTGTCTAGGTTCGAATCCTAGTTCGGCAACCATCTTCATTCTTCGTATTTTTCCAGGATCTCATCCGCGCCGTCGTTCGTGACGCTCTCGTAAAAGTCATCGTTGCACATCATCACAGGCCCGGTGCCGCAACTGGCCAGGCACTCGGCGTACTCGACACCGTATTTTCCGTCTTTCGTCCGCTGCAAGCCGGGCGCACCAGCATCCAGGCCAAGCCTCTCGCAAATATGCCTATGCAGCCTGCCGCTCCCGGCCAGGGCACAGCTCAACGTGCGGCAAACCCTCACCACGGTTTTCCCGGGGTCATGCTCACGCAGCATCGGGTAAAACGTCACCAACTCGTGAATGTTGATCGGCTGCAAATCCAGCTTGGCCGCGGTCCATTTTTCCGCCTCGCGGGATATGTGCCCGAACTCATCCTGCAGCGCGTGGAGCACCATCAGCGAAGCGCTGCGCTTCTCCGGATAGTTCTTAACAAGCCGGTTGATTTCCCTCTCCAGTTTTTTGGGGACTTCAAAACTCATCGGTCGCACTCCCCCATCACAAAATCGAGAGACCCCAAAATCGCCACTACATCGCTGATCATGTGCGCAGGCAGGGTGTGCGACAGAATACTCAGGTTCGCGAATGAGGGCGCGCGGATTTTCAACCGGTATGGCACGCCGCCGCCCTTGCTGAAGATATAAAAGCCGAGTTCGCCCTTCGGGTTTTCAGCACCAAAATAAACCTCGCCAGCCGGCGCGTCCTGACCCTGCGTCACTAACATGAACTGGTGGATCAACTCCTCCATGCTCGAGAGCACCTTCTGTTTGTCCGGCAGAATGATCTTGCCATCATCGACATTGACCGGTCCGCCGGGCAGCTTAGCCAAGCACTGGTCAAGCAGGCGTACGCTTTGGCGCATCTCCTCCATTCGCACGAGGTAACGGTCGTAACAGTCTCCAACTTCCCCGTACGGCACGTCGAAGTCGAGTTGATCGTACACGAGATACGGATGCGCCTTGCGCAGATCATACTCCATATTGCTGCCGCGCAAGTTCGGACCGGTCAGGCCAAAATCGATCGCGTCCTCCCGGCTGATCACGCCAACGTCACGGGTTCGATCTACGAATATCTTGTTACGAGTCAGTAACTTGTCGGCCTCGCCGATGGCCACGCTAATCTCTTGGGTGAACTTGGCCAACTCGTCCGTCCAACCCTCCGGCAGATCACGGGACAACCCTCCGATGCGTGTGTACGACGTCGTAAACCGCGCGCCGGTTAGCGCCTCGATCAGGTTGTAGATTTTCTCACGCTCGGTGAACGTGTGCAGAAACACCGTCAACGCGCCGACGTCCATCGCGAACGCCCCGAGGCCAAGCATATGCGCCGAGATTCGGGCAAGTTCGCAGCAGATCACGCGAATATATTGGCAGCGCTCCGGCAGCTTGTCGTGAATGCCAAGCAGCTTCTCCACCGCTAGCGAGTAGGCGACGTTGTTTGCCAAGGGCGCGAGATAGTCCAGTCGATCCGTGTATGGGATAAACTGGTTGTACGTCATGTTCTCGGCGATCTTCTCGTCGCCGCGATGCAGGTAACCGATTTCAGGGTCAGCCTTAGTGATGATTTCGCCGTCGAGTTCGAGTACCAACCGCAACACGCCATGCGTCGCCGGGTGCGACGGCCCCATGTTCAGGATCATCTTCTCACCCTGTACATCACGCAAATCATCCACCGCCTGCGCCGAGCGCGCCGCCGAATCCTTCACCTCTATTTGCTGAGTCGCCGTCATCGATCAGCGTTCGGATTGCGCTCTCGTGGTTCCCGCGCAGTCGAGTCCTCGCCACCGGCCACGGTGACGAATGGCCCGCCCTCGAGCGGTGCCGGGTCTGAGAACGCCACGTCCGGCATCTCGCTTGGCTTGCCGGCCAAGGGGAAATCCTTTCGCAACGGAAAATAAGGGTAGCCCTCCCACATCAGGATGCGGCGCAAGTCGGGATGCCCGGCGAACCGGATGCCCATCATGTCGTACGCCTCGCGCTCGTGCCAGTTGGCCGTGCGCCAGACAGATGATACCGTCGACAATTCGGACTCCTCCTCACTCACGCTGATTTTCAGTCGTAAATGGCAAAAATGCTCGTAGCCGTATATGTGATACACCGCCGTCCATCGCGGTGTCTCCTCATGGTTGTCGATTGTAGTGAGGTCGACGAGAAAATCGAAGCCAAGTTCCGTCTTGGCGAATTGGCAGACTTCGGCAATTCGCGAGGCGTCCAACAATTCCAGCGTCAACTCACCGCGAAACTCCACCGGGCCGGAGACGATCCCCTCGAACTGTTGCTTTAGCGTTTTGGCCAGTTGTTTCGGAGTCATTCGGGTCTCAGGTGATAACCGCCTCTCTCGCTCGGGCTGGCTTGGTATCCTTGATGTGAGGCTCGTTTGAGATTTTGGACTGAAGCCGCATGAATCCCTCAAGCAACGCCTCCGGCCGAGGCGGACAGCCACTGATGTAAACATCGACTGGCAAAATTCGATCCACCCCCTGCAACACAGCGTAGCTACGGTACATTCCGCCGGTCGAGGCGCACGCGCCCATCGCGATTACCCACTTCGGCTCCGGCATCTGATCGTAAATCCGCTTCACGGCCAGCGCCATTTTGTAAGTGACTGTCCCGGCTACAATCATCAGGTCGGATTGCCGGGGCGAAAACCGCATCACCTCAGCGCCGAACCGGGAGATGTCGAACCGGCTAGCCCCCGCTGCCATCAACTCAATCGCGCAACAGGCCAAGCCCATCGGCATCGGCCAAAGCGAGTTTTTGCGGAACCAACTGACAGCGGCGTCTAGACGGGTATGAATCACATCCCCTTCAACCTTGGAATTATAGCCTATTTCAGTACCTCTCATAATGGCTTTATAACGCCTAGGGCAAATCTACATCCGCCAGTTGCGACCGTCAAAATGAATTTGTGAAAAATTTCACAAAGTCGCATTACATCAATTCGATAGGGAGCATATCCAATGTCGACTGCTATTAGGCAAGCGGTCAACGATTCAAGCGAATTCGAAAAAAACGGGCTTTTTCGTTGGGTCGAGGCGTTGGCTTAAACTCAATGCTATCCCCATTTCCACTAATGACTTGAAGCTGAACCCAGTCGCTTAAGTTTGTTGAGGTCTCGACAATATATTTTTTTTGAATTTTAGAGTCTAAAAATATCGTAAATGGACTAACTTTAACGTTCAAGCTTATAATATCATTCGTATTATTGCTTAATTCTTCTTTTAACGTTACCCGCGCACCAGGGAACATGTGTGCTTTACCGAAAAGCGCGAAACTTAAGTCTGAGCTTGTGCGACTGGCTTGGTGGACTTCTGCCGCGACAACGTTTTTTCCGTTCGTCAAACTGCCACCGGCCACTTCAAAAGTGGCGTAGGCGCTTTCATCCACGATCGTGCTTGTCGCGTAAGTCGTATGTCGGGCAGTTTGCAAAAGGTTGCTGTCCCGATAAACTTGCTCTCCATTCACATAAACTGCCGCCGCATCGTCTCGGAGCAATTTAAAGGTCATCTTCTCGATCAACTCGACTGCGTCCACCTCAAAGGTCTGCCGAAAATAGACCGTGGCGCGTTTTCTATTGGGGTTGGTGCCATAACTGACAATAGTGGCCTCGTTCCCATTTCCATAACCAAAAAGGCCCGGGCCTGATAACCAAGCGCTGTCATCGAAACTCAGTTTGGTCCAGTTGCGGTTGGGTGCGGTGGATCCATCGTAATATCTCCAGTCACCTCCGACCGAAACGAGTATTTGCTCTTGCGCCGCCACAACCTTGAGCAAGCGATAGAGAAATCTATCAGTGCCCGTGAACGTCTTGTTTGGGGTATAATCAAAAGTGCCGTCAGACCTGAAGGCCAGCTTGCCGTGCTGCGGCTTTGCCAACAGTTGCACCTCGGTCACTGGCAACACTCCGACGTCGTTGGCTAGCACGCCCTCTTCACGTTTGGCTAAACTTAGTGTTCTACCCGGCGCTACGGCAAACTGATCCGCTCGTGCCACCAACATGCCCTGGGGCAGTGTTGATGTTTTTTGTGTGTCCACCGACCAAGCTGTGCCGATTTTATTCTTTGCGAGCAGTCGATAGTACAAAGTGGAGTCAACTGCCAAGCCATCAACCAAATGGCGCAGTTGACCATCGCCATCGGGTGTGACCTGTGTGGAGTGATCCCACTTGGTGACATCCGGGCCACCGTCGGTTTTACCCCAGACAAAAAAAGCTTTCGTGCCCGGTTGACTATGAGCCAGGTGGCCAGCGAGGGTGAGCGACTCAGTCGTGCGCTCAACCGGTGGCGCGCAAACGATTTCCGGCAAAAGCGATTTGCCACGATCGGTTGAGACCACCTCGGCAATGATCAGCATGTCGGAGCTGGTCAGGCCACCATTGAGCCCGTGAATGGCGAGGACATTTTTACCGGGGAGCAACTGATCCCTGTGCACAGTGATGTCAAATAACTCGAACTGCTTAGCCAGCGTGTCGTTGTGCGTTGTTGTTGCGCCGGAGTTCCATTGTGTTGTTGGCGGCGCGTTTGCGGATGCCACCCGCTTGCCGTTGAGATAAGCGACAAAACCGTCATCGTATTTCATGCGCAACTTGAGGTCATCGATCACCCCTGGATCATTAACATTGAAGGCATAGCGCAAGTAAAGCGACTCGGTTTTGTTATACATTTGCGTACTGAAATTCAGTGCTGAACTGATAAGTGACTCGTAGCCGCTACGGCGCTCGTAACCGGCTCCTTTTAGGCCTCGTTTCCAAGTCGCATCGTTGAAGTCTATTGTAGTCCACGAGTCATCGTGACGGCCGTTGGTCGGCACCCACCCGCGCACGTAATCGCCCGAACCCACCATTATGTCACTCGTGCCGGTCACGATTACTTGAACTGTCCCAATTGCACGTTGGCCAAGCGCGTCCTCGATCGTGTACTCAATCAAGCCGGCGCCGTTGGCCGAGTTTTTGACCTTGAACGTCAGTAATCCGTTCGGTTCGTTTCGGCGCCGTCCGTCGCGCATCACCGGCGAGCGGTGAACGAACAGACTTCCCAAGTTAGTGGCTTTCGAGCGCACACTAAATAGCCGAAAGCCACCTGGAAAATAGTCCTGCCCTTCGCTCCCTTCGCCGTTTGTTCCGACTGCGATGACCGGCTCGGTCTTGAACGCGCCGCGCAACCCCGCGGCGTGGTCGTTGGTGAGCGGATTAAAACTCACCGAATCACCAGCGGAGAGGTACAGTACATCCGGCTCGGCGACCGGCGGCTCGTTGATGTAATTCAGCTTGAGGGTCTGCCGTTTCCCACCGGCGCGATACTGGATTTTTTCGCTGCCCGTGGCGTCGGCGCTGACGCGCAAAACATACACCGATGAACTGCTGATCGTCTCGTGCAGAAGCGACTGTTTGGGGGAGCGAACCTGGCTGATGCTGCCATCGCCGGGAAGCTTTAGCGTGCGCGACTGTCCGGCAGCTACGTCCATCTCGAACGCATTGCCCTCAGGGTCGCCGACAACCACAGCGACGTCGCCCTTGTGCAGCCAGCCGCGTCCGGCGTCGCCTTGCATCGAGTAGCTGAACCAGGCTGTTCCCTCGAAGCCATCCGATGGAGTGAACACCGCCCTGCCAGCCTCGGTGGCGACCGACCCAGCATAGCGCGGCGTAACCTGCCCGACTTCGGCCAGTGAAAGGCTGTTTTGCTGTCCACGATAAACCTGATTGAGGTCATTGGCCAACACGTCGTAATGGATTCGCTCCCCCGGCGCTGCCCACGCAACGTCGTCCACGGCGAACGGCATCTCGGCCGGGTTTCGCATTGCGGCCGGCCCGGAGAGGAGGCCGCTAGAGCGACCATAAATTTGTGATGCCGCAGTAAACTCCTGCCCCTCAATATCATTGAAGAAAGACCGCAACTTGGTTGAATACTGCGGGTTCATGATTCCTCCTATCGAGTGTCCCGACCCGAAAATATGTCCCACCTCGTGGGAGGTGAGCGCCCAGCCGAAACCAGCCTGCATCACGCTCACGCCGTTTCTTGTGTGAAGTCCGTTTTGAAATGCGATGCCGAGTATCCCTCCGCTCAATCCGTCGCCAAAACGGATCGAAGCCGTCTGGCCGTAGGTGGACTCGGGGCGCCAACGCTGCGTCCAAGTCGCAAAATCATCCAGCGTGTCACCGTTGCTGTCGAACGGAATGTCGTCATAGTCGCCCGAGTCCGGTGTGAGGATCAGTTCCTGCACCAGTAACCGCACGCCTAGTTGGTTCTCGTAAATCGCCGCGACGTTGGCCATCAGCGCGAGGTACCTGCTGGTGACCTCGGTGAGATGATTTTTTGAGTTCAAGCCGGTCGCCGATTTGTCGAGCGCGACGATAACCGTGGCCACCTTGAGCGACGCCTCGTAGAGCGGCGGGCTGGCGGGGCTTCCGAGCACCAGCGTCGGTGCGCCGTTCACCGGGTTTACCCCCGAGCTAGCCATCGCCGGAAAATCCTCCGTCGGCTTAAACTTGGCCGGCTCGGCTTGGCTCCAGTCCGGCTTGGCCAGGTCGCCGTCGAGGGACATCGTCCGGTACGAGCCGGTCCGCGGATCGCGAACACACGCCAACTCCGAATGCAAAATCGTAAGCGACTCGAACAATCCGCCATCGACGCCGCGCAATTGCACTTGGACTCCGTTGGCCAAGCGCACGACACCGGCAGCGGAGCGGTCGGCCAAGGCAAGTGTTGCCGTATGCACCTGGCCGGCGGCGATGGCTCGACCCTCGAAGACTCGCAGCCTGACGTCGTGCCGGTCCGCTTTGCCAAGCGTCGTGCAGTAGCCGTCAGCGAGCAGCGGAAAATCGCGGAACAAAAAGTCTAGCGGCTCGCGCCCGGGCAACTGAAGCCGCAACGGCTGGCCGCCATCGATCGCCTGGGCCAATGTGGATTCGCCCTCATCCTCGCGCTTCTCCTTCGTCACCGAAAAAACTAGGGAAGGAACTTGAGTGCGACTGACCGCTTCCTCTTGCCCTGGTGGTGAAACAACATTGGCTAAATCCCATTCGCCGTGGTTCACAAAACCACTCACCGCCAACCCGGCAGCAAGCAGGACAACCCCATTTTTTGTTGTTTGCTTCATTTTCGTCTACGCTTTGCTTTGGGGTGCTTTTGCGTGTCTTTGCGCTTGTGGGGGGTGTTCTGATTGGTCGTCCTTCTGGGCTTGCGCGAAAGGCTCGTGGGTTTCTTTTTGCGCTTGGTCCCCTTGGTTTTGATGACGCGAAAGTCGGCCTGTTTTTTTTGAATGTCCACGGCCTCGATCTGCACTTTCAGTTGGTCGCCTGGCGCGACTTCGTTGCCGCGTTGCCTCCCAACGAGCCGACCGCGCTCCGGCACAAAACGATAATGATCGTCACTCAGGCTGAAGCGCTTGACCAGGGCCTTGAGCCCCAACTCGGTTATGTCCACCATCGCGCCGATGTTGCGCACATCGGTGACCATAGCCGTGTAAGTCTCCGGCTTTTGGGTGTCAAGCTGCCGCTGAAGATGCGTCATCAGCTTGATGTGTTTGCTATCCATTTCGGCGTCGGCGGAGTTGCGCTCAGTGAGCGAAATGTGGTCGGCCGCCGTGGCGAGCGCGGCGTCATCAAGCTTGGCGTGCTGGTAAACAATTCGGTGCACGATCAGGTCGGCGTACCGGCGAATCGGCGAGGTGAAGTGAGCATAGTCGTCCTTGGCCAGGCCGTAGTGACCGATCGACTCCGTCGAGTAGCAAGCGCGTTTCATGCAGCGCAGGTAGCCGATCCGGAAAACGTCCGCAAGCAGGTGGCCCTTGAGGCCCGCGAGAAATTTACCGGCCTGTTTTTGGTCAGCCAGATTCCCGGCGCGCAGCCCCATCAACGTAGCCCGCGCCCGGAGCTCGTCGAGCTTCTCGATGTCCGGCTTGTCGTGGACACGATGGATCGCCTTGACGCGTCGCCGCTTGATTTCCTTCGCGACAGCTTCATTGGCCAGCAGCATGAATTCCTCGATCAACTGATGCGACACATCATTCTCTACCCGACGCACTTCGCTCAGTCGACCCTTAGCATCGAGCAGCACCTTATGCTCCGGCACGTCGAGATCCAGCGCGCCCGCCCGGAAGCGGGCCTGCCGTAGTTTTTGCGCGAGGCGATGGGCGTCGTGCAACATAAGCTCGATGTCGCCAGTCGGTTTGCGACTGAGGATCTCCATCGCCTCCTCATATGAAAAACGGCGTTTCGAGCAGATAACCGTCGAGTGAAACTTCGCCTGCTCGACCTGCCCATTTCCGCTCAGTACAAACTCCACGCTGCGGGCCAGCCGATCAACCCCCTGCTTGAGCGAGCACAGCTCGTTGCTCAGTTCTTCAGGAAGCATCGGGATGACACGGTCAATGAGATACGTCGAGTTGCCGCGCTGCCGCGCTTCCTTGTCGAGCGCGCTCTTGGGGGTGACGTAGTGCGACACGTCGGCGATGTGCACCCACAACCGCCAGCGCCGCCCCTTGATGCGCTCCAGCGAAATGGCATCGTCGAAGTCACGCGCATCGACCGGGTCAATCGTCACAACATTGTGCTCGCGGCAATCCCGGCGGCCTTTACGGTCGGCCTCCGTCACTTTCGCGCCCAAGCGCCGCGCCTCAGCCTTGACCTTGCCCGGGAAACGCGTCGGCAACTCGTACTGCCGGATAACCGACTCAACATCGACGCCCGGCGCGCTTGGGCTGCCGATCACCTCAAGCAGTTTGCCTTCCGGCGCGTTGTGACGCGACGGCCACTCGGTGATCTCGACCACCACCCTGTCGCCGCGCCGCGCCTTGGGCTTGGCCGCTTGGCCAAATTTGGGCAGATAAATGTCGTGCGTGATGCGAGGGTCGCTCGGCACAACGTACCAAAGCTGCCGCGACTTCTCCAGCGTGCCAACCACCTGAGTGCGGGCGCGCTCGAGCACATCCACCACCCGGCCGCTTGGCCCCGCCGGCGCGCGCCGGCCACGGGCCTGTCGGCGCCCGGTCGCTGCCGGGCGATCAACCAACACCAATACTCTGTCGTTGTGCATCGCGGTGCGCGCTGCGTTGGGCGCGATGTCTATCGAGGGCTGCGTTGCGTCAGTTGTCACGACTCGTCCGCCGCCGCGGCGGTTCATCAGAATTCGCCCCGCGACTAAGTCCTCGTCTCCCGGCAAAGCGAAACACTTGTCGGGCAACCGGACCACCCGGCCCAAGCGCACGAGGTTGCGTAATTCAGCCCGCACTTCCTTAGCTTCCGTTTGACCAAGTTCGAGTTTTGCGGTGATCTCATCCGCCCCTGATGGGACGTAATGTTTGCGCCCTAAAAGACGCAGAAGTCGATTTTCAAGATTCATTATGAGATAGGCGGCTCCATAGCCGGGCAAACCACCAGCTCGCTTCCAGCAATTTTATTGCCACCGGCACGCTTGTATCCCGCAGCGTACCCCCCCACAACGTTAACATTCCTAAAACTAAGGACAACTTTAGGTTAGAATTGCCAAATAAAAGTAGATATTCAAAAAGAGATCACGGAAAAAATAACCAACTTTTTTAGTTTATCCATGCCCCAAGACTCCTTTGAATGTTATGAAGATTAAAAAATCAAAGGGAGGGATTTATGCGTGAAAAACACGCGCTTAGAGTGAGAATCACACTTTTCGGTATCGTTTCACAGCGTGAAGTTAACTATATTAGCATTAAAAAATAATGGCATTTAATGTGCTATTTTTTTTTAAGTTTGGCGTTGACAACGGTTCGACAGGACACGAAGCTTCGCCTCCGTTTTACCAAAAAGGTGAAGTGTTAACTATTAACTAAACATAAAAACCGAGAACCGCATCATGAAGCGTTATCAAAAAAACAAAGTCGGGGCCTTCACGCTCATTGAGCTGTTGGTCGTTATCGCAATCATCGCTATTTTGGCTGGTATGCTCCTGCCTGCATTGGCGAAGGCAAAGGCAAAGGCACAGCGCATCGCTTGTGTAAACAACCTCAAGCAGGTTGGTATCGCCACTCGCATCTACGCGACGGATAACCAGGATCGGTTCCCGTGGCAGGTGTCAGAGGTGGAAGGTGGTTCCGCCGAATACTTGGCGAAGGCAAAAGCTTTAGAAGGCTGCAGACACTGGCAGGCACTCTCTAACGAGTTGAGCAACCCTAAAGTAGTGAGGTCTCCACGTGATGGCAACCGAACTCAAGCCAACGGCTTTATGAATGGCAAGCCTCGCGGTGCTGCCGGCAAAAATGTTGTCCCGTTTTGCGAAGGAACATCAAAAAAACATACTAAAGGCACTTTAAGCTACAGCTACTTCCTTGGTAAGGGTGCCGACGAGTCCAAGCCAAACAACATATTGGCAGGTACCCGTAACGTCATGTTTGGCAAGTACAACAACGACGACGACAAAAAGGCAGCTCACATCATATTCAAGAAAAAGTTTACTGCCAAAAAGACACCTATGTGGACTGAGAGCATGCATGAGAACCAAGGAAACCTCCTTTTGTCAGACTCATCCGTGCAGCAAGCCAGTTCTTCAAAACTCGCTCAATACATGATCGACTCGAGCGACAATGACAACGAGTTGATGTTCCCGAGCGGGAAGTAATTCATACAATCATTCTTACAAAGACCCTCCCAAACGGGAGGGTCTTTTTTTTGCAGTTTAGAGTACGGGGATTCCACTTTTGAGGAAAAGAAGACGCTGGTGACAGTGGCTTAAAATGAAAGAGAAACTCTTGAAATCTGTGTCTGACCTAATCCCCCCCTTGGCCAAACAAAAAAATTACTCGAATATTATTATTTGACTTAAAAGGCGAGGCAGCTCTAATATTCCTTCACGTCTTTTAAATGTTCCAATATCGCGCGACCCATCTAAATAATTTTAACTCATGAAGAATACACCTATTCGTAAAACACTGGGAACCAAAGTTATACTTGGCTTTACTCTGATCGAATTGCTGGTAGTGATAGCTATCATAGCCATTCTCGCCGGGCTGCTGCTACCGGCTCTGTCCCGAGCCAAAGACAAGGCCCACAACTCCATTGACTGGAATAACAACAAGCAAATCATGCTGGCGTTAAATATGTTCACCGGCGACAATGAGGAGTACATGCCCCATCCAACTTGGGGTGGTAATGGAAGTGGCCCCACAGGATGGGCCTATGCTGGTTCGGCAGCAGAAAAATCCACAAAATTCCCCGCTGGCAAAAAATGTGATGTGCCCTCTCACAACTGGACAGGCACAACAGCCATGACAGCGTATCAAGGAAACCCCGGCATAAAGGGTTTAGCGAAACAGATGGCTGGTCAGTACGAATCATTCAAGCATGGCCAACTGGGTAATTATCTGGGGAACAATCCCCAAGTGTTGATGTGCCCAAAGGATAAAGCTACCTCCACCGGTACCAACAGTAAGCTTTTTCTTCAACGCCCAATCAAGTTGACCAGCTACACATGGAACGGGAATATCATTTTCTTTCACAACAATCCCAGCCCTGCAACTGGCTCATACGACGCCTCAAAGGTTCGCAAGATTTCAGCCACGAATCCAGGCGACATCGTCCAGTGGGAGACTGATGACACAACTCCTTTTTGGTTCAACGATGCTGGTAATCAGCCGCATGAGGGTATCTCCCAGCGACACAAGACCGGTGGTTCAAATAAAAATAACCGAACGGATGTTGGAGGTGCAGCCACAGTGGGTATCGTCTCCGGTGCCTCTGTTAACCTGACATACAAGAAATTTTACGAGATGGCCCAAGAATCGGGTCGTCCAGCCGCCCCAAACGACATATGGTGGGGCAGCTCAAGCCGTTAAGCCCAGCAAGCTATTTCACAAAAGACGGCCCGTAAATACAGGCCGTCTTTTTTCTTTCCCCAGCGTGGCGCAGCACTTTACCTCGGAGAGGCAACATGCACGGCCAAGATACAAAAACTCACCCCTCCACCCTACGATGGATAGTTTCCCTGTCGATTGTCGCCACCGTCCTGCTTGCTATCAATCTCACCGCCCCGCCTGAACCGCCAGGCCAGGTGCTAAGCCAGGCGCAACCGCCCTTTGCTTCCACCCTTCCCTTCCGACGCGAGGACAGCGAATACGCCGGTTCGGACTCGTGCCGCGACTGCCACGACGACGAGCACAAAAGCTGGCACGCCTCGTACCACCGCACTATGACGCAACTCATGTCGCCCGAGACCGTCCGAGCGGCGTTCGATGGTCAATCGCACAAGTTTCAGGGCGAACGCTTCACCATGCACCAGCGCGGTGACGAATACTGGACGACCATCGAAAGTATCGACGCCGCCAATGCCTCGCCCGACAACCACGACCCGGAGCCCCTGCATTTACGCCTTGGCATGGTCACAGGATCACATCACATGCAGGTTTTTTGGCTACCTGGCATGAAGGGCAATCTGCAGATCGGCTTTCCTTTCGCGTGGCTGATCGACGACCAACGATGGGCACCTCGCAGCAGCCTGTTTATCCGCAACCCGCATACGACCCTCAGTAAGGAGAACTGGAACATGAACTGCATCCGCTGTCATACTACCGGCCCACAGCCGCGCCCCAATCAGGCGGCACAACGATTCGAGTCGCGCGTGGCCGACCTCGGCATCTCCTGCGAAGCCTGCCACGGCCCGGCCAAGCGACACGTCGATCGGCAACAACGCTTGGCCAAGCTCCCCGAGCCTAAACGCCAAGCGGCACTCAGGGCCGAACCTTTGGCCATCGTGCAGCCGGCAGATTTGGATCACGTTCGAAGTTCGCAGGTTTGCGGCTCGTGCCACGGCATGAAGTGGTTCGACAAAAACGAGGAATGGACCGCACACGGTTTCCGTTATCGCCCCGGCGATGATCTCGACAAAACCACGCCTATCATCCGCCCCACCCAAATCGATAAGCAACCATGGCTCCAGCCAGTGCTAGAAAAGAATCCACACATTTTCAACGATTTTTTTTGGCCAGATGGACACATCCGCGTGACCGGCCGCGAGTACAACGGACTGCTTGAGTCGGCCTGTTTTCAAAAGGGGCAAATGTCGTGCATCAGTTGCCACTCGATGCACAAGAGCGATCCCGACGATCAACTTGCGCGCGGCATGCGAGGCAATCAAGCCTGCCTCCAGTGCCACGACGAAATGGCCGACGACCTCACCCGGCACACACGCCACGCCGCCGACTCTCCCGGCAGCAATTGCACCAACTGCCACATGCCACACACGTCGTATGGCCTGCTTAAGGCCATTCGCGGCCACACCATCGAGACCCCCAATGTCGCCACCACCCTCGCGACCGGCAGGCCTAACGCCTGCAATTTGTGCCATCTTGACAAGACGCTCGAGTGGACCGCCGAACAGTTGGCCGATCGCACAGCGCAGGCCAAGCCGACCGTACCGGATGAACACCGCAAGATCGCCGCCTCGGCACTTTGGCTGCTCAAGGGCGACGCAGGTCAACGTGCCCTTGCCGCCTGGCACATGGGCTGGCAACCGGCGCTTGCGGCCAGTGGCAGCGGATGGCAGCAACCGCTGCTCTCCGAATTGCTCAACGACCCCTACTCCGCCGTCCGCTACATGGCTCACAAGGCCCTGACCAAGCAACCTGGTTTTGAAGGGTTCAAGTACGACTTTGTCGCCGATGAACCAGCTCGCTTGGTCAAGCGCGAGGCCGCCTTGACGATGTGGGCGGAGTCACTCGGCGACACCCCTACGAATCCCGCCGCCGTGCTGCTGAGTGCCAACGGCCAACGACTAACCAACCAGGTGCAGCAACTCATACAAATCCGCGACAATCGCCCAATGCGTCTGCGCGAGTGACGAACCACGTGCGCTCCCTCCATCATCCCGCATTCAGCCAACCTCTCTCTCGCTGCGTCAGAGGGTCGGGTTAAGAGGAAATTTTTAACTTTCCAAAAAAAATTCTTTTCTCATATTCAGCGCCACACACGATGAGTTTTCTCCTCTTGAAGAAAAGCCGGCGAGTTGCATTCACGCTGATTGAGTTGCTGGTGGTGATTGCCATCATTGCCATTCTCGCCAGCTTGCTGCTGCCAGCATTGGCTAGGGCCAAGGAGCAGGCGCACCGCACCACTTGCAAAAACAACAGCCACCAATGGCTGCTGTCGCTGGCGATGTACGCCGGCGACAACGACGAAACGTTCCCGCCCGGCGGCTCGAGCAGCCCGTACTGGAACTCGGTTTGGTTTCGTGACACTATGACTAAACAGTACCACATCCGGCGTCCGATGTTTTACTGCCCGTCCAATCGGAGCTGGAACCGCGACGATTTCTGGGCCTGGCCAGGCGGGCGCGACTCGGTGATGGGTTATTTCTATTTCGCCGGCGAAACGCGCTTCTCCAACAACCGATCAATATTTCAGGAGACCGTTCGCACGCCGGTTTTTGCGGTGAAAGCGACGGGCAACCCCCATTACAAAGTTATTTGGGCCGACCTGAACCGCAAACTTCAGGGCTCGTGGGGGCGGCCGGGCGATCCCAATCCGCTGATGCGCGGTGTCAACCATTACAACGACCGCGGCGACGAGCCGGACGGCTCAAACGAGGGTTTTTATGACGGGCACGTGGAGTGGATCAAGGGAGCCACATTCCGAAAAAAGCCAAAGATGATGGGCAATTTGTACTTTTGACGAAAGCTGAAGGCCGGTATTTTGTCACAAAGCGGTGACACCAAAAAAAGTTCTTGTCAGATATTGGAAATGCTGTAAAATTCCGCGTGTCTCACACAGCGTGTGAATGTAAGCGCTTCTGTGAGTATCTACAAACATCTAACATTATATTCTCTGAACTATCCCCGGAGGGGTTGCAGGTTTCTTCAACCTGACCCCTCCGGTTTCGTTTTTTTCGAGGAATTTCCCCATCTAGACCAAAAAGATATGGCATGATTCCTAGTTTCCCCTTAAAAGTGCTAACCGAAAAGTTTGCCTATGCAGTATCGTTCCATTTGTCAATTTTGCTTCATGCTTGGCCTAGCTGGCTCAACCACACAAGCGCGTGCCCAAGTTGCGGTACGGTTGTCACCTACTGACTCGAATGACACCTACTCTCTTACTGCCTCCAATCTGCCTAAAACGGGCGTGGCTGTCATTTGGCAATCCACCGGCCCCATGGCCAAAGACACTTACTGGTCGGCGGCACACGCCTTCCCTTCTAACAAAGTCAAATCGGCCGCTCTGACTGTTCAACCAAAAGCGAATGGTACCTCTTTTTTTAAACTCTCGTGGGTGGATATTAATTTACCGAACAACCTGATCTGGCTTCCACCGGGCAATTTTTTGATGGGTAGCCCTGAGAATGAGTCCGGAAGATATAAAGATGAAGGGCCCGCACATAATGCCTCCATTCCACACGGATTTTGGATGGACCGCTACGAGGTTACACAGGAACAGTTCATGCTCCTCATGGACAGCAATCCCAGCAGCACTGATTATACATCTGACTTGCCGGTGAATAAGGTAACCTGGCACGAAGCTCGGGAATATTGCAAACGGCTCTCAAAGCAGCAACGCACACGAAATACTATCCCTTCCGGCTACCACTACCGCCTACCCACAGAGGCAGAGTGGGAATACGCCTGCCGCGCAGGAACAAAAAATGCCTATAGCTATGGCGATAACAAGGCGCTATTGAGCCAGTACGGTTGGTGGGCGGAAAACAGCAACGGCAAGCCAAAACCGGTTGGTCTATTGACACCTAATCCATGGGGCTTTTATGACATACACGGCAACTTATTCGAATGGTGCCTCGACACCTACAGGGCATACCCGGGCGGCACGGCCTACTCTGACTCAGGAAAGATGAAAATCTTCCGGGGCGGAGCCTACTACTGTCCGAGTAGCATCCTGCGTTCCGCCTGCCGAGCCGAGCCACAGAAACCGGATTACCGCTGGACACTTGGTGGCTTCCGTGTCGTGCTCGCGCCACCGGTTGACCAAACGGAGAATTGATCTCGACTACAAGGCGCGGCTTGTCCAATCGACTGACTATACGGAACAGCCTCTAAGCACGCAGAGGGTCTTGACTTCTAACAGTAAAACCGAACAATGTGCCGCCACATAGGGGAAAGTTAGCCCCTCCGACAAAGAATGCCATCCGGGTTGCTTTCAACTTTAAATATTGTCCCGCTACTTGCCAGTGCGCCGAGCGAGCCATATTCCGCTTATCTACTGCTGGGGGTGATGGCCTTATTGGCTGTCGGATTCGCTTGTGCCCCGCTCATACTCTCTGCGATCCTCGCTCCAAAGAAACCGGGAGATATCAAGGAAGCACCCTTCGAGTGCGGGCTGGAATCCAAGGGGGATCCGTGGGTGCAGTTCAACGTGCAGTATTATTTATACGCGCTGGCGTTTGTTATTTTTGATATCGAGGCCGTCTTTCTTTACCCATGGGCGGTAGCATTCACGGGACTTTCGTTCGGGGCATTCCTGGCAATGGGCGTGTTCATTTTGCTACTGGCGGAGAGTTTGATTTATTTGTGGATTAAAGGTGTACTGACTTGGAAATGACGGGTGGGACACGTTCCAACTCTTCCCATTTTTGAATTAATTTTGGTATAAAGAAGCGGACGACGTGGAAGTCTTCCATCCTTGAGAATGACAACTGACAACAACAATCCAGGCATCGATCTCGATGACACGACACGCGCGGAACTCGAACGCGCTGGGGTCATAGTGTCGTCAGTGGATTTTCTCTACAACTGGGCGCGTGGTAACTCGGTGTGGCCGCTGACATTCGGCTTGGCCTGCTGCGCCATCGAGATGATCGCCTCAGCCACGTCGCGTTTCGATATCTCCCGTTTCGGCTCAGAGGTCTTTCGCCCCACGCCGCGCCAGGCGGACCTGATGATTGTCTCCGGCACAGTCACCAAGAAAATGGCACCACAGGTGGTGCGAATTTACAACCAGATGCCAGAGCCCAAGTGGGTCATCGCGATGGGCGCGTGCGCGATTTCTGGCGGGCCGTTCAAGCAGGGCTACAACGTACTCAAGGGCATCGACCGGTTCATTCCAGTGGACGTTTATCTGCCGGGCTGTCCGCCCCGACCCGAGGCGGTTTTGCAGTCGCTCAATTATTTGCAGGAAAAAATCCTCACTCAGGATATTGGGAACGACCCCGCCTTCACCAAGGGCCGCCGGCAATACCCTGTTCCGCGCTTCACGGGCAAGGATCTCGAGCCGCCGTTCAATCCCGGGGTGTGGCAGCCCCCCTCCAACCCGAACGCCAAGCCGCTGGAGGAAGCCACGGCGTGAACGAAATTTCCCACGAACCGGTACTGCAGCAGTTCCCCGATGCAGAATGGGATGAAGCCGCCGGCGCGGTCATTGTGCCGCTTGGCCAAGCGCGCACCATGGCCGAGTGGCTGCTTGGCCATGGCCTCGATTACTGCAGCAATGTCACCGGCGTGGATTACCTTGAACGCGAGGTGAAGGAAAAAATAACGAACGACGCCGGCGAGGTGGAAACCGTCACGCGCACCGAGCCGGCCAGAATCGATGTGGTGTACCATCTCTACTCGATGCAAAATAAAACCGGCCCACTGGTTCTCAAGCAACGAACCAGTCGAGACAACGCCGAGGCGGAGTCGCTCACACCCGTGTGGCGTAGTTGCGATTTGCAGGAGCGAGAGGTATTTGATTTGTTCGGCGTTAATTTTAAGGGCCATCCGGACCAGCGCCGCATCCTGATGTGGGATGAATTTGAGGGCCACCCCATGCGCAAGGATTATACCGAACCATTCGACTACGAGTGGGAGCCCACACCTCACAACGAAATATTGGAGAAACACCAAAAGGGGAAAGTCATCGTTTGAGCACCGCCGCCGCACCCAATTACGAACTAATACAGCAGGATGGTCTCGAGACCAACCTGCTGGAAGTTTCGATGGGGCCGCATCACCCAAGCACGCACGGAGTATTCCGCATGGACGTGAAACTCGATGGCGAGACGGTGGTGGACCTGCGGCCGGTGTTCGGCTACCTGCATCGCAACCACGAGAAGCTCGCAGAAAACATGAGCTACCTCTCTAGCATGCCGTTCACCGATCGGCTCGATTATTTTAACAGCATGACCAACAACTGGGCCTACGCTCTGGCGGCGGAGAAGCTCATCGAGGTCGAGGTGCCCGAGCGCGCCGAATACCTGCGTGTCATCATGGCCGAGCTGACGCGGCTGGTTAATCACGTTACACTCATTGGCTTTTTTATCAATGACCTCGGGGCGCTGGGCACGCCGCTACTGTACGCCTTCCGCGAGCGCGAGAAGATTCTTGACCTATTCGAGCAAGCCAGCGGGGCTCGAATGATGTGCAACTACTTTCGCTTCGGAGGCCTGCGCAACGACGTGCCCGAGGGTTGGCTCAAACGCGCAGGCGAAGTGGTTGACCGCTTTCCCTACTTCCTCGACGAGTACGAACAGCTTCTCTGCGAAAACGAAATCATCCTCAGCCGCACGCAGGGTGTGGGCAACTTGCCGCGCGAACTGGCCATCAGCGCCGGCGTCACCGGCCCCATGCTCCGCGCCAGTGGCGTGGCTTACGATTTGCGCAAGGTGGATCAATACGGAATCTACGACCGCTTCAAGTTTCGCGTGCCTTACACAGAAGGAGACACGGGCGACTGTTACGACCGCTTCATGATTCGCGTGCTCGAGATGCGTGAGAGCATCGGGATTTTGAAACAGGCACTCGCCGGCATTTCCGAAGGTGAAATCATGGGCAACGCGCCCCGAGTGTTTAAGCCCAAGCCGGCGGAGTCGTACGGTCGCATCGAGGGGCCGAAAGGTGAGCTGGGGTTTTACCTCATCGCCGACGGCACGCCCAAGCCGTACCGCTACCGGGTCCGGCCGCCGTCGCTCATTAATCTCACTGTCCTCCGAGACATGTGTCTCGGCGGAAAAATAGCCGATGCCGTCATCATTCTCGGAAGTATCGACATCGTCCTCGGGGAGGTGGATCGATGAGCATTCTCGGTGGTGGCATTTTCAAGGGCATGGCAGTAACACTGCGGAATTTTTTGGGCTCTTATACTAACAAGAAGGAACGCCTCCCCACAATCGATTACTCGTGGCGCGCCGACGGCGCGCTCCCGCAAGGTATTGGCGATTACCCGAAAGAAAAAGGCGAACAGCTCAGCGATACTACTACCGTCACGGAATACAGCCGCAACTTCCCCATGTTGTTGCACGACGGCGGCGAACCGATGGACACCGTCCGCTGTGTCGCCTGCCAAATCTGCGAGCGCGAATGCCCGCCGCAATGTATTTACATTGAGAAGGACTACGACGAGAACGGCAAATACATCAAGCGGCCAGCGGTGTTCGACATCGACGTATCGGTCTGTATGAGCTGCCAGATTTGCGTAGAGGTCTGCCCTTTCGACGCCATCGTGATGAACAGCCAGTTCGAGTTGAGCACACCCGACCGCTTCGGCGGCCTGCTGATGCGGCGCGATGACCTACTCAAGAGCAACGACTACTACCACAAGATTCACCCCGAGGAAGCTGCCGCGCGCGACGCAAAAATTGCTGCCGAAAAAGCAGCCAAGGAAGCCAAGAAAAAAGCCGCTGCAGAGAAGGCCAGAGCTGCTGCAGAGAAAAAAGCGACGGAAGCAGCCAAGGAGGATGCCAAATGAGCTTCGAACTCCTCATTGATATCCTCATTGCTACCGTGCCGCTGATGCTGATTTTTGCGACGGTATTCGCCTTCACGACCTGGCTCGAGCGCAAGGCTCTCGCGCGTATTCAAAATCGCATCGGCCCCAACAAGGTGGGCATTCCGTGCACGCGCATCGGCCTCTTCGGCCTTGGCCAACCGACCGCCGACGGCATCAAGATGATCTTCAAGGAAAACATTGTCCCGACCGGCGCCGACCGCCTCTTTCACCTGCTCGCCCCCATCCTCGCGCTCATACCTTCGATGCTGGTTCTCTGCTTCCTCCCACTTGATTTTCCTTGGCTCAACGAAAACTCAGTAAAAGCCTTCCTTCTCGATGGCGCGGTCATTTTCTTTTTTGCAATCACAGGTCTTAACACGCTTGCAGTCTTCATGGCCGGTTGGGCCTCGCGCAACAAGTACTCGCTGCTCGGTGGCATGCGCGCCGTCGCGCAGATGATCAGCTATGAAATCCCGCTCGTGCTTTCCGCAGTCATTGTGGTGATGATGGTCGGCAGCCTCGACGCCGCCGAAATCGCCGGCGAGCAAAAGGGCGGAAACTGGTTCGTTTTCTACCCATGGGGCTTCGCGGCCTTTGTTATTTTCTTCATCGCCGCACTGGCGGAAACCAACCGCTCGCCCTTCGACCTCCCAGAGGCCGAGAGCGAAATCATTGCCGGCTATTTCACCGAGTACAGCGGCTTTAAGTTCGCTCTCTTTTTCCTCGCCGAATACATCGCCATGTTCGCCATCAGCGGCTTGGCGGTCACACTGTTCCTCGGCGGCGGCGATGGTCCCGGCTTGGCTGTGCTGCCATGGCTCAGTGTCATTTGGTTCCTCGCAAAAATATTCGCCCTTATCGCAGTGATGATTTGGCTGCGAGGCACCCTGCCCCGCTTGCGAGTTGACCAGTTGATGGGTTTTGCTTGGAAATTCATGCTGCCGCTTTCCATTCTAAACATCTTTGTGGCCGGCTTTGCTTGGCACGCGAAACAACTAGACAGCCAATTTATCATGGTAATCACTTGGGTGATCTCACTAGCGGTTTTGTATGGTGCCGCCAGTGGACTGAACCAACTGAACCGCGGCAAAGTGCGCCCGCGCGAGTACAAGTACGCTGAATGAACGAGGAAATTTCATTTTGGATCTTGTCCGCCATCGCTGTACTCGGAGCACTGGTGGCAGTGCGCAAGCGCAACCTCATTCACGGCGTGTTCGCATTGCTGGTTTTCTTCGCGGGGCTGTCCGGGTTGTTTTTGCTGCTGCTCGCCGAGTTTATTGCGGCGGTTCAGGTACTCGTGTACATAGGGGCGGTCGGTGTTTTGCTGCTGTTCGCCATCATGCTCACAGAGCGAGTGGCCGGAGACGACGATCGTCGAATGATTTCGCGCGGCTGGTCTTGGGGCCTCTTGGCGGCGGCGGCGGTGTTTGTCGTTCTGTTGCTGCGTCCCATCCAGCAATTGCCATCACAGGACGCCGCGCAGCCAATTAAGCCATCAGTGGAGGCGCTTGGCCACAAGCTGATAAACCCTTACGTGGTGACACTGGAGGTGCTGGCGTTGCTGCTCACCGCGGCGCTCATCGGTGCAGTCACTGCGGCGCAGGGCTTACGCATGCCAAAGGAGGAGGATTCACCGGAATGACTTTGCACCATTACCTCATTTTGGCTGCGGTACTTTTTTGCGTTGGATTGATGGGCGCATTCACGCGGCGCAACGCCATCGTCGTGCTTTTTTCCGTCGAGATCATGCTCAACGCCGCCAATCTGAACTTCATCGCCTTCTGGCGCTACAGCGATAACCCAGAGCTGCTGCACGGGCCTATGTTCACGCTGTTCGCGATCGCCGTGGCTGCTGCTGAGGTGGCCGTGGGCCTGGCGCTGGTGATTGCGGTTTACCGGCATTTCAAAACCGTGGATTTGGAGTCCATTAACACTTTAAGGGAATAATGACTACAACCACGCTGGCCCTCATTCCCCTGCTGCCGCTGCTTGCCGCCGTATTGACGTACATGTTGAAGGACGGTCGCCGCGCCGCCGGCGTGGCCATCGCCGCGATGCTTGCCTCTTGTGGACTGGCGCTAGCTGCGTTCAACGAGGCATGGGGTATGGCAGCGGATGTCCACACCACGTTCAACATCCCTTGGCTCACTGTTGGTGACACAGCCATTCCGCTTGGCTTCGTACTCGATCCGCTCAACGGCGCGATGTTGGCGATGGTCACTTTCATCGGCCTGCTTATTTTCATCTACTCCTCTGGCTACATGAAAGACGACCAACGCATGGCGCGGTTTTTCTGTTACCTATCGCTTTTCGCCGCCGGGATGCTTGGTCTCGTGTTGGCCAACAGCCTGTTGTTGCTGTTCATGTGCTGGGAAATTGTCGGCGTCGCGTCGTACCTGCTTATCAGTTTCTGGTTCCACAAACCTGAGGCCGCAGCAGCCGGCAAAAAAGCGTTCATCATCACGCGCATTGGCGACATGGGTTTTCTCATCGGCATCCTGCTGGCATTCAAGATGACCGGTACGCTGACGCTTTACGACGATGGCAAAGGCCTGCTGGAGACTTTGCCAACCGGGATGATTTGGGGAGTGGAGGTCGCGGCGGTGATCAGCCTGTTGCTGTTCATGGGGGCGGTGGGCAAGTCCGGCCAGTTGCCACTGCACGTCTGGCTACCGGACGCGATGGAAGGCCCGACGCCGGTCAGCGCGCTGATTCATGCAGCGACAATGGTCGCGGCCGGTGTTTTCCTCGTGGCGAGGACGATCCCGCTGTTTGAAGCCGGCGGCACTCTGCCTGTGGTGGCGTGGGTGGGTGCTATCACTGCGCTCGTGGCGGCGTTCATCGCCCTTGGCCAATACGACCTCAAACGCATTCTGGCCTACTCAACGGTCAGCCAGCTTGGCCTGATGATGGTCGGCCTCGGCGTGGCAGGCGTGTCGGTGGGAATGTTTCATTTGCTGACACACGCCTTTTTCAAGGCACTGCTGTTCCTCGGCGCGGGCTCGATCATTCACGGCTGCCACGAGGAACAAGATATCCGCAAAATGGGCGGCTTGGCCAAGCCGATGCCAGTGACGACCATCGCCTACCTTTGTGGCACACTCGCACTGGTGGCGTTCCCGTTCACGAGCGGCTTTTTCAGCAAAGACGAAATTTTGGCCGGCGCTTGGGCCACGAATCAACCGGTCTTTTGGATCGCCGCCGCCGCGTCGCTACTGACAGCGGTCTACATGACGCGCCAGTGCATCTACGTTTTCCCCGGCACGCATCGCGGTGTGCACACGCCACACGAGAGTCCGCGCATCATGACAGTGCCGCTGGTCATTCTCGCCCTCTTCGCGCTTGGCCTCGGCGGCTTGGTCAAGGACAGCGTGTTGGCCAATCTGCCGGGTGAGGCGGCACAGCATGAAACCATTGTCATCGTCGTAAGCATTGCCGTCGCGCTCGGCGGCATTGCGCTTGGCTGGCTGATTTATCGCGGGCGAGCACTTGGCCAAGAGAATGATCCGCTCGCCGTCACGCCGCTCGAGCGCAAACTGTGGTTCGATGAATTGTACGCCGCCACGGTGGGCCGACTGTGGAGCTTGGCCATCATCATCGCGGAACAACTCAACGAGTTGCTGCACTTCATCCGTGACTTGCTCGTTACACTGGCCAACAAAATCGGCACCGGCTTCGCCGTCGGCGGCGACCGAAAATTGATCGACAAGCTGGCATTCGACGGCATGTGCAACCAGCTGCGCTCGGCCGGCCACGCCGTGACCCGCCCGCAAAACGGCTTTCTGCCCGGCTACCTCCGCCTCATCGCGGTCGGTGCGGTGGCGCTGGGGGTCCTCGTGTTCTGGATAAAATGATCACCGCACTCACATTGGCCCCGGTAGTGGCGGCCTTGCTGATACTGGCCCTGCCGGAACGCCGCGCCCGCTCCGTGGCGCTCGCCGGCGCGCTGGTGTCGCTGGCTTTGGCGGTATGGATGCTGGTGCAATTCGACATTACCGTCGCCGGTTTACAATTCAGCGAAAAAGTGGCGTGGATTCCTGCGCTGAGCGTTCATTATTTCGTCGGCCTCGATGGTACAAACGCGCTGGTGCTGCTGTTGTCGGCGCTTCTCGCGCCTCTCGTTGTACTGGCTTCGTGGCAGCACACCGACCGGCCGCGCACCTATTTTATTCTGCTCTGCCTGCTCTTCACCGGACTATTTGGCACCTTCACCGCGCTGAATTTTTTCCACTGGTTCCTCTACTGGGAACTGGTGCTGGTGCCGTCTTTTTTCCTGATCAAACTCTTCGGCAAAGGAGAGGAGCGACACAGCGCAGCACTGAATTTTGTCCTGTTCACCGTGCTGGGCAGCGTGGCGATGCTGCTGGGCTTCCTGTTTTTGTATGAGCAAACTGACACGTTTGACTTCATCCAACTCGACAAAAAAGACGTCAGCGTCAGCCCTCTTATTTTCTTCGCGATACTCGCCGGCCTATGGGTGAAGGTGCCACTCGCCCCGCTGCACATTTGGCAGGCACCCGCGTACGCAGCCGCGCCGACACCGGTGGCCATGCTGCTCACCGGCGTGATGTCGAAAATGGGCGTGTACGGTTTCCTTCGAATCATAGTCCCCATCTTCCCTGAGCAACTGAAGCAGCACGCCGACACGCTGATGGCCTTCGCGCTGGTGACGATCCTGTGGGGCGCGTTCCTCGCATTACGACAGACCGATCTCAAGCGCCTGCTTACCTTCTCGTCGCTAAACCATGTGGCCTATTGCGTTCTCGGCGTGGGCGCACTGGGCATCGCAGCGAACGGACTTAAAGTGGATGCGCACGCGCTGGCGACGCAGGGAGTCATCCTACAAATGTTTGCCCACGGCTTGGCAGCAGCCGGCTTGTTTTATCTCGTCGGTCTGCTGGAAGAACGCACCGGCTTACGCGGGCGGAATGAATTCGGCGGACTCAGCGCTGTCACTCCCCGATTCGCAGCGGTGTTTTTCATTCTCACATTCTGCTCGCTTGGCCTGCCGTTCATGGCGGGATTCGCCGCGGAGTTTTTGATTTTTAGCGGCACGTTCGCCGTCGCACCGGGTGTAACGGTCGCGGCGACGCTTGCTCTGCTGGCAACAGCCGTCTTTTTGCTAACCATGTTGCAACGAGTTTTCACCGGACCGGTCAACGAACAATACAAGTCCATGCCGGACCTAACCCGAAACGAAATCCTGATTTTAACCCCGATCATCATCCTTGTTTTCTGGGCCGGCATCTATCCCAAAACCTGGCTAATGTTCAGCCAATTGATCCCCTGAAATGACCGCGCTGCTCACCATCATTCTCAGCTTCATCGGCGCTCTGGTGTGCGGTCTTATGCCATCGAGTGCACACCGGCGCATTCGCTGGGTGGCGTTGGCCTTCGCGGCCGCTGGACTGGGTGTGTCAGCAGTCTGTTATGTGAATTATTCCGGCGGCGAATTCGCGGACTTGCTCGAGGCTGAATGGATTCCGTCGCTCGGCATCGGCTTTACCACCGGCTACGACGGTATCAGCCTGCCACTGCTGCTGGTGACCGGCTTGGTGGCGGTGTGTGGTGTTTTGTTCAGTTGGACACTCGAGTCGCGTGCGAACCAGTTTTACGCCTTTTACTTTGCGCTGATCGGCGGTGTGTACGGCGTATTCCTGTCGCTCGACCTGTTTCTGCTGTTTGTGTTTTACGAGATCGCGGTAGTCCCAAAATATTTCCTAATCGCCATCTGGGGCGGCGTACGGCGTCAGTTCGCGGCGATGAAGCTGGTACTCTATTCCTTCGGCGGCAGCGCCCTAGTGTTACTGGGGATGATCGCGGTTTTCTTTTTAGCAAACGACGCCTCCGGCGAGTCGTTGAAGACGTTCAGCTTGCTTAAGTTGCAGGAGGGACAAGTGCCGGCAGAGGCGCAGCAATGGATTTTCCCGATGATTTTCGTCGGCTTCGCCATAATGGCCGGCATGTGGCCGTTCCACACTTGGGCACCGACCGGCCACGTGGCAGCGCCGACAGCGGTAAGCATGCTGCTCGCCGGTGTGGTGATGAAGCTCGGCGCGTACGGCTGCCTCCGCGTGGCCGTCGGGCTGCTCCCTGAAGGAGCGCAGGATTGGGCCTCTTGGGTGGCGGTAGTTGCCGTGATCAACATCGTCTATGGCGCACTGGTCGCGCTGAAGCAGGACGACTTCAAGTATGTTATCGGCTACTCGAGTGTCAGCCACATGGGCTTTGTGCTGCTGGGGATCGCCACTCTAAACCTAACCGGCATGACCGGTGCGGTGCTACAGATGTTCTCGCACGGCGTGATCGGTGCCCTGCTCTTCGCGTTGGTGGGCACGGTGATTTATTCGCGCACCAAGACGCGTATGCTCAATGAACTGCACCG
>DBNL01000016.1:33724-36626 GCA_002299785.1 Verrucomicrobia bacterium UBA673
TGCCGGGCTTCAGCGGGTTTGTATCTGAGTTGTACGTGCTGATCGGGGCGTGGGGGTCGCTCTCAGGATGGATCGTTGGTGGCGCTGGGTTGGGTATACTGCTCACGTTTGGCTACACCCTGGTGAAAATTCACGAAGCATTTTTCCGCGAACGAAAAACGTCTGCTCCAGGCGATGCGGAGATAAGTTATACGGCGATGACGATGCCGGAGAAAATAGGCGTGGCAATCCTGCTTGGCTCGGCGCTGCTCATCGGCCTGTGCCCCTGGCTGTTGACGGACAAGATTTCGCCCAGCCTGAAATTGATGCTCGAGCGATTTCCCAACTGACGAGGCGACATGGATTATCAACAGCTACTATTGGCCCTGCTCCCCGACCTTCTGGTCGTAGTGGCGTTGTTCGCCGCGTTGGGGGTGGATTACTCGCGCCTGCGCGGCAGCCGCTTGGCCAAGCGCTACCAAGTGGCCTGCCAAATATCGGCAGCCGGGCTGATCGCAGGACTGGCGGTGCTCGTGTGGCAGATCACTAGGACGATGCCCGTGATGGAGTCCACCGCTGAAGGCCAACTGTTACTGAATACCGGCACGCTAACATTGAAGGCTCTACTGTACGCCATGGGGCTGGGTGTGTTGCCCTTGGCCAAGCGCGATCAGATCACGCCGCAGGTGAGCGAGTATTTTGCGCTCCTGCTGTTGGCAACGCTGGGGATGGGGTTCGTGGTGACCAGCCGCAATCTGCTCGGCGCATTTGTCGCGCTGGAACTGGTCAGCCTGAGCCTTTACGCGATGACGGTGTTGAACCAGGCCAGCCGCGCCTCAGCCGAGGCGGCGTTGAAATACCTGACGTTTGGCGCGGTGTCATCCGGCTTTCTGCTGTTCGGCCTGAGCTACCTTTACGGTGCTACGGGGCAACTCGACCTCACCCAAATGCAAGACCTGCAACACTCTCCAATACTGGTGCTAGCCTACCTGCTGATATTCGTCGGACTGGGGTTCAAACTGGCTCTGGCCCCGTTCCACCTTTGGGCACCGGATGTTTACCAAAACGCGCCGACACCGGTGGCAGGCTGGATCGGCAGTGGTTCCAAAATCGCCGCAGCAGCACTGTTGATCGCCCTGTTGCAACCGGTGTCCGACGCATCGAAACTCAAAGAAGCCCTGATCCCCGCACTCGCCGCGCTCGCTGTACTCAGCATGGTGGTGGGCAACCTTGGCGCACTGCGCCAAACCAACCTCAAGCGCCTACTGGCCTACAGTGCCATCGCCAATGCTGGCTATTTGCTGGTGGGCGTGGTGGCATTCAGCGCGGCGGGAAACATCTCAGTCATTTTTTATATTCTGGTCTATTCGCTGGCCAGCCTCGGCGCATTCGGGGTGGTTGCTGTGCTGACCG
The DNA here is from genome assembly GCA_002299785.1 of Verrucomicrobia bacterium UBA673. Classification (GTDB taxonomy): domain Bacteria; phylum Verrucomicrobiota; class Verrucomicrobiia; order Limisphaerales; family UBA1096; genus UBA1096. The sequence goes on from DBNL01000016.1 coordinate 35,117, forward strand.
ACAAGCTGGGACGCGACGCGGAAATAAGCGACTTCAACGGCTGCTGGACAAAGACGCCCGGCTTGTCGGTAGCGTTCCTGGTGTTCGTGCTGTCGATGGCCGGCATCCCGCCGCTGGCCGGTTTTCTCGGCAAATTTTATCTTTTCTACACTGCGATCGAGGCGGCACCGGAAGCCACAAATTGGCTCGACGGCTTTTACTGGCTCGTCGCCTTCGCCCTCATCATGAGTGTGGTGTCGCTCTACTATTATCTGCGTGTGCTGAAAGCCTTCCTCGTCACCCCCAGCGATGACGGGAAAGCCGCATCGATTGTACCGATAAAAATTGGGTGGGCGGCGGGATTGACACTATCCCTGCTGGCAATCGCTGTCTTTGCGCTTGGCCTCTGGCCCGAACCGCTCCTAGAATTATTAAAAGATTTTTCCCCGCCTGACCAAGTGATTAATTAACCTTGGGTAACTTATCTAACCGACAGCGAGTGCGCTACCTTGCGTAACGCCCGGGGAGGGAAGCAGGCTGGTACCGGTAAGATATTGGTCGATGGCTCGGGCGGCACCGCGGCCTTCGTTGATAGCCCAGACGACAAGGGATTGGCCACGCCGACAATCGCCAGCGACAAAAACGCCCTCAAGGTTGGTGGTGAATTCCCCGTGCTCACCGATAAAGGTTTGCCAATTGCCACGAGGGTTTTGGATCTCGAGCCCGAGCATTTCCCCAACGACCAACTCAGGACCAACGAAGCCGGTGGCGAGTAGGACAAGGTCCGCCGGCCATTCCTTTTCTGAGCCTTCCACTTCGCTGAACGGCGCGCCGCCCTTGACCGGCTTGGCCCAATCGACCTCAACGGTTTTCACTGCAGTGATGTGACCGCTGCCGTCACCGAGGAATTCCTTGGCGAGAACGTGATATGCGCGAGGATCATTGCCGTGCTTTGCCTTGTTTTCGGCGTGCGAGTAATCGAGGCGGTAAACGCGCGGCCACTGTGGCCATGGATTGTTCGGGGCACGCTCGGCGGGTGGTTGGTCGAGCAATTCAAAATTCACCACACTCTTGCAACCGTGCCGCAGCGAAGTGCCAATGCAATCCGCACCGGTATCGCCGCCGCCGATAACGATCACGTTCTTGTCCTTAGCAGACGTGTACGTTTCGTCCTCGAGATTGGAATCGAGCAAGCTCTTCGTGTTACGTGTAAGGAAATTCATGGCAAACTGAATACCTCCTAGATCGCGCCCTGGGTTACGGCCGGTGGGATCGAAGGGTTTGGTCGCGCCGGTGGCCATCAGCAGCGCATCGTTTTCCTTCAGCAAATCGTTGGGGTCAATGAACCGCATTTCGCAGCCGCGTTCCTCCATGATTTGCGTCATGTGACCAGAGTCGAAGTCTTCCTTTTTGCCAACGTGCGCACATGTGACAAATTGCACACCGGCTTTTCTCATCAAATTGACACGGCGATCCACGACCCCTTTATCGAGTTTCATGTTCGGGATGCCATACATCAGCAATCCACCGA
>DBNL01000016.1:36853-42845 GCA_002299785.1 Verrucomicrobia bacterium UBA673
ACGTGCGCACATGTGACAAATTGCACACCGGCTTTTCTCATCAAATTGACACGGCGATCCACGACACCTTTATCGAGTTTCATGTTCGGGATGCCATACATCAGCAATCCACCGATACGATCGGCGCGCTCGTACACGGTGACCGTATGCCCAACTTTGTTGAGTTGATCTGCCGCGGCCAAGCCGGCAGGGCCGGAGCCAACAATGGCGATCTTTTTGCCTGTACGTTCCGAGGGAGGCTCAGCACTCACCCAGCCTTCCTCGAATGCACGATCGATGATCGTGTTCTCTATATTCTTAATCGTTACCGGCGGATTAGTGATTCCAAGTACGCACGCGCCTTCGCATGGCGCCGGGCATACGCGGCCGGTGAACTCTGGAAAATTGTTTGTCTTGTGTAGTCTATCAATCGCCTCACGCCACCGGTTTTGGTAGACCAGATGGTTCCATTCGGGAATCAAGTTGTCGATCGGGCAGCCGGTGCCGGATTGGCAAAAGGGCACGCCGCAATCCATACAGCGCGCACCCTGAGTTTGCAGATGCTCCTCGGCGGGATTCGTATTGATCTCGTCATAGTCGTTCACGCGCTCTAGCGGATCGCGATACGGGACCGCCTCGCGCTCGAACTCCATAAATCCTGTTGGTTTACCCATTGAAAATATTCGATTAATTAAGCGACAATTCCTGTTCACGCTTTTTGCGCTCCGCCAGCACGCGTTTGTAGTCCGTCGGCATCACTTTAACAAATTGACCAAGCGCCGTGCTCCAGTTTTCAAGCAACTTAACGGCAACAGTGGAATCGGTGCGTTCAGCATGTTCCCCGATGAGGCTTTGCAGCTCGGCGATGTCCTCAGCGTCCTCCATCGATTCGATTTCCACCATTTCCATATTGCAATTGGGCGCGAAGGCGTTGTCCGGATCCCAAATGTAAGCCACGCCGCCGGACATACCGGCAGCGAAGTTTCGGCCGGTGGGGCCTAGAATGACGGCGCGTCCCCCGGTCATGTATTCGCAACCGTGATCACCCACGCCTTCAATGACCGCTACCGCGCCGCTGTTGCGTACACAAAATCGTTCAGCCGCCCGCCCGCGAAAAAAAGCCTTGCCGCCGGTCGCGCCGTATAGGCAGACGTTTCCGACGAGAATATTTTCCTCCGGCGCGAAGGTTGAAACCTTGGGAGGATAAATGGTGAGCTGACCGCCGGAGAGTCCTTTACCAACATAATCGTTGGCGTCGCCTTCGAGCTCGATGCTTACGCCTTTGGCAAGAAACGCACCGAGACTTTGGCCAGCGGAACCGGTGAATTTAATTTTCACCGTATCGTCGGGCAGCAATTCCGCGCCGTGCGCCTTGGCGATTTCGTTGCTTAGAATCGTGCCGACCGTGCGGTTGGTGTTGATGATCGGTAAATCGATCTCAACCGGCTCCCCGGACTCAAGCGCTCCCTTGGCCAAGCGGAGCAACTCGTTGTCCAACGCAAATTCCAAGCCGTGATCTTGCGTTTGCGTGCAGTAAGTGCCGACGTCCGCATGCGGCTTTTCTATAGGCGTTAGAATGGAACTGAGATCCATGCCGTCAGCTTTCCAGTGGTCGATAGCTTTTTGCATTTCGAGTACGTCCACGCGTCCAACCATTTCGTCAATCGAGCGGAAGCCAAGCATGGCCATAATTTGGCGCGCTTCCTCAGCGACCATAAACAAATAATTGACGACGTGCTCCGGATCACCTGCAAATTTTTTGCGCAACTCCGGATCCTGCGTGGCGATGCCGACGGGGCAGGTGTTGAGGTGACACTTGCGCATCATAATACAGCCCATCGTGATGAGCGGTGCGGTGGAGAAACCCATCTCTTCGGCACCGAGCAACGCGGCAATGACCACGTCGCGACCGGTCTTGAGCCCGCCGTCGGTTTGGAGCACCACGCGGCTACGAAGATCATTGAGAACCAGCGTTTGATGCGTCTCGGCGATGCCCAATTCCCACGGCAAGCCGGCGTGTTTAATACTCGTCAGCGGGGATGCACCAGTACCCCCGGTTTCGCCGGAAATCAAAATGTGATCCGCGTGAGCTTTGGCCACGCCGGAGGCGACCGTGCCCACGCCCACTTCGGACACGAGCTTTACGCTCACGCGCGCGGCGCGGTTGGCGTTTTTTAGATCGTGAATGAGCTGCGCCAAATCTTCGATGGAATAAATATCGTGATGGGGCGGCGGGCTGATGAGCCCCACGCCAGGCGTGCTGTGGCGGATGCGCGCGATGTTGTCATCGACTTTGCGCCCGGGCAGTTCGCCGCCTTCGCCGGGCTTTGCGCCTTGGGAAATTTTGATCTGCAACTCGTCGGCGTTGGTGAGATACCAAATGGTGACGCCGAAACGGCCAGAGGCAATCTGCTTAATTGCCGAACGTTTGGAGTCGCCGTTGGGCAGCGGATTGAAGCGCTCGGAATCTTCGCCCCCTTCGCCGGTGTTGCTCTTGCCTCCGAGGCGATTCATCGCTATGGCCAAGCCCTCGTGGGCCTCGGCGGAGATGGAGCCAAAACTCATCGCACCGGTGCAAAAACGCTTCACGATTTCGCTGGCGGGTTGGACGTCGTCAATGGGAATTGGGCCGCCGTTGACGCCTTCTTTGAATTCCATCAACCCGCGCAGCGCGCAGCGCGCTTTGGTATCGCCGTTGATGTGATTAGAAAATTGCTGGTATGAATCGAAATTATTCGTGCGCGCGGCGGTTTGCAGTGAAGCAATGGATTCCGGATTCCACATATGCTTTTCGCCCTCGGCGCGCCAGTGGAATTCGCCGGGGTTGGGCAAGCTCTCCGTCTCATCCTCAGCGCGCTCAGGGAAACCAAGTGCGTGGCGGCGCAGCATTTCCTCGGCAAGCTCATCGAGGTTCACGCCTTGAACACGGCTGGCGGTACCGATGAAGCACCGATCGATGACGTCGTCCCGCAAACCGATGGCCTCGAAAATCTGCGCACCTTTATAAGAGTGCAACGTTGAGATGCCCATTTTAGCCATCACTTTGAGCATCCCCTTGGCCACTCCTTTGCGGTAGGCAGCGACGATGGATTCGTCATCGGCAAATTTTTCGGCATTGGTCAGCCCTTCATGGCGCGCTTGCCACAGCGACTCGAAGGCGAGATACGGATTGATCGCATCCGCGCCGTAGCCGACGAGCAAACAATGATGATGCACCTCGCGCGCTTCGCCGGTTTCGAGCACAAGCCCGATCTGCGTGCGTAACGCGTTTTTGACCAAGTGATGATGCACCGCGCCGGTGGCCATCAGCGTGCTGAGCGGAATGCGGTCAGCAGAGATGGCGCGGTCGGAAAGAATGGCTAGGCTGAAACCATCAGCGATGGCGGCTTCGGCTTCGGCGCAAATGCGCTCGAGCGCTTTTGCGACGCCGGCGGGGCCATCGATTTTGGGAAATGTGATGTCGATTTCCTTGGAGCGCCAACCGCGATAATCCATTCCCTTGAGTGCGTGCAACTCTTCGTTGGTAAGAATGGGATGCGGCAGGCGCAGGCGTTGGCATTGTGCCTCGGTGGTGTCGACCAGATTTTTTTCGGGACCGATATAGCACTCAAGCGACATAATGACTTCCTCGCGAATGGAATCGATGGCGGGGTTGGTCACTTGCGCGAAGAGCTGGCGGAAGTAATCGTAAATCATCCGCGGTTGATCACTGAGACAGGCGAGCGAGGCGTCGTTGCCCATCGAGCCGACAGGATCACGCAGCTCATGGATGAGCGGCAGCAGCATAAACTGCATCGTCTCGGTGGTGAAGCCGAAGGCTTGCATCCGCTGGCGGAGGGTATCCGCGGCCAACCCGTGCGCGTCGCCGGCGGCGGCGAGGTCGTCCAGCTCGATGCGTTGGTTGCGCAGCCATTCGCCGTACGGGCGGCGCGTGGAAAAATCGGCTTTGATTTCCTCGTCGGGAACCATCGTGCCTTTCTCGAAATCAACGAGGAACATCCGGCCCGGCTGCAGTCGGCCTTTGGCCTTTACATTGGCGGGATCGATGGGGATCACGCCAACTTCGCTGGCCATAATCACGCGGTCATCGTGCGTGAGATAATAGCGACTCGGGCGCAGGCCGTTGCGATCGAGCACGGCGCCGATGTATTTTCCGTCGGTGAACGCGATGGATGCGGGGCCGTCCCACGGCTCCATCAAACAGGAATTGTACTCGTAAAAATCGCGCTTGGCTTGTGGCATTTGGCGGTGCTTTTGCCACGCCTCGGGAACCATCAGCAGCACGGATTCCTGCAACGACCGACCGCTCATCAGCAGAAACTCCAGCGCGTTGTCGAAGTTGCCGGAATCGGAACATTCCGGCTCCATGATGGGATAAAGCTTTTGGAGGTCATCGCTGAACAGCTCGCTTTGCAACGTGCCTTCGCGCGCACGCATGGCGTTGATGTTGCCGCGCAGCGTGTTGATCTCACCGTTGTGGCTCATAAACCGGAACGGTTGCGCACGGTCCCAACTCGGAAAGGTGTTAGTGGAAAACCGCGAGTGCACCATCGCGAGGTGCGTTTGAAAATCGGGCCGGGCGAGGTCGGTAAAATATTTCATCACCTGCTCGGTGTTGAGCATGCCCTTGTAAATCATCACCTTGCTCGACAGGCTGCAAATGTAAAACAGCAACCGCTCGGCGAGGCCCTCATCGAACCGCAGTTGATGGCTGGCGCGTTTGCGGATGACATAAAGCTGACGCTCAAAATCGTCCCCCTCCAGCCCGTCCGCCGCGCCGATGAACAACTGCAGAATGTACGGCTCCGCCGCGCGCGCCGCTGGGCCGACATTGGCCGCCTCCGTCTCCGATGGCACCTCGCGCCAGCCGATACACTTTTGCCCCTGCTCGGCGATAATCGCTTCCACAGCAGCGATGCACTTTTGGCGTTCGCTCTCGATTTTCGGCAGAAACACCAGCCCGGCCCCGAAGCGCCCTTTTGCCGGCAACTCCACGCCCAAATCCTCCTTGGCCGCGTTGCGCAGAAAAGTCTCAGGCAAACCAACAAGAATACCCGCGCCATCGCCGGTATTGGGCTCGCACCCGCAGCCGCCACGATGCTCCATATTGCCCAGCATCTCGAGGGCATCGAGTACATTTTGGTGACTCGGCACGCCCTTCACATTGGCCACAAACCCCACGCCACAGCTATCCTTCTCATTGGCGGGATCGTAAAGGCCCTGCTTTGGAGGAAACCCAATTGGTTTGACTCGATCACTCATTCTATTCAAAAACTAAAAAACATCGAAACGGCCTAAAAACCGTCACCTTTTTCAAACTCATTGGCCACCCAAGCAATCAGCACTTGGATCGACCTCTGTGAAAAGGGGCCAAGCAGCATCTCACAGTCAAAAAGCTTGGGCAATATTTAAATACCTAATGACATTCATTAGTTTTGCTAATAATAAAGGGTGTTTTATCAATCTTTCACGCTTCGTTTTAACCAGAGAAATCAGTGCCCGCGATCAGATTTCCCTCACGCTTGGCTAATCGTTCGAGTTGGGTTGCCGCACTGGCCATCGATTCCAACTGGGTCGCCAATTCTGGCACGATCGCGGCCAAGCGCCAATACAACTGCTTCCCCAGATAGACCTCCGCTTTGCCAAGCGCCAACTGACCGGCCAAGCCGATGCACGGTTTGCCGAGTCGCCGGCAAAGTGCGGCGACCTGGCCTGTCCCCTTACCCATCAGCGTCTGTTCGTCGATGGCCCCCTCCGCCGTCACCACGTAATCTGTCTCGCCAATTTTCGTTACCAAATCGGTCGCCTCGGCGAACACCTCGAAACCCGACTCGATAGTCGCCCCGGCAAACGCCATCAACCCGAAACCCAGCCCCCCCGCCGCCCCAGCACCGGGCGTCAAAGAGAAATCACTGCCAAGCGTCTCGGCGGCAACCTTGGCCAAGCGGCCTAAGCAATCGTCCGCCTTTGCGAAATCCTCCGGGCGCATGCCCTTCTGCGGCCCGTAAACACG
>DBNL01000016.1:43246-49742 GCA_002299785.1 Verrucomicrobia bacterium UBA673
CCGGCGACTCAATCGCAGCCAAGCCGTCGAGCCCGGGCCACTGCTCAATCGCGTTGCCCCACTCGTCGCGGAACACCCAGCCGAGTGCCCGCGCCATTCCGAAACCGCCGTCATTCGTCGCGCTGCCGCCGATCCCCGTGAGGCAACGCGCCGCCCCCGCTTGGCCGGCAGCAAGCAGCAACCCACCCACTCCCCGTGTATCCAAGTCGAACGGATGAAACTGGCCTTTCGGCAACAGAGCCAAGCCGTTCGATTGCGCCGTCTCCACCACCGCTTGGTCGGCCCCGGAATCGAGCCACCAAGTTGTCGGCCGTGCTTTGCCTGTCGCATCGACACCATTGACAATCTGCTCCTCCAAGCCAAGTGCGCCCGCCATCACCGGCCCAAAACCGTCCCCGCCGTCACTCATTGGCAGCAGCGCCAGCGAGTCGCCCGGGCACGCCGCCGCCCAGCCACGGGCAATCGCCTCGGCTGCTTCCAGCGCCGAGAGCGACCCCTTGAATTTGTCCGGAACAATGAGAATTCGGTGTGACATGGCGCTGAAAAAGGTTGCCCCTGAATTCATTTATGGCAATCTGTTTTCCCATTTTACTAAATCATTATGGAAAAACCGAAAATAATTGCTTACATGAAGCCATCCTGTGGATGGAGCAACGGGGTCCGCGCAGTGATGCAGAAATACGAGTTGCCGTTCGAGGATCGCGACATCATCAACGACCCCGCCCAACGGCAGGAGATGATCCAGAAAACCGGACAAATGCTGCAACCGTGCGTTCAGGTCAATGGCAACATGCTGGCCGACGTCAGCGGCGAAGAGGTCGAAGCCTATCTGCTGGCTAACGACTTAGTGGCCAGCACCGATCGCGAAGCCGGCGCGCCAACCAACCAGCCGTGCGAGAATGAAATGAGCGAAAGCGAAATCAACTTCCGCTAAACCAAGCCGGACAAAATAATTTAAGGGCGGCCCTCAGCCGCCCTTTTTTGTGCCTTGGCTTGATCGTACTTGATGAACGCCGCGACGAGGCCGGAGCCGATGAGGAAAGCGATGAGTGACCACATCGTGTTGGCATCGGTGGGCGGGACGATCCAGCCGAGGTCCACTCGCACGAAGCCGACGTTGGCATCACCGAGCGTCTCGAATTTCCGGAACGGCCAAAGGGCCGCGAGCGACCCCGCCATCAAGCCGGCCAGCCAAGCCACCGTCGGGTCGTGCCAACGCAACAACACCCACTTGAGCAGTCGCGTGAAGAGCAGCAACCCGGCGGCGCATCCAGCCATGAACACCAGCACCACTAGTGCATCCCGATCGTTCACCGCCTGAAGGACCTCAAAATATGCGCCCATCAAAATCATAATGAACGACCCGCTCACACCCGGCAGCACCATCGCCGAGATCGCCACCGCGCCGCACAAAAAATAAAACACAATCCGCTTCGCATTCGCTTGGCCAACCGGCGATTGCGCGTGGCCGGGTTCCGGCGTGGCAGCCTGCTCGGCTTGGGCTCTTTTCATTTCGATCTTTCGCTTAGCATCGGTGAGTTGCTGCGTCGAATCCGCCGAGAAAGTCAACGCCAGCACCAAGCCCAATCCGACCACGGCGCTCAATCCCTCCACGGCACCGAAGCGACGTATCATTTTTAAAGGCATCCAGATCGACACCAAAATGAGCCCGCTGAAAAACCCGTAAGTCGGGTCGTGCCACTGATCAAGCAGCCACACCATCACCCGCGAAAACACGACCACCGCCACCCCGCCGCCGGCGGCAATCCAACACAGAAACGCGCCGTCGATTCTCTGCCACTCCACGCGAAACCGCTCCCTGGCGCCATCCCGAAAACCCGCGACCCCCAGTACAGCGGCGAGTATGCCCGGGCCGACGTTGCCAATGGCAGCGATGAGGCGCTCGTAGATGCCAAGCGCAAGAGCCAAGCTCCCGCCGCTCACACCGGGGATGATATTAGCCACACCGATCAGGAATCCGTGAAGCATCGTTTTGAAGGCAATTGCCATCGCTCGCGCAATTCCACCCCAGCCAAGCTCAAATGACCAAACAAAAACGGCAGCCAGTTTTACTGACTGCCGCTCGTCAAATGGGTTTGTTGCTTATTGCAGCTTGGCCAAGGTCTCTTTGACCGCGTCGAAGTCCGGCAGATCCTTCGGGGTCGGCGTCTGCTCGCTGTATTGCACCACACCGTCCTTGTCGATGACAAACGCCGCGCGTGCAGCAACCGCGCCGAAGCCCATCAAGTCATCGAGTAACACGCCGTAATCGGCGGAAACAGATTTGTTCAAGTCGCTCGCCAGCGAGATGCCGATGTTCTCCTTCTGCGCCCAAGCTTCTTGCGCGAACGGGCTGTCCACGCTGATGCCGATGACGTCGGCGTTCAGGTCGGTGTACGCGCCGAGTCCGGCGGTGATATCGCAAAACTCGCCGGTGCAAACGCCAGTAAACGCTAGCGGAACGAATAGCAACACAGTGTTCTTGCTGCCAAAGTTGCTACTAAGGGTGACGTCGGTGACATCGCCGCTACTCTTGGATTTCAGAGTGAAATCCGGTGCCTTGGTTCCTACTTCAATTGCCATGTTTTTTTTTTGTAAATGGCTCAATAGCCGCACTTCTTTTACAGAATGCTTGCTCAAAGTCAATAGCTCATGTCCAAGCGGCTTGTTTGAGAGTAGACGGGGCGCTAGATTAGCTGCGTTCTTCGATCCTGGGAGGGTGGAGGGTCGCCTCCGGCTTGCCGGGGGAGGAAAGTCCGAACTCCGCAGGGCACGATGCCGCGTAACCCGTTCTTTAAGAGTGGGATATACGCGGGAGACGGCGCTTCAAGGTGTCGCCGACGGCCAGTGCAACAGAAAATAAACCGCCCGGTTCGCTGGGTAAGGGTGAAAAGGTGGGGTAAGAGCCCACCGCCCCGAGAGTAATCGAGGGGGCACGGTAAACCCCATTGGGAGCAAGACCAAATAGGGAGTCCGGGATTGCCCGTCCCATTGAGGCTCCGGGTTGGGTCGCATAAGATAAATGGCCCTCTCCGCAACCGGTTCGTCCGGCTCGCGCAGACAGAATTCGGCTTACAGCCCGACCGGGATCGAAGACACTTTTCTTAGTCGAAAAAGGGATCTCGAGGATTACCGCGGGTGTTCTGGATCAAGTTTAAGCGTTTGACACGGCGGGGGTGCTTACATAGAATTTCCTGCCTTTTGAATTATCTGAACGATGCCTGAAGAAACCACCACTCCCGCAGCTGGCGGCTCGCAAGAGTCCAAGAAACAAACGGTGCGCATCAGCCTGCCGCCGAAGCCGGCTGCCTCGCCGACTATCAAGATCTCCGTGCCTCCTGCCGGTGCCGCCAAGGCAGCCTCCACTATCAAGATTCCTGTTCCACCCAAAACGGCGGATCGGGTTGTTGGGATTCCCAAGCCGCCATCCGCTACGAGCAGGGAGACTCCTGTGGAGCAGAAGAAAGAAGTGCCCGTAGCGGCTGCCGTGGAAGAGGAGGTCGTTGCCACGTCCAAGCGGAAAAAGGCCCGCGTCAAAAAGGCGGCTCCCGCCGACAACCCGTTCGACATCGCCGTGGCAGCCCTCACGGCAGGGGGAGCAATTGGTTTGGCGGCTTATTTATGGATGCTCGGCCAAGTCTAACCTTTAGAATACTCATCACTCTTCTGTTATGGCCTCCGACAAAGTCGTTACATTAACTGCGGACAACTTCGACACTGAAGTGATTCAGTGCGCCTCTCCCGTTCTGGTTGATTTCTGGGCCGAATGGTGCGGCCCGTGCAAAATGATCGGCCCGATGATTGATCAACTCGCCGACGAGAACGACGGCAAGGCGACGATCGGCAAGGTCAACATCGACGAGCATCAACAGTTGGCTGTGCAGTACAACGTGCAGTCCATCCCCACCCTGCTCATCTTTAAGGATGGCCAAGTAGTGGAGCAGGCCGTCGGCGCCCGCAGCAAGGCTGACTTGCAGGGTATGCTCGACAGCCACGCCTAATCACGCTCTGCTGCCCGGGAGGATATGGCCTCCCTGATTGAAACCCCCAACAGCTTCCGACGGCGCTCCGAGTTTTATCATCAACTCAGTGTGTTGCTTCAGGCGGGTGTTGGCTTGACACAGTCTCTGGAGCAAATCGCCCCCCCTAGCCAGCGTGATGGCCTACATATTCGTGAATCCATCAACCGGCTCAACGCCGGCGAGACATTCTCCGAGACGCTCATCGGCCGCGAAAACTGGCTGCCCGCTTTTGACAGAATGATGATCGAGGCCGGCGAGACCGGTGGACGGCTCGACGACACCTTACGCATTCTCTCCGACCATTACCACCAACGTTCGGCGCTCATCCGTGACGTGCTGATGAAACTGGCCTACCCGTTGTTCATCATCCACTTCATCATCCTGATGCCCGGAATCATCTTGTACGGTAGCAGCCTACTTGGCCGCGGTAGCGCCAGTCTGCTCAGCGCATTTTCCCCGTCGCTGCTCACGCTGGGTGCGCTGTATACCGTTGTATTTTTTGTACTCTATCTTGGCCAAGCCAATCGCGGGTATGCGATCCGCTACGGGATCGAGCGCATTTGGCATCGCACACCGATGTTTGGTCGTGCTGTAAAGGAGCTTAAACTCTCACGGCTGTCGTTCGCGCTGTACGCTCTGCTCAACGCCGGGGTCAACGTCCGCGAGGCATGGGAGAGTGCCGCCAGCGCGTCCGGCTCTCCCTGGCTGGCGACAAGTGTCCACACTTGGCTACCGGAACTTGATAGCGGCTCTTTGCCCTCGGAGGCTCTTCAACGGCGGAAGGATTTCCCCAGAACTTTCCGAGACCTCTACGCCACAGGCGAGGTCTCCGGCCAACTCGACGACTCGCTGCAGCACCTAGCCAAACTCTACCACGACGAGGGCACGCGCCGCCTCAAGACCGCGGCCGGGATAGCAACGGGGCTGGTTTACGGGCTGGTTGTCATCACGGTGGCCATCATCGTCATCAGAGCCTGGCTCAATTACTTTAATATGATCAACACCATCTGACGCCTCACGCTTGGCCAAGCGGAAAATCGTGTCATCTGCTTGCCCAAGCGGCTATGCTCTCGGCCATGGATGCACTGCTCAAGTTGCTTCGGGAAAACGCCGCCCTGTCCGCCGGGGATCTGGCCGGCATGCTGGAACTGTCCGAGGACGATGTTCGTGACAAGATACGCCAAGCCCAAGCCGACGGAGACATCCTCGGATACCAAGCGATCCTCAGCGACGAGTCCAACGGAGCCGGCGTTCAGGCGGTAATCGAGGTCAAGCTTACGCCGGAACGCGGCGGCGGATTTAACCGCCTAGCCGATCGTATCTCCAAATACAACGAGGTCAAATCCTGCTACCTCATGTCGGGCAGCTACGACGTGCTGGTGATCATCGACGGCAACAGCCTGCACGAAGTCGCCTCGTTTGTGGCGGAGAAACTCGCGACCATTGAGGGCGTCACCTCCACAGCCACACATTTCCTGCTCAAGCGCTACAAAGAAAACGGCGTGATGATCGGCGGCGCGGAGGATGTCGAGCGACTGGCCGTCAGCCCGTGAGACCAAGCGCCCCACGGACGAATCATCGAAAAACAGATGCCATCATCGGCTGAGCCGATACACAACGGTTGTTGTGAATTGTAAACGGTAAACCTACGCCTTACCGAGCAGATGTTTGTCCATCCGGTCGTGGACGTCTTTCATCCGGTCGCGGTTGCCGCCACCGACCTCCGCCGTGGACCAGCCGGTGAAACCGATCTCCGCAAGCGCACGGCGCACGTCCGACCAGTCAACGTCACCGTCGCCGATCTTGCAGAAACCGTTCGACTTGCCCCAATCCTTCACGTCGAGCTTGACGATCCGTTTGCCAAGCGTGCGAATCCACTCGGCCGGCTTGCCGAAGCGCTGGTGGTTGCCGATGTCGAAGTAGCTCCCCACCCACGGGCTGTCGATCTCGTCGAGGTACTTAGCCAACAATTCGGCGGTTTGGTTGTTGTCACCTTTCGGGTCGTACAGGAAACCGTTCCAGACATTCTCGATCAAAACATGGATGCCCAGTTTTGCTGCCAACGGCAGCGCCCAGTGAATCTGCTCGATCGAGCGATCCCAAACCTGCTGGTGATTCTCGTTCTCCGCATTGCGAACCGCGCCCGGCACAAGCAACACCGCCGAACCACCGACCAAGTGGGCATCGCGGATGGCTGTCCTGAGGCCGTTGAGCCCCTCACGGCGCGTCTTTGCCTCCGGAGAAGAGAGCCGTGTGCCCCAGTGGATCGAATCGACAACGCCGTGAATTGGGAGGCCGGTTTCGCGACTGGCGGTCAGGGCTTCCTTTTTGTCCACGCCGCCCGGGCTGTTGAGTTCCACCCCGTCGTAGCCAATCTCCTTAAGCAATTTGAACTTTTCGGCGATGGAGATTTTCTCATTGAACATGCCGAACTTGATCGACTTGAGAATGCGGGACTTGAGGCGCGGCTTGTC
>DBNL01000016.1:50090-50214 GCA_002299785.1 Verrucomicrobia bacterium UBA673
CGGCAGCGTGGCGGCGGCCAAGGCCAAGCCGCCGGCTTTCCCGAAGTCACGGCGATTGATGGTCGGATCGCTCATCGCTTTAAACAAAAGGCGTGATGCCAGGCTTGGCCAAGGGCGGCGGCGT
>DBNL01000096.1:0-9078 GCA_002299785.1 Verrucomicrobia bacterium UBA673
AAGCGGCGCGCTCATGGCACGTTTTGCAGTGGTAACCTTCGGCAACTGGGGCTCGCTGGGCAAATGTACTGGAGCGACAACGACCTTCGGGCATTTGCCTACCGCGGCGAACCGGAGGACGGCGGCGACCTGTTTTGGTTTGGATGGCTTGAGCGCGGCGGCGAGGGCTCGCGGCGTTTTGATTTGGGCAAGGGTGCGCTGCACCCGTACCTCGAAGCTGGAGGGATCGAGACCTGCCCAAGCCTGGCCTACCTAGATATGAGTTTTAAATTGAAAGCCACTGGCGCGGCATTTGGCTATGGCTACAATCTGCACTTGGCTGGCGGACTTGCCGGGCCGGGGCTGAGGATTGATGGCCTGGCAGAGCCGGGCAGCACGGTATTTCTTGCCGATGCAGCGCAGGTGAACACGTTCCAGTCCCCTGCCTCAAAGAATAACCCGATGCTCGAGGAGTTTTACTATATCAATGACTCCGAGCGCACAGCACACTTTCGTCACGGACATAAAGCGACGGCGGTGTTTTGCGATGGCCATGTTGGCCAGGTCAAATTTGAAAAAGGCTCGATCGACTCCCGGATGCCAGATCAGTTGGTGGGACGGCTCCCCGGCGAATTGCTGCTTAACATTCGGGTCGAGCAGTAAGCCTCACTCTTCGCTCTCAGCGTCGCTGCTTTCGACTGACTCCGTTTCGACTGGAGGCAGAGTTGGTGTCGGCTTCAATCGGGTTACTTTCACTTTCTCAGGGAGCATCCCCTTGATGATGGTGCCTTCGGGTACAAGTACCCTGACTTGCTTGTTGGTCTCGTTGATTTCGAGAGGGATGTCAGATGGATCGAGCAATACTTTGACTGCAGTTGGGCTGGTGAGGTCTGGAGCTGGGTTGGCGTCCGAAGCCAGTGTGAGAGTTACCTTCGCAGGTTCGAGAATGTATTGGGTGGGGTCATCAGGCAACTTCAGTACCCGGATGTCGTAGGCTTGAATGATGTTGATTCGATTGGTTGTCGCGGGTGGCGAAGCCATTGGGATAATGGCGGTGTTATCGACTCGCTGCTCTGTGAACGCCTGACTCTGAAATCGTTCTGGATTACTTCCTGTCTGGATTGTGTTGATAGTGATCCAAGTCAAAACAGCCAGTAGCAGGGAAGTGGTTTTCCAGCCGATGTTGCGAGTGAAAATGTCCTGCCAGCCCATATCAGTGGTGGTTTGCCTTGGTCTGTAACGGTATTTTTTCCGGCTTGGCCGTCATTGACCGGATCCATCCTTTAAAACTTCGGTTTCGTATGGGGGTCACGAACACCGATGTGAGCGTCGCGCGCAGCTTGGTTTGTGAGATGCCTAGAACCAGTTGCCCCTTGTACGCGGTCGAGATGGAGCCAGTCTCCTCCGACACGACGATGACCAGAGAGTCGGATTCCTCGCTCATGCCGATGGCGGCGCGGTGGCGGGTGCCAATGGTTTTACTGATGTCCTGCCGACGCGTCAGAGGGAAGATGCAGGCTGCGCTCAGGATGCGATCCTCGTTGATGATTACCCCGCCGTCATGGATCGCGTTGTTAGGGAAAAAAATGGTCTCGAGCATCTCTGGTGAGGCTTCGCAGTCCACGATGATCCCTGACTCAACGACATCCTGCAAATGAGTGGCTTGTTCGATGGCGATCAGCGCCCCGATGTGCGCCTCGCTGAGTCGCTCAACCGCCTGGACGATGACCTCGGTGTTTTCACGCTGTTCACGCAGTGAGGCGAAGAAAGTCAGGTTGCCTAACCCGGCAAGTAGTCGGCGTAGTTCCGGCTGGAAGATTACCAGCACCGCCACGGCGGAGAAACCGAAGAGGGAGGTCAGTAGTGCTGAGAGGACGGTCAGCTTCAGAGCGGCGCAAAGCAGCGTGGCCCCAATCAGTCCGAGTAAAGCCACCACCATAGGCCAGCCGCGTGTGCCCCGGAAAAACTTGAGCGTGTAATAAATGGCGACAGACAAAATGGAAATTTCAGCCACGAGACGCCAATAATTTGTGACGCCCTGCCAGATGTTTTCCAGTATGTCCATCAGTTACATTTTTCCCTTTAACGCCTCTGCCATCCGGACGGCCTGCACAGTCTCGGCGACATCGTGAACCCGCACGACGTGCGCCCCCTCAATCGCCGACCAAACCGCGCAGGCAAGCGAGGCTGCCAGACGCTCCTCGAGTGGAGTGCCAAAGAGCTTCCCAATGAACGATTTCCGGGAAACCCCGACCAATAGCGGACGCTCCTTAGAGGTAAACTGATTCAGCTCTCTCAGCAACTTTATATTGTGCTCCAGTTTCTTTCCAAAGCCGATGCCGGGGTCGAGTGCCACCTGCCCGCCGCTCACCCCGTGATCTGCCAGTCGGGCCAGTCGCTCGGTGAAAAAGTTTCCGACCTCCCGCAGCACGTCCTCGTAACTCGGCTTGGCCTGCATGGTTTGTGGTGTGCCCTGCATGTGCATGCAGACGTAACCGGCCCGGGCCTCGGCGACGACCTGCCACATCTCCGGCGACTCCCGGTTGGCCGCGACGTCGTTGACGATCGATGCTCCGGCGTCGAGTGCGGCTCTGGCTACGGCCGGCTTTTGGGTATCAATCGAGAGTTCGACGTTACCGCGCTTGGCTAGGCGCTCGATCACCGGGACGACACGGCGCAGTTCCTCATCCGAAGAAACAGGATCCGAGCCGGGGCGGGTTGATTCACCGCCGATGTCGATGATTTCCGCACCTTCGTCAGCCAAGCGCAATGCGTGATCGACCGCCGACCCGGTATCGGGAAACCGACCCCCGTCGGCGAAGGAGTCGGGAGTGGTGTTGACGATCCCCATCACCACCATCGGGCGGGGGAATTCAAACGTGACGTCGCGGGCGATCCAGCGCACGCGGTAGACTACCTCCGCTTGGCCAAGCGCGCAATCGGCAAGGCTTACTTCAATCCAAGGCTATCCTTAAGGATGGCTTGCAGAGCTATAGCCGAGGGCGGCGGGCCGAACATCACTTGATTCTTGATGATCGTCTGTGGCATGGACGATTTGCCTCCATTCTTCGAGTTCAAATCGTAAACACGAATATTCTGCTGAAGCTGCTGCTGAACGGTTGTGCTGATGACGGCCTTGTTGAGCGCCGCCGCGCCGACGAGACTGGCCGCGTGTTCTCTTACCTTTGCAAGTGGCTTGGTGGTTTTGTGATCCGAGAATAGCCAGCGGTCAAACGCCTCATACTTGGCTGGGGCGACCTGTTGGACAGCTAGACAAATTTTTGCGTATTTGCAGGCATCGACGTGGTCGCGGTGTGTGCGCTTGAATAGTGCGTTGCAGCTGCCATCGAGAGGCATTGGGATCATGAGGCACGAAAGCTGGCCGTCGAACTTGTCAATTGCCGTGCGGATAAAACCGTGGAGTTGCCGGCAATGGTGGCAGGTGTAATCAAACAGGCAGCCGATCCGGTGCGGGGCATTCGCCGGCCCGAGCAGCGGCAGGCGCGCGGCGTCGAGAGACAGATTGGTTCGCGGAACCAAAAACGGTTTGGCTTTGACTGTCGAGGGTACTTCCGGGGTGACAGTCGCCACGGCCGGAGGGGGCATCTTTGGCTCGGCAGGCGCCGGTGGTAGAGTTGGTTTTGGCTTGGAAACCGGCTTGACCTCCGCGATCTGTGCGTTGGTTTGCGCTTGGCCAAGGTCAACGATCTTTGCCCCCCGTTGCTCCTTCGGGAGGAGAATCTGCCCTGCGGAGATCACCGCAACCAAACCAAGCGCCACGCCGATCCCGACACCGAAGTTGAGTCTAACAGACAGCCGCGAGGCGATGTTACCGGATTGGCTCAAAAAAATCACTGCCGCCAGCGAAGCCAAGGCGTGGGCCGTGCAGCAGTAAGGACAAAACGCTTTTATGGCGACTGCCTGTACGCCGACAAACCAAGCTGCCGCAGCGAGCGTGGCAAACGAGATGAGAGTGAGCGAGTTGAGCGCACGGGTGGCTTTAAGCTGTTGGCCGATCTTGAGTGAAAATGTGCTGATAAAAAAAGCCCCATAAAGCCCAAGTCCGAGCAACGACACCGGTATGCCAAGCCAATACGCCCACGAGCTGGTTAGTACCTTGTCGCAGTCCGACTCCGGGCCACATCCGGGTACGTCTCCGCCTCTCGCCAACGTTGCGAACGCAAGGTAGATAGTGATGATTGCTGCTGAAAAAAGCAGCATCCGTACCACGTGAGTCCACGTGCCAGTCAGCGGCACTTTGGCGGATTTTTTTTCTCGTTCGCGTTTTGATTTTCCCATGGTTGGGTTAGACAAAAAAAGGTAGTTCAGAATCCGTGCTGCCACACCGAGTTGCAAGCGCCAAGTTTAAGTGACTGATTTTCAGATGTCTGGGCGTCATGGCACCGTCCTTACGTTGGCAATATTAGAGATTGGCGTCAGCGATCTCACTACAAACACCTCGAAAACGCAGAGCTCATGCCCGAATATGTCTGAAAGGCGATGCTGTGATAACGGTTTTCTCAAAAATGCCTGGTCCTCTTTAGTCTCCTGTTATAGCACATGGCGCTATACCTGTTGAGCCAGTGCATGATGCGGGGCAAATCCTCATGTCGCGCCGGTTTAATCAGATAATGAACGCGGTTGCTCATCATGCAGAGTCCGTAAAGATGAAACCCTTAATTCTGCTTGGCCCGCCGGATGGCGTGAATAAAGACTTCGCGACAAAGTTTGCGGCTTAGGTTAAAGCGGCGATTGTTGCACCGGACCGTGACATGGTAGGTGTGGTCGGGTTTGAGTTCTCTTAATGGTCGTGACATGGATCGGTTATTTTTTACGCGAGTTCAAGGTTGTCGGAGATTCTGATAATGTCAAAATTCAGAGTTAATTAGAAGCATCCAAACCTCTTGAGAAGATTAGAGTGGAGACTGGATCGTATCATTGGTGTTTCCTGTTTTCGCTGATTGACATATGTGTTCTATTCAGTTGTTCAGTAACAGCACGTTAAACGGAAACCCGCGCTCACCTAAGAGGCTTGCCAAGCCTGTTCACTGCGGGAAAACTGTCGACGTGGATGATGAGTCACCTGTCGAAATGACTGCTGCCGTGTTGGGGGCCAGTCGTCCCGTGCCTCTTTGGCGTCGGTTGTTGATTGGTGGCAATGTGCGTTGGACGCTGTTTCGACTCCTTGTGTTGCTGTCAGTGAGCTCAATTGGCAAGTTGCATTTCTTCCCAGATGGAAAATCACGCTACAGGCGCATCCTGGTGGATGGGAAGAGTATGCATCCTACCTATGAAAACGGGCAGACTCTCTGGATGCACACGCTCGAGTACACCAGCCTGGCACCTCAGCGTGGGGATGTCGTGGTGCTGGGCAGCGAGGGCGAAAGCCCTTTCTACCTCAAGCGCATCATCGGGTTGCCTGGCGAGCGCATCGGGATCCGTCGTGGCAAAATGACCGTAAATGGAAATGTGTACGACGATTATGGCTACGGCCGTATTAACGCGAGGCTCCGGCCACTCGTGCTGGCCGAGGGGGAGTTTTACGTGATGGGCGACAACCGCCCTATCAGCAGCGGTGGAGTTGTTGAGGCGGGGAAGGTTCTGGGTAAGATCCTGTGACTCCCGGTAAGGATTTAGTTTGGTGTGTGTGTCGTAGCGGCGCAATCAGTTAAGACAAAAGTTTAGGTGACAACTGACCGAGAGACCCCTCCATCGCTTGGGCGACTTAGGTTATGGTTGCACACCGTGCAAAAGCCTGTCGCCAAGCGACGAAGGTAGTTTTCCTCCTTCTCGGTTTCCCTCAAGTTCATCTAGCGTAGGTTCGCCTGGAATACCTGGTTCAGGGGCGGGTCTTTCCTTAGGCGTCAGTCTCGGTTTTCTCTGGGCTGTTCGTTTGGCTTTCGTCGATTTTGTTCTTCAGGTCGTGTGATTCACCGATGTCATGTTGAATTCCGGCCGCTCCGTGTTTAGATTGTTTTTTTAGCACTCAAAATTTTGATGAAAATCAGCACACAATCTATCGCCCTTCTCGTTTTCCTGTCCTTTGCCCAAGCACACGTTCATGCCGTCGACAAAACCAAGGGACGGCCTAACATTGTTTTCATTCTTGCCGACGACCTTGGTTGGCGCGATCTCAGCAATGAGGGCTCAACCTACTACGAAAGCCCACACATTGACCGGATCGCTGCTGCTGGCATGAAGTTCACTCGAGGCTACGCGACTTGTCAGGTTTGCAGCCCCTCGCGTGCGAGTATTCTCACCGGCAAATATCCGCCGAACCACGGTATCACGACTTGGATCGGTGACGCTGCCGGCAAGGCGTGGAGTGAACGGGGGCGGCACGACAGCCACTTGCCGGCGGAGTACGACCGAAACCTGCGCGCCTCGGAGCTCACTCTGGCCGAGGTTCTCAGCGAAAATGGTTACAGGACTTTCTTCGCAGGGAAATGGCATCTCGGCAGCAAGGGATCGTGGCCGACTGATCATGGCTTTGACATTAACAAGGGGGGCTGGGACAGGGGCAGCCCGATCGGTGGCTTCTTCTCGCCGTGGCAGAATCCCAACCTTGAGCCGGGGCCTGCTGGCGAGTCGCTACCGATCCGGCTTGGCCGCGAGACGGCGTCGTTTATCGAGGCTAATCGCGACAGTCCGTTCCTCGCTTATCTGTCTTTTTACTCCGTGCATGGGCCGATCCAAACCACGCCCAAGTTGTGGCAGAAATACCGGGATAAGGCCGAGGCCGGAGGCTTGGCCAAGGAGCGTTTTATTTTCGATCGCCGACTGAATGTACGCCAAGTGCAGGATTGCCCGATCTACGGTGGGATGGTTGAGGCGATGGACGATGCTGTCGGCATCGTGCTTCGAAAACTTGAGGTGCTAGGTTTGGTCGACAACACGATTGTCTGCTTCACCTCCGACAATGGTGGTGTGTCTTCCGGAGACGCCTACTCGACGAGCAACACGCCGCTACGAGGAGGCAAGGGGAGGCAGTGGGAGGGGGGTATACGTGAGCCGTTTTACATTAACGCACCAGGCGTGACGAAAGCCGGCTCGACCAGCGCCGTACCGGTAAACGGCATCGACTGGTATCCGACATTACTCGAGCTTGCCGGCATACCTGTGCCAAAAAAACAGGAAGTGGACGGCGTCAGCATCGTACCGTTGCTCAAGGGCGGTGCAATAGCCGATCGGCCTCTGTATTGGCACTACCCGCACTATGGCAATCAGGGCGGCGAACCGTCGTCAATCATCACACAAGACGACTGGAAGCTGATCTATTACCATGAGGATGGTCGTGACGAGTTGTACCACTTGGCCAAGGATCCATCGGAGCAAAATGATCTGGCCAGGCGCGAACCCCGTAAAGCCAAGGCGCTACGGACCAAGCTCGACGCCTGGCTCAAGTCTGTCGACGCCAAGCTTCCGGTTAAGGATGAGGCGTTCGATTTGACCAAGCGCGAAGCGCGCTGGGAGTCGATCAAGACGAAGGGCAAAGCTGGTCTCGAAAAACGCCACGCGAGCTATCTCGCCCCCGGTTACAAGCCGAATAAGAATTGGTGGGGCAGTGCACCGGTCGATTAATGGCTGACAGTAAAGGCCCAATAACCGGATGAATTTAAAAATGCGTTATGTTTTTGTTTGCAGTGCAATTATTCTTCTGTTGGTTGTTTCAACAGGGCGGGCCGGAGACCTCAATGTAAAAGAGAACGATCACATCGTGATCGTAGGCAATACGTTCGCCGAGAGGATGCATCTCTTCGGGTATTTCGAGACGTTCCTGCACAGCCGATTCCCGGAACACCGCCTGCGAATTCGTTATCTGGCTTGGCCTGCGGAAGAGGTGGGTGAACCAATTCGCCCCTTGGGTTTTCCTCTCTTGGCTGATGAGTTGCGGGAGGAACGTGCCGACATTGTGTTTGTCTGTTACGGGATGAATGAATCGTTTCAGGGCATTGCAGGGGTGGGGCACTTCCGACACAAGATCGAGAGTTTTGTGGGTCAACTTCGAGCCGAAAAGTTTAATGGGCACTCTCCGGCCCAAGTGGTGCTAGTGACTCCCATTGCCCAAGAGACCTCGGCGGCAACGGTAGATGTTCCAGTTCGAAACGGCGACTTGAAGGTTTATTCGGAGGAACTTCTTCAAGTTGCAAATCAAGCGGGTGTGCACGCCGTGGATTTGTTTTCAGCAACAGCGCAGCGGGTTTTTAGGGAGGACGGCAGGTTGACCTTCAACGGCATACATCTCAGTGAATCCGGCTACCAGGTCGTGAGCCAAATGATGGCAAAGCAACTCGGCCTGCTGGAAGGTTTGACGGCATCGCAGGCCAATAGCAATTCATCCGACGTCGATGCCTTCCGGCGGCTGGTTTACGAGAAAAACTATTGGCACCAACTTTGGTGGCACGCCCCAAACGCCTCCTATATTCATGGACGTCGCAACGATATTCAAGGAGCCAAGCACCTCGGCCGGGAACGGAAGCAGTCCCTTCAATTGGTAGAGGATATGGACGAGCGAATCTGGGGGAGTGAAAAACCACAGGTGACTGATCTATGGCTCGAGTCTCCGGTGGAAGGGAGGCCGATTTGGCATCCAACACCCTCGTCCCGATCAATCTCTGGTAACGAACCCGAGGCGGTCTGGGCCGTGGAGTCTGACGGGAAACCTGGGCGTGCCCAATCCCCGGTGATGCAGCAGGAAATGATGACGGTGGCTGAGGGTTATCAGGTGAACCTGTTTGCTTCCGAGGTGGACTTTCCCATTGCGAACCCGATGGCGCTTCAGTTTGATTCGAGCGGTCGTTTGTGGGTGGGCAACACGCCCACCTGGCCTCATCCGCTACCGGGGAAGCAGCCGGATGACTCGATTGTGATCCTCGAAGATCGGGACCGCGATGGGGTGGCGGATAAGCACACAGTTTTTCTTGATCACCTTAACCTGCTGCACGGTTTCGGTTTGGGAGAGGGTGGAGTGATCTTGGCTCAGGCGCCCAACCTTGTGTTGGCACGAGACACTGACGGCGACAGCAAGTCAGACTGGATGCAGATGATGCTTCATGGCTTTGGTGCTGAGGATGCGGAACACGCGATGAACAATTTCAG
>DBNL01000096.1:9488-10507 GCA_002299785.1 Verrucomicrobia bacterium UBA673
GTTCTTGATGCGGCAGTGTTCCGTTATCGGCCAGAGCAGCACCGGTTCGGGGTCTACGTGTCGCACAGTTTTTGGAACCCGTTCGGCAACCTGTTCGACCGGTGGGGAGGGGGCATCATGCTCGACGCCTCTGCCGGGCAGTATTATCCGATGGATGTATTTTCCTCGAACTTCACTTATCCCAAGACCAAGCGTCGAACCAATCACCTCGCCTTCAACTCCGGCGGACACATCGCATCGGGTTGTGAGCTTCTGTTCAGCACGCATTTTCCGCCCGATGTTCAGGGCCGCTTCCTTGTCAATCATTGCGTCGGGGAAACGGGCACCGCCTGGTACACCCTGAAAACGAAAGGGTCCGTCTATGAGATCGAGCCCCAAGGACATTTGCTTCGATGCGACGATCCGCTTTTTCGACCGGTGGCCATGGCACTTGGGCCGGATGGCGCCCTGTACATCGCCGATTTTTACACGCAGATTTTTGAAAACATGCACTTTTCAAAACGGCACCCCGGCCGAGATCATCGGCGTGGGCGCATCTGGCGAATATCTCATTCTGATCGGCCCCTCCTGAAACACCCTCGGATCAAGGGCGAGCCTGTAAAAGCCCTTTTGGGGCTGCTTAAATCACACGAGAGCAGCACGCGTGAGTTTGCCCGGCGGGAACTTCAGCAGCGCCCGGCAGGTAAGGTAATCCCGGCTCTGGACGAATGGCTGAAAAACCTGAAGGCGACCGACTCCGACCGGGAGCATCACAGGACTGAGGCGCTTTGGGTTCGTCAAGGTTTGAACGAGATTGATGCAGTTCTGCTACAGCAACAGTTGAAAAGCGCTAATCCCAGCGCCCGGGCCGCAGCGACCAAGGTGCTCAGGTATTGGCAGGAGCAGATCGGCTCAGGCGATGAACTCATTCGACAGATGGTCAACGACCCAGAACCGCGTGTGCGGTTGCATGCTGTTATCGCCGCAAGTTTCAGTACATCCCCCAAGGCTCTTGCCATTGCCATGGAGGCATCAGTGCA
>DBNL01000042.1 GCA_002299785.1 Verrucomicrobia bacterium UBA673
TTCTTCACAGCTTTACGCTTTGGCTTGGCTGTCGGGAGTGGATTGCCCTGGCTCCGGAGGCCCGTCGGGTTCCTTGGACATCGTTCAAACCCAAGTCGATCTCAACGCCAGCAGATCAGGCGTCTTTTTTAGAATCATCTCCGCTGACTGGCTCGGAGATTTTAGGTGTGGGCGGGGTGTAATCGGGGGGGTCATCCAACGCGCGTTCCATCTCGCCGGTGGCGTCGCGCGTGGCTTTCTTGAATTCTTTGATGCCTTGTCCCATGCCCTTGGCCAGTTCAGGCAGTTTCTTTGCACCAAAAAAAATCAGGATTACAGCCAAAACCAATAGGATTTCTGGCATTCCAGGTGAAAAAGCTAAAGTCATCATAATTTGTCAAAAAGGCCCGTCAACTTAGCCTGCTTTTGCGTAATGTAAAGGGTCAACTCCGAGTAGGATCGTCGGCGCTAAAAAAATCAGTTGCCCGGTTTGGGCTTGAGCAGCACGAATTCCCCGCGGCGATTGCGGGCGAAGGCGCTGTCATCGAGGCCCATGTCGGCGGGTCTATCCTCGCCCAGGCTCATCGTGCGCACCCGGTCTGTGCTCACTCCTAAGCCAACCAGCGCGTCGCGGACGCTCAATGCACGGCGCTCGCCTAGGGCGCGATTATATTCCTCTGTGCCGCGCTCGTCGCAGTGGCCCTCGATCATCACCTTGTTCTGTAAGTCTTGTGCCAAGATGCCGGCGACCGCCTCCACCTTGCCAAGGTCGTCTGGGTGGATTTCAGAGCGATCCAGCTCAAAATAAACGGTTTGGGCGGCCAAGGCTTCTCGATCCATCAGCATGTCCTCAAACTCCTCGAGACCGGACAGGCCGATGTTGCCTGATTCATCAATCGTGACAACACCCCCCTCGCTGCCAAGGGTGCCGCTGGTATCCCGGCCGATAAGACCCCCTGCACCCGCCACGCTGGCGTTTCCGCCGGGGATGGGGGTGATGTTCTTAGGCTTGGTTTTACACCCGGCCGAGGTGGCTGCCATGAGGGTTACCAGAATTAAACCAACTTGTTTCGCTATAGTCATGGTTTTGAGGTTAGCTGCCTTGCTTTATTTGCTCCAAGCTGCTTGGGTACAGTTTCCAGAAAAGCTGCGCGGTAGAGTCTTGACTCGTTTGGTGGGCACGTCAAGTACCGATAAAACACGTTTTCCCCGGGAGCGGCTGGTAAAAATGAGCGAGCGCGAGTTGGGAGCCCATGAGGGGTCCTCCCCGGTGGCGAGGACTTCCACGTTTCCGCCGCCGGGCGGGACGATGCATATCTCGAAAACCCCGCCCCCCCGCATAGTGGTGAAGACGATCGCTTTGCCGTCGGGTGACCAATCCGGCTCGGTGGCATTAAAAGCACCTACCGTGCGGATTCGCGACATGGCCCCGCCATTTGCAGGTATTTTGTACAAAGCAGTGCGGCCACTGGCCCGGGAGACGAAGCAAATCCAGCGTCCGTCGGGGGACCAGCAGGGCGATGACTCCGCCTCCTTAGTGGTGGTGAGCCGACGCAGGCCTGTGCCGTCGGCGCTGGCCACCCAAATATCCGGGCTGCCGGCTTTGCTGAGTACCATCGCCACACGGCGTCCATCTGGCGATACCGCCGGACTGATGTTTGAGCCGGAATAACGGGCGACGATACGGCGCACACCGGTATGGACGTTATGCGAGTAAATGTCGGGGTTCTGCCGGCGATATGAATAGTAAAAGAGTGAGTCACTATTCGGGGTCCATTCCGGTCCAGCGGCGATTGAGTTGTCGTGGGTCAAGCGCTTGGAGTTGTGTCCGTCAAAGTCGGCGATGTGAATCTCGGTGTCGCGTCCGTGGAACTGCCGGAAGGCGATCTTGGTAAGGCCAATGCCGGGCGAGCCGGTGATCGCCTCAACAGCGTTGTTCGCGAAAGTGTGCGCCTGCCGCCGCAGGCTGCCTCCCTGATATCGCTTATTCAGAATAAACCCACGCCTCACATGGTCGTACACCGCGCCGTTGATGCTACCGGCGTTGCTTCCTTTGATGGTGAACTGCGCCTTGGCCTTGTCCACGAACTCGAAGCCCTGCACGAAAAGGTCGAACTTCAGCAAGGCCAGCGTCTCGCCGGTGAAGCCCTCGAGGGTTACCGGGATTGCTTTGACGTCGCCGGCGTCGAACACGTCGACATCGATTGAGGGTTGTGCTTGGCCAAGCGCTGAGCTGGCTAAAAGCAGGGCGGCTAAAACTGGGAATCGGATGGGGGTTGCTTTCCTCATGAAAAATTTCTCGAGTTAAAATTTAGGTTGAAGGTCTGTTGTGAGCCTTTCATCGACTCAGGGAACGGCTTGATAAACTTCACGCGGTCGAGCGCCTTTTGCACTGAGCGATCCCAACTCGCCACGCCGGATTTATTCGTGACTCGGGCCGAGAGGATCGTGCCGTTTCGGGCGATGACCAGGCGGACTCTCACGACCGGATCCCCGCTGATCGCGCCGGGGTGGATCGTGGCATCCATGTATTTGCGGCGGATGAGCGACTCGTATTTGGCCGAGGCATACCGGCCAAGAGGGACATTCACCGACGTGCGGCCGGAGAGCTTGGTTTGGAGTTTGTTGAGCGCTGTCTGATGCTTGGCCGCTTCCTTTTGTGACTCTTTTTTTTGAGCATCCGGTTTCCGGACATTCGAGTTGAGATTGACCTTTATTTTCGGTTTGGGCTTAGGAGTGATTTTTTTAGGCT
>DBNL01000012.1 GCA_002299785.1 Verrucomicrobia bacterium UBA673
AAGGCGGTAACAAAACCGCGGAGCGTAAGCGTCGCGGTGGCGAGCAGGTCAAGCGCGGGGATGGCAAGCGTCGAGGAGGCAAATAGGCTCCCGGTCAGAAAACGGTTTAAACGAGGTGCCGGTTTTCGGCACCTTTTTTTCTTCCACTCACCTCTTGACCAAGTGAAACTTTTCGGTTTACGGCTTCGTACTAATAAGATTATGCGCCGTTTTCACGTCATTGTCATGGCTGCCGGGTTGATTTTTGCTGCATCGCTTGGCCAAGTGCAGGCTCGGGTGATCATCAGCGAACTTCTCGCGGTTAACGACAAGGACTTGAAGGATGCCGATGGAGACCATGCGGACTGGATCGAGCTTCACAACGCCGGCGACGCCACGATCGACCTGGCTGGCTGGGCGCTGACCGACGATGCCAAGGACTTGGGCAAGTGGATGTTTCCAGCCGTGAAGATTGAGGCTGGCGGTTTTTTGCTGGTGTTTGCCTCCGGCAAAAACCGGGCCAATCCGGACGGGGAACTGCACGCCAGCTTCAAACTCGGTGCGGGAGGTGAGTACCTCGGCCTCGTGCGGCCGGATGGGCAGACGGTGGCGCACCATTTTGTCATGAAGTATCCCAAGCAGCGGGATGACGTCTCCTACGGCGTGCCGGCTGACTGGAAGCCTAGTCCCGCCTCGTCGACCTCAGTGATCGCCGGGCAGGTTTATTTCCTGCGTCCTACACCGGGCGAGCCCAATGGAGAGACCTTGACCGGCAGAGTGGCCAAGCTCGCATTCAACCAGCCCCACGGTTTTTACGAGGAGCCGTTCGAGTTGAGCATTACATCCCAAACGCCGGGCGCCCAGATTCGTTACACGACTGACGGCTCGGTACCGACCGAGGGCAGTGGCCAAGTGCTGAACGGCACGTTGAATATCAGCAAAACATCCGTGATTCGCGCGGCGGCGTTCAAGCCGGGACACAAGCCGACGAAAGTAGTCACGCAGACGTACCTTTTCCTGGAGGACGTTGTCAGGCAGTCGCCAGACGGGCTGCCGCCGGCTGGGTTCCACTATGAGTGGGGGGCCAACCGGGTGGACTATGGGATGGATCAACGTGTGGTCAACGACGAGCGATATCGAGACAAGATTTTCAAGGGTCTGCGAGTGATCCCAAGCTATTCGCTGGTGATGGATCTGGAGGATCTGTTCGGGGAGGATGGTATTTATGCTAACGCCAAGGAGGACGGGCGCGACTGGGAACGAACCTGCTCGCTTGAGTTGATACAAGGTGACAAGGAGGAGGGTTTTCAGGTGAACTGCGGTATCCGTATACGTGGCGGGTTTAGCCGCATGACCAGCAATGCTAAGCATGCCTTCCGCTTTTTCTTCAGGGGCGAGTATGGTCCTGCAAAATTGAAGTATCCCGTGTTTGGCAAGACGGCCGCGAGCGAGTTCGATAATCTCGACTTACGTACGTTCAGCAACTACTCGTGGAGCTTGAGCAACGATCCGCGTTGTACATTCATGCGAGACCAGTTCAACCGCGATCTGCAGTTGGCCATGGGGCAGTCCGCAGCCCGTGGCTATTTCTGTCATCTCTACATCAATGGCCAGTACTGGGGCCTTTTCAACACCTGTGAGCGTCCGGAGGCCTCCTTTGGGGGTTCCTATTTCAAGGGCAGGGCGGATGATTTCGACGTGATCAAGATCGGGCGCGGCCGGGGCAATGGGCAGGGGAACACTCAGTACGGTTTGTTCGCCACGGACGGCAATCTCGATGCCTGGGAGAGGTTGTGGAAAATTTGCAAATCCGGGGTGGAGACCCATGCAGCGTACCAGAAAATTCTGGGCAACCACCCGGACGGGACGCGCAATCCGGACTATGAGGTGCTGCTCGCCCCGGACAACCTAATCGATTACATGCTGGTTATTTTTTACGGCGGCAACCTCGATGCGCCGATCACCTCCTTCGGGTCGAATCGTTCCGCGAACAACTGGTACGGCATCCGTAATCGGAACGGCGAGGAAGGGTTTCGCTATTACGTGTGGGATGCCGAGCACACGTTTCTAAAAATAAACGAGGACCGTACTGGTCCGTACCCGGCTGGCGATGAGTATACGCGCAGCAATCCACAATGGATTTGGCAACAGTGCCTGCACAATGCGGAGTTCCGCCAGCGGGTTGCCGATCGTGTTCACAAACATTTCAATTATGGAGGTGTGTTGACACCCGAATCCGTGGCTAGCCTGTTGAACAAGCGAGTCGCAAAATTGCACTTGGCTGTCATAGGGGAGTCTGCCCGGTGGGGCAATCCCCATAGCAGCAATTGGGCGCCTCCTTCCCGTGCGGGCTCGGGCAACAGGCCCCGCACGCTGGACGACGACTGGCAGCCCGAGGTAGATCGATGGTTTAACGAGTACATCCCGGAGAGGTCGAGGGTCGTCGTTGATCAACTCTGGAAGCACGGGTTGATTCCCGATCTCGAGTCCGCCCGCCTCGCTAAGCGGGGTGGGGTAATTGAGCAGGGCTTCGAACTAGAAATGTCCGCTGCACAGGGTGAGGTATACTACACGCTCGATGGCTCGGACCCTCGCCTGATCGGCGGGGAAATCTCACCCGCTGCGGAAAAATACAGCCACCCCGTACGCCTCGACAAGACCCATGTTGTCAAGGTACGCGTGTTATTTGGTGACGAATGGAGCGCCATCGACGAATTGCCTTTCGAGGTTAAGGGAAAACAAGTCACCAAGAATTTGAAGAAATGAAACCTAGCGGATCAACTCTTGCCGTCATCGGCCTACTGTCGCTGGTCGCCGTGTCCTTGCCCAAGGCGGACGAACCGTCAGCCGTATACCAGAGTTTGTTGGCCAAGTACGACGTCAACAAGGACGGGCGGCTTGATGTCGCCGAGCGCGAGGTCATCCGTACCGACAGGCTCAAACCTAATCCTAGGGGGCGGTCGGAGAGACGCAGGTTTCGTTATCCCGATCCGATTGTTGCTCGATTTGACAAGGACGGGGACGATGAACTGAATGAGGAGGAATTTGACGCTGCCCGAAATTGGGTGGACAAGCGTTTCAAAGAAATTAATGACCAGTACGATGTCAACAAGGATGGCCGCTTGGGAACCGACGAACGTGCCTCGCTTTCCAAGCAGGTTGAGGCCGGAAAGTTCAAGGATATGGGTTCGTTGATGGGGTACTTGACTCGTTCACGCAGTAGTCGCGGCGATCGTAATAGGGATATGCGGCGTGATGAAAAAGGATTATCACGCAGTGGTATTTTGCGCAAAAGTGACGAGGATGGCGACGGTCGGTTGAGTGAGGAGGAATTGGCTGTCGCGCGAGCGACATTGGAGAAAGTAGAAGCCGAACGCGTGCGTGAGGATCGGACCGGCATCCGGCGCGTTCCCACCCGGGAGAGCCAATAAAGCACCGTTACCTGCGGCTCTTTTATGGAGTTAGCAGTTCGACATCGCCGGAGTGGATCCAGCCTTTTTCGCCGAGGCTGGTTTCGACTTCTAGGAAGTCTCCCTTGCGATCGAGCACGAGCAGTTCTGTCCCGTCGGTGGCCTTGAACAATTCCGGCGATTCCTCCAGCGGCCCATTTCGGACAACGGCCTTTGCCTCGATGACAAACGCGCGGCTGTCCGAGAAGTGATCCGACGCAGCCAGAGCCAACAGGAGTGCGGCGGCCAATGCGCCCAATGCGGGGAGCCGAATCCACGAAGGGTTCCCCTCAAACGCTCCGGGTTTTAATTGTCTCGCCGCCAATATCAGCAGCAACAGCGTGATCGCCGCCGAGGCGAACGCGGTCCATTCGCCGAGCGAGAGATTGCGAAGCCAACGTTGGCGTAGGGTGAGCGCCGGCGGCTGGGTGTTGGCCTGTTCGCGAGCGAATCGGAGGTTGGCCTGAGTTTCCGCGTTGCGCGGGTCGAGCCGCAGAGACCGATTGTAGGCGACCATCGCCCGGCCAACTTCGCCAGCTTTGTAGTGTGCGTTTCCAAGGTTGAACAGCAGATTGGCGGATACCCGTTTTATGCCAGCGGCCTGATAAAGTGAGGCGGCCTCGGTGAATTGGCCGGTTTCGTATAGGCGATTGGCCTCCTCAAACTGCGCCTCGCTGGCGGGACTCGAGCCGGCAAGTAGCAGGGCGCCAGCGAGCAGGCCAATTGCATGACCAAGCCGGGTTATGGAGGATCCGAGGGAGAGTGTTGGAGGGCGCTGCTTTACAGCGCCCTCCAAGATGCTCCCTCTCCCAGTGGAATAGGGTTGGGGTGAGGGAGAACGCAAGACAACCAATGGAGCATGAGGCAAACTCTTAAATTGCCGGTTTAACAAAGTGCGGCGCGGGTTCATTTGAGGGCGGAAAAAACCTCCTTGAGCAGGGCGAGATTGGCTTTCAGTTCGCTGGTGGTCTGCGAGCCGGCGTAGCTGGCCCGGTCGCTCGCGGCGAACAATTTTAGGATGTCGCTCCGCGTGCCTTCGCCGAGCTTTTTACTGGCGGCGGAGCTGTAGACAACATCGGCTGTGATGCCTTCGGCAGGGATGTCTAGTCGCAAACCGATTTGTTCTCGCAGCAGATCCGCCAACTCAGTGTGAAATTCTCCGGTCTCTTCTCGCTTGGCCAACTCGGTGAGCTTGGTCAGGCCGGCGTGGGTGCGTTCGGCCACTTGCCGCTTGCGGCGTAGCCGAGGGTTGTTGGCCAGCGCGTTGGTCTTCCGCCGCCACACCAGCGCTCCAAGCCAGAGGAGTAGGGGAACAGACTGAAGTAGCCAGAAATTGGGGCGTGCAACGATCGGCCTCGCTTGGCCAAGCGAGCCAAGGTGATGCTTGATGGTCAGGATGTCGGTTTGTGGTGGCGGATTCTTCTCCCCTGTTTCTTGTGCCGTGTTGCCGCCGATTACCGGCTCAACTGGCTTGCCGCTTGGATTGACTTTCAAGGGAAACGGTCCCTTGGCCAGTACGCGGTACTGGCTCGCTATCGGGTCGAAATAGGAGAACTCGATTTTTGGCATCTCGGCGATTTTGTCACTCTTGGGGATCACGACCTGCTCGAATATCCTTGAGCCTAGCAGGCCGAGCGGGTTGTCTTTTTTCGTGGTGAAGGATGGCTCGTAGCTCTTGAAACCGGGCCAATCGAGCTTGGGCTGATTGAGCGATTCTATGGCGCCTTGGCCGGAGATTTGAATGTTCACCGTGACCGGGTCGCCGACCGTCACCTCAAGCGGCGAGGCTTTGGCCTGCATCGTGTACTGGCCAACCGCACCGTTGAAGCTGGCCGGCTTGTTCGCGATGGGTAGCGGCTTCACTGTGATGGTTTGCGCCTTGGCCTCAAGATTGACGGGTACCTGCTGGTAGCGGTTGAAGAAACCCTCGAACGGTTCGTTGAACGGACTGCGCCGGTTTTGTTTTTGGCGGACGCGCAAAACCATGCTTTGTTTGACTGGGCCAAGCTGGAGTTTCCCCGCCTTGACTGGCGTGACCGCGGTGCGGAATGTGAGAACCTGATAGATTTGGTTGCCCTTCTGCACCCGCGATTGCTTGTGCTTGGGGAAGGGGGCGACGTTGAAGCCGTCGGCGACGAGTTCCGGCATCTGCACGTTCACGCTGTCGATGAAAAAAAGCTGGATTTCGACCGGGATAACCTCCCCGACGTAGGCGGTTGTTTTGGTGGGAAGCAACCGGACGTAGGCATTTTGCGACTGGCTATTGCCTTGCTTGGGTTTCTCCCCGGCGGGCAAAACGAGAAGTTTTAGCGGCTTGGGCTTAAGCAGGCGGGTCTCGTGTCGTACCTGGATAGGGGAGATGGAGTAGTTGCCGGCCTTGAGTGGAGTGACCAGAACATTAAACGTGTAGGTTGAGGTTCGTCCGCCACTGCCCAGTTGAAATTCCCGGGAGGTTCCGGCGCTGGAGAAGCGCAAGCCTCGGATCGATGGCAGCATCGGTTGGGACGATGGGGTAAAGTTGGTGCAAGTGATGGACAGGGTGACGCTCTCGCCAACCGAGGTGGCTGCGCGGTCGAGGCTGGCGCTGACTTTCTGGCCAAGTGCGTTTGCTGCGAGCAACAATACAAAAATGAACGCGAGGATTCTGCTCATCTCACCAATTCTTAGTTATACCACGATTGCGCGCCTTGCCTTTTTGGGCGGGGCGATAAATACGCTCCTTTTGCTTGATGGTGTCGAGAAGTTGGCGAACTTGCTCCGGGGTCATCTTACCATCCGGTTTTGCCTGTCCGGCGTCGGATTGCTCTTCGCCGGGCTTGGGCTGCGACTGTTCTTTTTTGTCCTCCCCGCTAGAGCTGTCTTTTTTTTGTTGTTCCTCTTTTTTCTCTTCCTGCTTCTCTCCTGATTGCTGCTGCTGTTCTTTTTT
>DBNL01000058.1:0-2098 GCA_002299785.1 Verrucomicrobia bacterium UBA673
GGGCAACTTCAGCACGACGGTCAAGTTCCCTATTCATTTGTTGTCGAGGGCGAGATTTGCCAAGCGACTGTCGCTGAGGTGCCGGTAGGCATCGATCGCGCTCGCGTGAGTTTCGAGCAAGGTGACGCGACGTTTTTGCGGGATGGCCTTGGCCAATTCGACGTTGTGCTGATGGCCAACCTCATCGATCGTCTGCCGTGCCCGGCCAAATGCCTCGAGCAACTCCCCGACCTCGTCTCCGCTGGTGGCCAATTGATCATCGCCTCACCCTGCACTTGGCTTGAGGAATACACGCCCAAGGCCGAGTGGCTCGGTGGCCAAGGACAACAAACACTCGACACCCTCCGCGAGATTCTCGCGCCCGCCTTCACGCTGGACGGCGAATGGAACCTCCCGTTCCTCATCCGCGAGCACGCCCGCAAATACCAATGGAGCGTCGCCCAAGCCACCCGCTGGATTCGCCTTGCACCGACTAGGTGATTCGGCAACGCTGCCGAGCCGATAATTCAGTTCACCATGCACAAACTCGCTTCTGTATTTTTGTTCATCGGCTTGGCCAACGGCTTGGCTGCCGAAACCAAGTTTGCCCCGACCGACTGGCCGAACTGGCGCGGACTCACCTCCGACGGCCAAGCGCCGCTCGTCGACGGGTTGCCGACGGAGTGGAGTGAGACGAAAAATGTCGTTTGGAAAACTCCGATCCCGGGCAGGGGCCACAGCACGCCGACGGTGGTGGGCGAGCGCATTTATCTCGCCACGGCGGATGAGGACGAAATGTTTCAGGCGGTGCTCTGCATCGACAAGGCCGACGGCAAGGTGGTTTGGCAAACGAAGGTGCACGAGGGGCAGTTCGCGATCGGGCTGAACAAGCACGCTTCGCATGCGGGCACGGTGGTGGTACACGATGGCGAGCGACTGTACGTCAATTTCGTGATCGGCAATCAGGCGTTCGCCTCTGCAATTGGCCTCGACGGCAAGATTCTTTGGCAGAAGCCGATCGGCAAATACAAGGTGCACCAAGGGTACGGCAGTTCGCCGATGGTGTATCGCGACATCGTCGTTGTGAAGGCCGACACTAAAATCGGTGGCGCAATCATTGGACTGGATAAAAAAACCGGTCGCGAAATCTGGCGGCGGGAACGTCCGAAAATCCCGAACTACACCACGCCGGTGGTCGTCGAGGCAGCAGGCCGGCTTCAGATGGTTTTTTGCGGTTGCGAGCTGATCACGAGCCTCGATCCGCTTACGGGTAAAAAACTGTGGGAAGTACCCGGCTCCACACAGGAGTGCGTCTCTACGCTGGTCACTGACGGCACGCATATTTTTGTCAGCGGCGGCTGGCCGAAGAATCACACTGCGGCGATTGTCGCTGACGGCTCCGGCAAGGTGGCCTGGCAAAACACAGCCCGCGTTTACGTGCCGTCGATGCTGATCCGAGACGGTTTTCTCTACGTGACGATGGACGCCGGCTTTGCGATCTGCTGGGATGCCAAAACCGGCAGACCGCAGTGGAAGGAGCGGCTCGGCGGTAAATTTTTCACTTCTCCGGTGATGGCAGGAAACCGGATTTACGGAACGAACCTCGACGGCAAGACGTTTGTCTTTGAAGCCAATCCTGACGAGTTCAAGCTGATCGCCACCAACCAGATTGGCGACGAAGTGTACGCGTCGCCAATCGTGAGCGGGGACCGGTTGTACCTGCGCGTGGCCTTCAAGGACGACGAGCGACAGGAAGTCCTTTACGCCATAGGTGAAAAGTAAGCCTGCGCTTGCCCAAGTGCTCTGTTGGGCAGCAAAAGAAGATTTAAACGCATTTTTTTTAAGGGACCACAAAGATGTTCTTTGCGAAGAAATTTGACGGGGGAGAATTTTACTCTCTTCAGTTCTGAACGGGGCGGGGTGGCAACTTCACTCCCAGATACTCATTCCAAGTTTGGTATTCCCTCCAAATCTGTTCAATCCCTTTGAATGGCTTCACCACCACCCGAGCCTTATAACCATAACTCATGCCCACCTTGGGATTACGAACAACGTATTGCCAGTCCCAGGCCGGGCTATGAGTGTCGGGATTGCCGGCTTTGTTTTTGATGAAATTCCA
>DBNL01000058.1:2427-2637 GCA_002299785.1 Verrucomicrobia bacterium UBA673
ATCGCGAAACGGATCGGTTGGGTTTGATCAAACAGTACCAGATAGAGCAAACGATCATTAGTCGTCTTCAGATCGTGATCGCCATCCACAAGGCCGTAGTAGAAAGGGGTGAAGAACTTCTTCCCGGGATGCTCGATGAGGTTGAGCGTCTTCGCACCTTTCTCGGAAGGCAGATTCGCTACTGCCGCGTGGGAAACGGTTCCTACCTCA
>DBNL01000034.1 GCA_002299785.1 Verrucomicrobia bacterium UBA673
CGGGTGAAGGGAATCGAACCCTCGTGTCAAGCTTGGGAAGCTTGCGTTCTACCATTGAACTACACCCGCACTGAATGGGACAGCGAGTTTCCGGTCGGCCCCCGGATTTGGCAATGTTTTTGTTTCGTTGCCCCGGTTACGGCTTGGGCGACTCTAGGGTGCGGGTGATTTTGCCGGTGCGGTCCCACGCGTAAACGCGGCCGTTGTCTGCTCCGCCGTAAAGCCGTTTGCCGTCGTCCGTGGCGGCGAGGCAATGGAGCAGGCCGGCGGCCTTGGCCCATGTCTTGCCTGGGCTTTTGCTGGTTTCATTGCATAGCCTTAATGCTCCGTCGTCGCTGGCGGTGATCAACTCGGCTTTCTTTTCCGGCCAGGCGATCGCGGCGACGTTGCCGGGGTGTCCAGTCACGAGATTTTTTTGTTCGCGCGTTTTCGTGTCCCAAATTTTGAGTTCCTTGTCCGCACCACCGCTTGCCAGCAGTGTGCCGTCAGGCTTGTAGGCGAGCGAGAGCACTGGCGCGGTGTGGGCCTCGATCTGCATCACTTGTTCGCCCTTGGCCAGGCTCCAAAACCGTACCAGCTTGTCGGCGCCGGCGGAGGTCAGTGTTTCGCCGTCGGGCGCGATGGCCAAGTCGAAGACGGTGCCGTCGTGTGCCTGCCATGCCAAGTCCTTGGCTAAATCGGCAACATTCCAAAGGGCGATCTCTCCCGATTTACCGGGAGCGTTGGAGGCGGTGACGAGCACTGCGTTGTCGGCGGTGAAGATCATCGCTGAGACGCGCCCGGGCAGGTCGCTGATTTCGCCGGCAGGAGACCAGTCTGCAGTGTTCCAGAGCAGCACTTTGCGGAAGCCGCCGGTGGCGAGGTGTTTGCCATCAGCGCTCCATGCCATGGACTGGATGGCGTCGAGGTGGCCGGTGAGTTTGGCAGTGGCCGGTTTGTCTTTTTCGGTGAGGTTGTGAACGGTGACGAGATTGCCGTGGCCAGCGGCGAGTTGTTTATCGTCTGGCGAGAGGGCAAGAGCGAACACCGGTTGGTAGTCGTCGGGCAGTTGGCCAAGCGTATCGGGGGCGATCAGGTTGGCCTCGATGACCAGTTCACTCGGCAACCACTCGGCCCCGGCATCGATCCATTGGCCAAGCGCGGCAATCTGTTCGTCGCTCAACTGCTTTTTCGGCGGCATGTGAGGGTCACTGTCGGGCTGGAGTAACCGGGTGATGTGGCTTTCTGCAGCTTGGCCGGGGATGAGTGCCGGGCCTTCGCCGCCGCCCTTGAGGGCAAGCGCACGCTTGGTGAGGTCGAGGTTACCCTTGGTTTTTTGGGTGTTGTGACAGCGGATACAGTGGTCGCGTAGTAAATGCATCGCGCGCTTAGCCAGTCCAGCCTCCCCGGCCTCGGTCCGCCAGGCGCTGGGCCAAGCGGTAGCGATGGCCAATGCCAGCTTGGCCAAGTGGGTGGTTATAAATTTGAGGCTTGGGCATTTCATGCGTTTGCGGTCATTAAACATTGCCGGGCCAAGCGGTGCGAGTCTGCGCTGTTTGTTGTCAGGCTCCTTTTCAGGTTGGCTCATGGTCAACGAGGGGTCAGGGTTCAACCGCTACTTTTGTAGCCGCTTAACCATTCTTTTGAGAAAACATAAATGGAATTTGACCTCATAGTCATAGGCGCCGGGCCGGGTGGGTACACCGCCGCGATCAAGGCGGCACAGCTTGGCATGAAGACGGCCATCGTCGAGAAGGACGAAACCCTCGGTGGTACCTGCCTCAAAGTCGGCTGCATTCCCAGCAAGGCGCTGCTAACATCGACCGAGCTGTATTATGGGGCGCGAAGGCACTTTGGAGCACATGGCATTTCAGCTGACGGGCTGTCGATGGATGTCGGTGCGATGATGAAGCGCAAGGATGGCGTCGTCCGCAAGATGGCGCGCGGCATCGACTACCTCATGAACAAAAATGGCATCGAGCGGGTGGTTGGCCTTGGCCGCATCGCCCGGCCGAACGAGGTGGAGGTGATCAGCGACACGGGCCAACAGTGCCTGAAGGCCAAGCGCATCCTGATCGCCACCGGCAGCCGCGTCGCCGGGCTGCCGTTCCTTGAGTTCGATGGCGAAACGGTGTTAAGCAGCGACGACACGGTTGCGCTTAGCCAAGCGCCAGAGTCGATGGTCGTGATCGGCGCCGGAGCGATTGGCCTTGAACTGGGCTCGGTTTGGGCCCGGCTCGGCACGGCGGTGACGGTGGTTGAGTTCCTACCACGCATCGCCTCGACATTCGACGAGGACATTACCCAGGCGTTGCAAAAACTGCTGCAGAGACAGGGGCTGAAATTTCATCTCGGCACCTATGTCGAGTCTGCTGAGAAGACAGAGGGCGGGGTCAAGTTGACCGCGGCCAAGGGCGACAAAAAACTTGAGTTCGAGGCCGAGAAATTACTCGTTGCCGTCGGCCGCAAACCTAATACCGAGGGCCTCGGCACCGCCGAAGCAGGCGTAGAACTCGACGAGCGCGGCTGCATCAAGATCGACGTCGAGTGGCAGACCAGCGTCTCTGGCATTTATGCCATCGGCGACGTGGTGGCAGGGCCGATGCTTGCGCACAAGGCCGAGCAGGAAGCCATCGCCGCCGTGGAGTGCATGGTCGGGCAGCCGGGTAGCGTGAATTATGACGCCATTCCATGGGTGATTTACACCTCACCGGAAGTCGCCACTGTCGGGCTCACAGAGGCCGAAGCCGTGGAGAAGGGCCATGAGGTCGGGGTTGGTGTTTTTCCATTCCAAGCTAACGGCCGGGCTGTCGCCAGCGGGCATGCGGACGGTTTGGCCAAAGTCATCGCAGACAAGGCGACTGGCCTTGTGCTCGGAGCGCAAATCCTCTCTGCCAATGCGTCGGAGCTGATCGCTGAGGTGGTGCTGCTGATGGAGTTAGGTGGCAGCGCGAGGGACATGGCCCGCACCATTCACGCTCACCCGACGATGTCGGAGGGCTTGCGCGAGGCAGCGCATGCGGCAACGGGTGAGCCGCTGCACATTTAGCCCTTGGCTAGGTTCGTTATTCCAGACCAAGTTGTCTGGAAAAGTAGACGTACTCAAGGGCGTAGCGACGGGCGTGTTGCTTGAGGTTGGCACCGGCGGCGTGGCCGCCCTCGGTATTTTCAAAATACAAAACAGGGTGCCCCTGATCGCGCATTCG
The DNA here is from genome assembly GCA_002299785.1 of Verrucomicrobia bacterium UBA673. GTDB lineage: Bacteria > Verrucomicrobiota > Verrucomicrobiia > Limisphaerales > UBA1096 > UBA1096. The sequence goes on from DBNL01000034.1 coordinate 3,186, forward strand.
GGCGACCATCTTTCGTGCGTGACCGGGGTGCACTCGGTCGTCCTTGGTCGATGTTTCGATGAAAACTTTCGGGTATTTACGCTCGGGGAATATATTTTGGTACGGCGAATATTTGAGGATAGCCGTACGCATTGCTAAGTCCTCGGGGTCTCCGTACTCGGCTGCCCAACTCGCGCCGGCCAGTAACTTGGTGTAGCGTAGCATATCCAGCAGAGGCACTCGGCAAACGACAGCGTTCAGCAGATCCGGGCGCTGTGTAAAAATGGCGCCGACCAACAGACCACCGTTGCTGCCGCCGGAGATACCTAAGTGCTTGGGCGAGGTGATGCCGCGCTTGGCCAAGTCCTCCGCCACGGCGATGAAGTCGTCATAGGCACGCTGGCGATTCGTCTTGAGCGCGGCCTTGTGCCAGCGAGGCCCGAACTCGCCGCCGCCCCGGATGTTCGCCACGGCGTAAGCGCCGCCGCGCTCGAGCCAGAGTTTGCCGATGGTCGCCGAGTAGCTTGGCTTGAGCGAAATCTCGAACCCTCCGTAGCCGTAAAGGATCGTCGGCGTCGAGCCGTTTGGCTTCAGTCCCTTGCGATGAATCACGAAGTACGGGACCGTCTCGCCGTCAGCGCTCCGAACCGTGTGCTGGCTGACCTGCAACCCGTCGGCCCGAAAACGTGCGGGCAGTGCCTTGATCCGGGTCAGCTCATTCGCTCCGGCGTCGTACTCGCTTAACCTGTCTGGCGTGATGTGGTCCTCGTAATTGACGAACACCGTGCCGGAGTGGGGGTTCGCCGCCGAGAGGGACACAGTGCCGCTGGGCGGCAGCGGCAGCGGTTCGGCACTCCACTTGCCGGAGTCGGAGTCCACGCCGAAGCGTAGGATGCGCCCCTTCACGTTTTGCAGCAGCGACACGTAAAGGCCGCTTCGCGAAACGGTGACGCCCTCGATGCTCGTCCGGTCGTCCGGTGTGTAAACGGTCTCGATGATCGGCAGCTCGCCGCTCTTCCGAAACGCCGCCGCGTCGATCGCCAGCAGCGCCCCTTCCGGGTAAGTCCGTCCTGAGACCTCCCACGCGTCGCGCAGCGTGAACAAGATTCGCCCGGCGTAAAACCCTGCCAAGTCTGCCGACTTCGGCACCGGCAATCGCTGGAGTTTCCCGTCAGCGCCGATGAAGTGGTACGCGCCGGTGTAAAACGTAAGAGACTGGTTGATCATCGGCAGGGTTGCTTCGCCAGAATCCATCACTCGCGGCCAGATGCCGATGTCCTCCTGTCGTCCCTCGAATACTGTCACGGCTTTGGCCAGGGGAGTGCCGCGCTTCCAGCGTTTTGCAATGCGAGGATAACCGGACTTGGTCAGCGAGCCCTCGCCCCAGTTTGTGCCGATGAGCAGCGTGTCGCGATCGAGCCAGGCTACGCCGGACTTGGCCTCCGGCAAAACAAAGCCACCCTCGACGAAGCGCTTGGCTAGGGCGTCAAACTCGCGGTGCACCGAAGCATCGGTACCGCCCCGAGAGAGCTTGACGAGGCAGCGTTCGTAGCTGGGAGCGAGCCACGCGATACTTTTGTAAACCCAGTTTTCATCCTCAGCTTTGGCTAGAGCATCGACGTCAAGTACCGTTTCCCACTCCGGTTGGGCGGTGCGATACGACATCAGCGTCGTCCGGCGCAAGATCCCCCGTATGTGCTCGGCATCTCGCCAAAAATTGTAAATGTGCCGGCCTCGTATCGAGCCGTACGGGATGCGATCCCTAGCATTGAGTAACGCTTCGGCCTGCGCGAGGAAGGGCTCGTAGCGCTTGTCGGCCTGAAGCTCGGCCAGAGTTTCGCCGTTGCGCTGCTTCACCCACTCGAGTGCTCGTTGACCTTCGACCTCCTCGAGCCAAAGGAATGGGTCGTCGAGGATCGGCGGTCGCCTGGTCTCGTCTTCAGCTAAGGTTGCGCCTGCCATGATTAGTCCACAAAAAAATAAGGTCCATATTTTCATCCTCGGCCCGAGACGCTACCGAGCCAATACGCACAGCACAACCTACCGCTTGGCTACGACTTCATAAATGTCCGGCAACCGGCTTCGACTGTCCAGAGGCTGACCGCGCAATTCCCTGGGTTAGCAGGTAGGGCTGGATTTTTTCCTCCCCGTCGATATCCTTTTCAAGAAGGCTGAATATGGCCGTATTACCGTTCACCAATGAAAATTTTTTGTCTAGGTTCCGCTGGGAAAATTAGCCGCGAATCGGTTCGCGATCTCTTGCAGTCCGACAAACCCACTCGGGTTACAATCGGTGACATGGACGAGGCTCGCGGACGGGAGGTGGTCGCTTGGCTAGCCGACGACCGCGTTGACTTCGTCCAAGCTGATGTTTTCAAGACCGACCAAACCGCTAACTTGATGCGGGATTACGATCTCGTCATGGACGGCACTCCCATCTCCATCAACCACGAGTCAACACTGTGCATCGCGAGGGCGGGTGTGCATGGCGTGAACCTAAACGGAACCGGGCCGGAGTTCGCGTTTCATGATACGTTTGTGGAGGCAGGCAAAACCTACGTGCCGGGATTCGGGATGACACCGGGCATCACCAACGTGATGGCCCGTTACGCGCACGACCGGCTGGAGTCGATTGACACCATTCGCATCAGCCACGGGGCGTTCCGGCCGTTTGCCTTCTCGCCGGCGATCACCGAGACCACCCGTATAGAATACGAGCCCGGCTTGGAAAGTCGGATCGTTTTTGAGGACGGTGCGTTCAAACAGGTCGAGCCATTCGCGCGGCCGCTGGAGGTGACACTGCCCGAGCCGTTTGGGACACACACGCAGTACATCATTCCCCACGCTGAAACCCAGACAATCCCGGAATCATTCAAGGAGAAGGGAGTCCGGTTGGTCGAAGTGCGTGGGACGTGGCCTCCGGCGAACATGCAACTGCTGCGCTCTTTGTATGACTGGGGTTTCCTCGAGAACAAAACGGTGTGTGTAGACGGAGTCGATGTGGGCGTGATGGATACCATTGCGAGTTATTTGCTGCAATCCGATCAAGGAACCACTACCAAGCTGTACGGGTATGCATTGCATGTTGAGGTCACCGGAACGGAGAACGGCAAACCGGTTTGCTACACCCTGACAACTTCACATCCGGCCTCGGATGGATCGGTTGCCGACTGGGAAGGCCTTCGCGCCTACACCCG
>DBNL01000019.1:0-4089 GCA_002299785.1 Verrucomicrobia bacterium UBA673
ATAGTAGCCGCCGATATTATCAATAATTTATTCCTGTTTCAGCATGGGATTCTATAATTCTTAAACAATAATCGGCCTGACTGTTGTCTCGTAATTCACAATGGTTACATTACTTTTTGGATTGTTGTAGGTTCTGACTTTGGCACAGTTTTTTAGCTTCAAATGCTAGCGGAACAACCACTTCTCGCTTCCTTCTCTCATGCCCTCTGCTAACTTTCCGGCATGTTCTCAATGCCTAAATTGCCACTTGTTTTTTTGGCTTTTATCCTTCTGTTGAGCAAGGTCCGCGCGGTTGAGGTGACGCTTGACCAAGAGGTCTTCACCATTCCGGACGGTTTCACTGTGGAGAGAGTCGCCGGGCCGCCGTTGGTTGATCGTCCGATCACGGCTTCGCTGGATGAGCAGGGGAGGTTGTACGTCGCTGATTCTTCCGGTTCGAATGATCCGGTACAAAAACAACTTTCGGAAAAGCCGCACCGTATCGTCCGCTTGGAGGATCGCAACGGCGACGGGCAGTTCGATCACTCCGTTGTGTTCGCCGACAAGATGATGCTCCCCGAAGGCACGCTTTGGCACGACGGTTCGCTTTACGTCGCCGCACCCCCGATCATTTGGCGTCTGACTGATAGCGACGGCGACGGCATTGCTGATGAGCGGGAGGAGTGGTTTGATGGCAAGACGCTCACCGGCTGTGCCAACGATTTGCATGGGCCGTACCTTGGTCGGGACGGGTGGGTTTACTGGTGCAAGGGCGCGTTCGCCGAGCAGCGCTATACGGCGTTTCGCGGCGGCGAGCGCGTTTCGAGCGCCGCACATATTTTCCGTCGACACCCATCTGGCGGTCCGCACGAGTCGGTGATGGTGGGCGGCATGGACAACCCTGTGGACGTCGTTTTTTCGCCGAGCGGCGAGCGGTTTTTTACCACCACATTTTTCCAGTACCCCGCTGGGGGGCAGCGCGACGGATTAGTGCATGCCGTTTACGGCGGAGTTTATGGCAAGCCGCACGGGGTGGTAAACAGTCACCCGCGAACCGGCGGTCTGATGCCGGTGATGGCGCACCTCGGCCCAGCAGCACCGTGCGGTCTGGAGATTTACGAGTCAGCCGTGTTCGGCAGCGACTTCACCGGTAACCTGTTTTCCTGTCAGTTCAACTTGAATCGTGTGCAGCGCCACGTGCTGACTCCTGACGGCGCGACATTCCGCTCGGAGGACTCCGATTTCCTTGCGTCGACCAATGCCGACTTTCACCCGACCGACGTGATTGAGGACGCCGATGGTAGTCTGCTGGTTCTCGACACAGGCGGTTGGTACAAGCTCTGTTGCCCGACGTCGCAGTTTTGGCGACCGAAAGTCTTGGGCTCGATTTATCGAGTAAAAAAGACTGGGGCAAAGCCGCCCAGTGACCCGCGCGGCACGAAGTTAGCCTGGGCGGCTCAAGCGCCCGAGCACTTGGCTATGCGGCTTGACGACGTGCGACCGGCAGTGAGGAAGCGAGCCATCGCTGCCTTGGCCAAGGGTGGTGATAGCTCCGTCCCAGCCTTGGCCAAGCGGTTTAGGCAGGGGGGTGAGCGGGCTCGGTTAAACGCCATTTGGTCGCTGACTCGCATCCGAACAGCTAGCGCCCGTCAAGCTGTTCACGTCGCGTTATCCAACTCGTCGCCAGCCGTTCAGCAGGCAGCGGCGCACTCGGCCGGACTGCATCGAGATGCCGGGGCGATCGATGGCTTGATTTATTTGCTGGGGAATGCCGTGCCGCCGGTGCGCCGAGCTGCTGCTGAGGCGCTGGGCAGGATCGGCTCGCCGCGAGCTGTAGCGCCACTACTCACGCTTGCCGACGAACCGATGGATCGCGCGCTTGATCATTCGGTGACCTATGCACTCATCGAGATCGCGCAGCCGGATGCTGTGACTTTGTCGCGCTTGACCAAGCGGCCGGGGGCGCTGCGCGTGGCATTGATGTCGCTCGACCAAATGGCAGGCGATAACTTGTCGGCTGTGGAGGTGTTGCCGTGGCTTCAGTCGGACTCGGCTGCACTCCGCAAAACAGCGGAATGGATTTGCGATCGTCACGCGGACTGGGGGGATGATCTCGCCGTGCATTACGCAACCGAGCTTCGGCAGGTGAAGTCAATAGCGGACGGAAAGGCGCTCGCCGCGCGCTTGGCCAAACTTGCCACCGCACCGTCGATTCAATCCGAGTTGGCCAAGGCCGTAGCCGATGCTTCCCAAGGAAAAGCTTCGAGGTTGACAGCGCTTGCTGCGATGGCTTCCGCGCCTGTTAACCCCGCGCCCGACGCTTGGCTCGACGCGATCGGCTCTACCACCGCTCCGCTGCAACCAGTGGCTGTGCAAACGCTTGTGAGCATTCGCTTGGCCAAGTCGCAGCAGGAACACGCAGCCCTAGTGCTGCGTCGGCTCGGCAGTTCGCCGGCGTTGCCGGATCGGCAGCGCACGCTAGCTTACAGCGGAATTCCCGCCGGACTGTTTGCGCCGGACGAAGTGGAGTTCGGCTATCTGCTGGGCCAACTCGACGCATCCAATCCGTTCACGCAACGTAGCAACGCAGCCAACTCGCTGGCAGGGGCCAAGCTGGCAGAGTCACAGTTGGCCAGGCTCGTGAAACGACTCGGCAGCATAGGCTCTGCGGAGGCGACGGTGCTGCTGCCGGCATTTGGACAAGGCCGAGCATTGCCGATCGGCGAGGCGCTGTTGGGGGTACTCGCGCAGGCGAACTGGTTGCGAGGGCTGGACAACGAAGTGCTTCAAAAGGCCACCGCAGGTTACGGCAAAACAGTTAAAGGAGAGGCGGCGGATTTGCTGGCCAAAGCCAAGGCTACTTCGCCGGATCAAGCCAAGTTGCTGCGAGAGTTGGCCGAAGGATTGCCAGTTGGCGACGCGCTCCGGGGGAAGGCGGTGTTCCGTGGCCCGAAAGCTGGTTGCTCGACCTGTCATTCGATGGCCTATCATGGAGGTGAGTTTGGGCCTGATTTAACGAGGATTGGCCAGGTGCGAAAAAAGATGGATCTGCTCGAGGCGATAGTTTTCCCAAGCGCCAGTTTCGTTCGCAGCTACGAGACGATGCAAGTGAGCACCGGCGACGACGGCGTGCTGGCAGGGATCGTGAGGGATCAGGATGCGGGTCAGGTCACACTGGCTCTTTCGCCAGAAAAAAGCGTGAGAGTGGAGCGGGGAGACATCCGGAACATGAAGCAGCTCCACGTATCAATGATGCCTGCCGGGATGAACGCCATTCTGACTCAACAGCAACTCGCCGACCTCACGGCCTACCTGGAGGCAAGCCGGTGAAGCGGAAATACTTCGTCGATGTTTCCCTTTTGAGCAGCAGTTTTTTTAACCTTCATTGTCGAAAAGCAAGTCAATCAGCATCACTGAGGCAATGTTTTTTATGTGCGGAGCTTATTTATTATAATTCGATTGAAGTAGACCTTGTTGCTGTCTTTGTCTATCTCGATTCCCATGACATGGCCGTTCGCAACGTAATCCAAAACAATTTCGTCCAATATTACGCCTTTGTCTTCCTGCTTCTGGAACTCAGCGTCACTCCAGTCCGTATTTCTCGATCCATGACTGTGGGAGCGTGCCGAAGCTTAGTAACCAGTCGTTGAATCGGCGCAATGGCCAGCCTCGTACTTCTACCAGTTTCTGATAAAGCCGCTCGTTTTCCAAACGGCCCAGCCAGTAACTCATCGGCACGCCGGGGCTGCCGGTGTACCAGTTCACGTCCGCCTTGGCGCGCGCCTTTGTGAAGCCGAGGTGCTTCTGCATGTGCCTCACCGCCTGCCCGTGACTGTATGTACCAGTTTGCAGACGGAGATCGACGATGATGCGGTGGCAGCGCCAAAGCGCATCGTGCAGTTGCTGCAACTTCAATTCCGGCGACTTGATGATTCCGAGATCGACGCACATCTGTTCGCACCACAGCGTCCACCCCTCATAAAAGATAGCGTGTTCATCGAAGATTCGACGCCACTTGCGCGGGTGAGCATTCGCGAAAATGAACTGTAGGTGGTGGCCGGGATACGCCTCATGCGCGCAGGTCAGTTCCAGCCCAAAGTGTTGTTGCCT
>DBNL01000019.1:4477-5590 GCA_002299785.1 Verrucomicrobia bacterium UBA673
CCGCGCTGCCGCTTGTCGAACGGCCCGGGCGGCGAATAGGCAGCCATAGGAATGACGTGTTGCATAAACTCCGGAACGAGTGTAATCGCCAGTGTGTCACCACTCGGGAACGTCATCGCCTTGGCTGTTTTGAACTTCCGGATAATTTCCCGGTTGGTTTTTCGATAAAGAGCCAGCAGGTCGCCTTCCGGTTTCCACGATTTGCGGGCGGAGTCGACAATCTTTTCAACCGACTTGTTGCTGCCAAACTTCGCGCATGCCTTTCGGAGCATGCTGCCGACGCGGTCGATCTCCGACAGTGCCACCGCCTCCACTTGGCCGAGCGTATAGTCGAGGCCAAGTTCGTCGCGAATGCGCCGTTGCAGCGCTGCGGGTCCGATCGCAAACGAGCCCGGCTTGGCCAAGGTCTTTGCCAAGACCGAGTCGTGGTAACGCTGGCAGGCGCGGTTAGCCGCGACTAATAGTGTAGCATCGGGACGCTGTTTTCCATTGGACTGAAGGAAGCCGGCCACCGCATCGAAAAACACGCCGGATGCCTTGTATGAATCAGCCATAATGCTTCGCCACACTCGCTCAGGCCGGGTGATTAACCGGGCCGCTTGGGCAAGATAGCGCGGTGTATCACTCAGGAGGCTGCGGATGTTTCCAGCCGCTCGCTTGGGGTTGTCTTCGCCGCGCTGGAGTTCCTTCAACAGAAAGCCAAGAACCACGTCTATCCCGGCTGGATCCATCTCATGCCGCCCACGATCAAACTCTTCGCACTCTCTCAGCAACCGGGTTCGGAAGGCCAAGCGGTCGAGATTTTGCTCGTTGGACAACGCGGAGGGAGCAACGGTGTCGAGCTTGGCCAAGGCGGCCAGGCGCCGAGAGTTTTGACTGCGGAGCGCCTTCAGCGTGGCGGGATTAAACCTACCCTCGCCACTACTCAAGCCGATGTGGGTGGCGTCAGCGGGATGCTCGCGGTAAAATGTGTTAAAGTAATCGTCGAGCAGCGCCTCAAAGGTTTTGGAGGTTGAAGTCATTCGATGAGCGATTTTAAGGGTTCGCCTGCCAGTGGCCAATCCAAACCTCGCTCAGAGAAATAGTTTTGCGGTGCTTCAGTGGTTTCATGCT
>DBNL01000019.1:5967-12232 GCA_002299785.1 Verrucomicrobia bacterium UBA673
AAAGCGATGTCATCGATGGTCTTTGATCCGTTGCAAAACAGGTTGACCGCCTTGAGCAGTTTGAGTGTCTTTTACAACATGAATGGTATCAATCAACGGAGTATAGATCGAAATGGGTCGCTGCATCAACGTAAAGCTTTGATCGAAAAAAGACCCAAAAAAGGCAAGACATCTTTTTTGAATGAGAGTAGCCTCTCCTCCGTTCGTTCAAAGATGTAATGATGATTTTGTTTTTAAAACAATTTGGCTGCAAAACAGTTTTGGTTTTGGGTTGCTTGGCTTTGGGCGTTGGAGGCTCGGCCGCGGAGTTATCGGACGCGGCCAAGGTTGAGTTTTTTGACAACAAGATTTATCCCATCCTCAAGGCGCAATGTTTTAAGTGCCACGGGGATCGGGAGAAACTCAAGGGAAACCTTCGACTCACCAGTCGGGAGGCACTGCTCAAGGGCGGCGAGTCCGGCACGGCGATCCACTTGATCAAGCCTGAGCAAAGCCTGTTTTTGGCGATGGTCTCGTGGAAGGATGAAGACCATGAGATGCCGCCGAAGAAGAAATTGTCGGATGAGCAGATCTCCTTGCTTACCGAGTGGGTGAAACTGGGCGCTCCGTATAATCCGGCCAGCGAGATTCATGGTAAAGAGGTTGCTCACGGCGACTTACCAACGAACGAAATCAATGATCGTACAACGGCCGCCTGGGCGTTCAAGGGGGGCAAGGCGACTCCCGCGCCGGAGGTCGATGACGCCGCTTGGCAAAAGAATGGTATCGATGCGTTCGTTTACGACCGACTAAACAAGGCCGGCCTGCAGCCAAGCACCCCGGCGGCCAAGCGTGTGTTGATTCGCCGTGCTTGCTACGACTTGACCGGCCTGCCCCCATCACCGACGGAGGTCGAGGCGTTTCTAGCCGACTCGTCGCCGGGCGCCTTCGAGAAAGTCATCGACAAGTTACTGGCTTCGAAACGGTATGGCGAAAAGTGGGGGCGACATTGGCTCGATCTTGTTCGCTTCGCTGAGACAAACGGCTACGAGCGGGACAGCCGGAAGGATTTGATTTGGAAATACCGCGACTATGTCATTCGAGCCTTCAACGAGGACAAGCCGTACGACCGTTTCGTCATGGAGCAGTTGGCAGGCGATGAGCTTCCGGATCGCGACGCCGACAGTGTCACAGCCACCGGCTTTTATCGACTTGGCATTTGGGACGACGAACCGGCGGATCGCGAGTTGGCTCGCTACAATTATCTCGACGATATCCTGCGGACGACTGGTGAGACGTTCCTCGGACTAACTATCGGTTGCGCTCGCTGCCACGATCACAAGATTGATCCCATATCAGCGAAGGACTACTACTCGATGCTATCGTTTTTCAGCGACATTTCGCCGCACGGCAAGGGTAACCGCAACCACGTGCCGATAAGCGATCCGGCGGATAAGGCGGCCCACGAAAGGGCTGTGGCTGCGAAGCAAACGAGGGAAGCCGATTTGAAGGCAAAGCTCGCGCCGCTCGAGGAGGCGTTTATCGCCGGCTTGGCCAAGCGCCGGCCGGAACTCAAGTTGGGTACCGGGTTGCCCAAGGGTAAGAAGGACGCGTGGGTCGTCCCGGACGCCAATCGCGGCAAAGGCGTAAAGTGGGAGTTTACTTACGACAAACCGGCGGACAATTGGTTCGAGATCGCCTTTGATGATAGTAAGTGGCGTAAGGGACGCAGCGGCTTTGGCGCTCCCGGCACGCCAGGTTCAAAGGTGAGGACGCCTTGGCATTCGAGCGAAATCTGGCTGCGCCGCGATTTCCGTTTAGACACCATCCCGGGACAATTAACTCTCAAAATTCACCACGACGAGGACGCCGAAGTTTATCTCAACGGCAAACAGATAAAGACTTTTAAGGGGCATCTGCAAAATTATACCGAGATTGATGTCACCGAAGAATGCCTCGATGTTCTCCAGACTGGGCGGAACACTTTGGCGATTCACTGCAAACAAACGGGCGGTGGCCAGTACATCGACGCCGGTTTGGTAGTCGATCAAAGCACGACGCCGGTGCCGGTATTGGTGACCAAGTATGGAGGTGAGATTTTCGGCGAAACCAAGTTCGCGGAGTACAACAATCTGAGCGGTAAGTTGGCCAAGGTCCAATCAACCAAGCTCAAGCTCAAGACCGAGTATGCGATGGCAGTGGCTGAGGATACGCGGCGCAAGATGTGGATCCTTCGGCGCGGCCTGCCTGCGTTGAAGGGGGAGGAGGTAGGCCCGGCGTTTCCCTCCATCCTTGATGGTTCTGACGCCCAGGTGCCGGAGGATTATGCCGTGGGCAAGGCGTCCGGAAAGCGGCGCGTACTCGCCGAGTGGGTGGCCAGCGAGAGCAACCCGATGACAGCTCGCGTTATGGCCAACCGCCTTTGGCAGCACCACTTCGGGCGCGGCATTGTGCGAAGTTCGAACAACTTCGGTTTTATCGGCGAAAAGCCGACCCATCCCGATCTACTCAATTGGCTGGCCAATGAGTTGGTCTCTGGCGGCTGGAAACTCAAGCGCATGCACAAGCTCATCATGATGAGCAATACTTACCGGATGTCGTCTAGTGGCGATGGGGTCGCCTTGGCCCGTGATCCGAACAACGACCTGATGTGGCGTCATGACATGCGGCGTTTGTCGGCGGAGGAAATCCGAGACTCCATTCTTAACCTCACTGGCCAGCTCAACCTCAAGATGGGCGGCCCGAGCATTTACACCGAGGTGCCCAAGGACGTGCTGGCGACTGCGTCACGCCCGGGCGCGGCCTGGGGGAAATCGCCGGAGGAAGAGCGCAATCGCCGAAGCGTGTATATTTACGTGAAGCGCTCACTGCACGAGCCGTTCCTCAGCGCGTTTGACTGGGCCGACACTGACAATACCTGCGATGTGAGATTTGTGACCACGGTCCCGACGCAGACGCTGACACTGCTCAACAGCAAGTTTCTCAACGACTCGGCGGAGAGATTGGCTAAGAGCTTGGCCAAGGCTGTGCCGGGTGATTCCAAGGCGCAAGTCACCAGAGCGCTACACTTGGCTACCAGCCGCAAACCGACAGGAGAGGAGGTTGACGATGGGTTGGAGTTGATCCAAGGTCTGAAGGCCGAGGCCAAGTTGGATGACAATGAGGCACTTCAGCGGTTCTGCCTGCTGGTGCTGAACCTGAACGAGTTTTTGTACCTTGATTAATCCAAGAGTTTTAGAATCAACAAATGAGCAAACGAAATGACATGCCGAGGAATACGTTTTGTGGGCGGACCCCGAGGCGTGAGTTTATGCACCAGATGGGCGGCGGTTTCACGTCTCTCGCGTTGACCGGACTGCTGGGCGGGGAAGGCTTTTTTAACAGCCAGGCTGTGGCGGCCGATGGGAACACCCCTTGGGCCAATCCGCTTGCACCCAAGGATCCCCCATTGCCGGGTAAGGCCAAGAGCGTGATTTTTCTGTTCATGTACGGAGGGCCAAGCCACATGGACACCTTTGAGTACAAGCCCGAGTTGTATCCACTCGACGGCAAGACGATTGACGTCAAGACCTTTGGCCGTGGTGGCAAGAAGAGCAAGGGGCGTGTCGTGGGGCCAAAATGGAAATTCAATCAGTACGGTCAGTGCGGCAAGCATGTGAGTGACCTTTTCCCTAACGTCGCTCGGCACGTGGACAAGATTTCGTTTCTCCACTCGATGACGGCTGACTCGCCGATCCACGGCTCGGCGATGCTCATGATGAACTCGGGCAGTCTCCTGAGCGGTCGCCCGTCGATGGGTTCATGGGTGAATTACGGCTTAGGATCTGTAAACGAAAACCTGCCGGGTTACGTTGTTATGCTCGACCGCACCGGCGGCCCCATCAGCGGGGCCAAGAACTGGACCAGCGGTTATATGCCGGCGGCGTACCAGGGCGTAGTGATGAATCCCAGTGCCCCGACGCCGATTCTCGACTTGAAAAACGCCCGCAATATGAGCCGCGAGCAGCAGCGAATGCTCATCGACAAGTTAAACAAGTATAACAGCAGGCACTTGAGTGAGCGCGTCGACAACTCCGCGTTGGCCGCCCGCATCTCCAGCTACGAGTTGGCTTACAAGATGCAGATGAGCGCGCCTGAGGCGGTCGATTTCGACTCCGAACCGGAACACCTTCAAAAGTTGTACGGTCTTGATAAAGACCGCACGCGGGACTTTGGCCGCAAGTGCATGCTGGCGAGACGGCTGGTCGAGCGCGGTGTGCGTTTTATTCAGGTTTACTCAGGCGGCAATCATAACGACGCCAACTGGGATGCTCACGGCGACCTCGAAAAAAATCACAATTACCACGCCGGTAACACCGACCAGCCGGTCGCCGCCTTGCTGGAGGATCTGCAGGAGCGGGGGTTGCTGGACGAAACCCTCGTAATCTGGGGTGGCGAGTTTGGCCGCCAACCTACCGCCGAATATGCCAAGGGCACCGGCCGTGACCATAACAGTTACGGCTTCACGATGTGGATGGCCGGGGGCGGTATCAAGGGCGGTGTTAGCGTTGGAAAGACCGACGAACTCGGCGCCGCCGCCGTCGAGAAACCATTCCACGTAAGGCGCTTGCATGCGACCGTTCTCAAGCAACTTGGCTTCGACCCGAATGAGTTGAGCTACTTTTACCGGGGTCTGGATCAGCGCCTGGTCGGAGTGGAAGGCGCCGAGCCGATTCACGAGATCATTGCCTAGTCCAAGCGCTTAGCGAGGCGTAGGTCCATCGTTACAGTCAGTTAGGGCCTTTTGGGTGTGAAACCATGCCCGGATAACTCGTCAACTTGTCGTGAAGCAAATTCGATTCAGAGTTTTACTTTTCACCCTGTGGCTGCCGGGTTGCACCTTAATTGCAGACTCATTTGTTGATCGGGTTCAGAAACTGGATCGCAACGGTGATGGACAGCTGTCACGCGAGGAGGCGCCGAAGTCGTTTCGCAAGTTCAAGTTCGACCATGCAGACCGCAACAAGGACGGTTTTCTCGACAAACGAGAAATGGATTGGGTGTCCGAAAAGCTGGCGACAAAAAAACATTCAACGCCGGCCATGCCCTCCCAACCTGTTACGCCCGAGGCCGGGAGAATGACGGTGGTTCGGGACATCGTCTATCGAAAGGATGACAATGAGACCAAGGGCCGGAACAAGCTGGACATCTATTTGCCTCGCGGAAAGACAGGTTACCCGGTGCTATTCTGGATTCATGGCGGCGGTTTGCATAGTGGCGACAAGTCGAAGATCGCCGAAGTGGCTGGCCGGTTTGTTGCCGAAGGAATCGGCGTGGTGTCGGCGAACTACCGCCTTTACCCCGAGGCAATCTACCCGGTGCAGATCGAGGATGTGGCGGATGCCTTTTCCTGGGTGCATCGGAACATTGCCAACCGCGGTGGCGATCCTGAAAAGTTATTTGTGTCCGGCGGTTCGGCTGGCGGACACCTGACCGCATTGCTTACACTGAACGATGCGTTCCTGAAAAAGCGCGGTCTCACAAGTGGGGCTATTCGTGGTTCCATTCCCATTAGCGGATTGATGGATGTGAGCCGGGTTGGAGGGGCGCGGCGTAAGGGGGTTTGGGGCGAGAAGGCTTCCACTCACCGAGTCGCCTCCCCGTTGAATCACGCCCGCAAGGACGCTCCGCCGTTGCTGCTTCTTCACGCCGAGCACGACACCCTTGATCGGCGCCAACAAAACCAGGCGATATTCGTTGCGTTGAAAAAAGCCGGACACCCAGATGTTGCAATCCACGAACTCAAAGATCGTTCCCACAACAGCATCCGCCCCAATCTTGCGGACCAAAACGATACGGGCGCAGGACACATTCTGAAATTCATTCGGCGCCTTTGCGCTGCTCAGGACAACGGCAGCGAAGTGAAACAGCGCCCGTGGTCACGCCACACGATTGATTCGGCCGACAAGGCTACTGGCAAGTTGGGAGCTGATGGGGTGCGTCTGGCCGACTTCAACGGTGACGGGCTGCTGGACATCGCTACCGGCTGGGAGCAGGGCGGCGCAATAGTCGTTTACCAGAATCCGGGGCCGGTCAAGGCCAAGTCCGCTTGGCCAAGTGTCACCGTCGGTCGCGTCTCTAGTCCAGAAGACGCCGTGTTTGCCGACTTGGACGGAGACGGAAATCTCGACGTTGTCAGTTCGTGCGAGGGCAGGGAGCGCACCATGTTCGTTCACTGGGCACCGGCCAAACGGGTAGATTACCTCAAGCCTAGCGCCTGGGTGACAGAGGCCATCCCAGCCACAAA
>DBNL01000136.1 GCA_002299785.1 Verrucomicrobia bacterium UBA673
CTGCAGCAATTTTGAGTGCCGTGAAATACATCAGGTAGGCAGTTGCGTTCTTCTAGAAACAGATACTCCGAGGCATCATTGAATTCATGTTCCTGACCATTCGCCTCTTCACCTTGAGACGCTGAACGCCATTTTGAGGGCTTGAGCCATAGTAAAGGGCGTTGATAAACGGGATATCATGAAATATCTCTAAACGGACGGTTCAAACGACTCGGATACATCTCAGACGAGAGACGTGTTTTTTGATGGACTGTTTTTCGCAGGAAGTACTTTGGCCAAGCGCTCGGCAGGCATCAGCCGCAGCACTTTTTGTATTTTTTGCCGCTGCCACAGGGGCAGGGGTCGTTGCGGCCGACCTTGACAGCGGTGCGTAAGGGCTCGGCCCGGGAGACCATGTCGGTGGCTTCGTCCACCATGTCGGAGGCTTCGTTGGCGGCACGGCGTTCCTCAGCTCCGAACGCGCTGGAGCTTTGGTGCACCTCCTGCATTGGGAGGTTTCTCAGGAAGCTCTGGAAGGCGTCGACACTGGAGGCGCTGCGGAAGATATTCTGGCAGATTTTGGTCCAGATGTTGACCTGCAATTCCTGGAACATGTGGTAGCCCTCGGACTTGTATTCGAGAATGGGGTCGCGCTGGCCGTAGGCGCGAAGGCCGATGCTGTGGCGTAGGCTGTCCATTTCATAGAGATGCTCCTGCCACAGCTGGTCAATGGAGTTGAGTATGGTGTAGCGCTCGACAGCCATGAGCGAGTCGGTGTCCTCGAAGCTGATCTTGAGTTGGTAGGCCTCCTTGGCCTTGGCGGAGATATTGTCGAAGAGCAAAGCCTGGTGCGGGGTCAGTTCCCGTACGCCATCGGAGCCGCCCATGGCTTTGCCGTCGATCAATCCAGATAATAAATCCGGTGAGATACCGACGGGGAATGTGAGGTTGCCCCAGTCCGAAAGGGCCTGATAATCCCAGTTCACAGGCTCCAGTTCGGGGTCACAGAATTCCTGCACCTTGTTGGCGATGACCTCATCCATAATGTCGATCAGCTTATCCTGCACCTGCTCGGAGTGCATGACTTCGTTGCGGAAACCATAGATTTCCTCGCGCTGCTTGTTCATCACGTCGTCGTACTCGAGGGTGCGCTTGCGGATCTGGAAGTGATGTTTCTCGACGTTCTTTTGCGCGGTCTGGATGGAGCGGTCTAGCAAGCCGCTATCGCCGATGGCCTCGCCCTCACCGATGCCTTTCTCGACGAATTTGAACAGGCGGTTACCAGTGGCGAAGAGCCGGAGCAGGTCGTCTTCGAGGGAGAGAAAAAAGCGGGTGGAACCGGCATCGCCCTGTCGCGCACATCGGCCGCGCAACTGCCGGTCGATACGGCGCGACTCGTGGCGTTCGGTTCCCATGACGTGCAGGCCGCCGAGTGGCTCCACGCCTTGCCCAAGCTTAATGTCGGTGCCGCGTCCGGCCATATTAGTTGCGATGGTTACAGCTCCCTTATGCCCGGCACGGGAGACAATTTCGGCTTCCTGCTCGTGGTACTTGGCGTTGAGCACGCTGTGGATGATGCCGTTCTTCTTGAGTAACCGGGATATATACTCGCTGACCTCCACCGATACGGTGCCGACGAGGATTGGGCGGCCCTGTTGGTGTACCTCTTTGACCTCGTTGAGCACGGCATTGTATTTTTCTCGGCGCGTCTTGTAAACGGAGTCGTTGACGTCGTTGCGGATGCACGGTTGGTGGGTGGGGATTGAGAGGACGCCCAACTTGTAGATGTCAAAAAACTCCTGTGCCTCGGTAGCAGCGGTTCCGGTCATGCCGGCCAGCTTGGTGTAGAGGCGGAAGTAATTCTGGATGGTGATAGTAGCCAGCGTCTGGGTTTCCTTCTCAATAGTGACGCCTTCCTTGGCTTCGACGGCTTGGTGCAGCCCATCGCTCCAGCGGCGGCCCGGCATGGCGCGGCCGGTGTGTTCGTCAACGATGATCACTTTGTTCTCTTGCACCACGTAGGCTATGTCTTTCACGTAAAGGCTGTAAGCCTTGAGCAGTTGGCCGGTAATGTGGATGTTTTCGGCCTTTGCCTTGAAGTCGTCCTGCAGCTTGGTCTTAGCCGCCAGCCTGCTCTTGGCGTCTAGACTCTCGTCGTGGTCGATGTCGTGCTGCTCCACGGAGAGGTCCGGGAGCATGAACGCCTCGGTATCGTTGGGATTGAGGTATCTGCGTCCTTTTTCTGTGAGGTCGGCATCGTGGCTCTTTTCCTCCATGCCGAAGTAAAGCTCCTCTTTTTGCGCGTAAAGGTCCTTTTTGGACTGGTCGGAGTGTAGGGAGAGCTCGGCCTTGTCGATGAGCTTTTGGTTTTGTGGTTCCTCCATGAGGCGCATGAGTCGTTCGCTCTTTGGTTGTCCAAGCCGCGACTTGTAGAGCAGTAGGCCAAGTTCCATCTCCAGTTCGTCACCGTTCTCGAGACGATCCTCAGACAACAGCTTTTTGCTGAGTTTCTCTGCATCGATCAAATAGCCGGCGATGAGCTTGTGTTGCGCCTGAACGAGATTTTTTATCTTGGGATTGGCCTTGCGATACTCCTTGTCAAGGCTGGCCGCCGCTGGGCCACTGATGATCAATGGCGTACGAGCCTCGTCGACGAGGATCGAGTCCACCTCATCAACGATGGCGAAGTAGTGTTGGCGCTGCACTTGGTCCTCGGCGCGGCTGGCCATACCATTGTCACGGAGATAGTCGAAGCCAAACTCAGAGTTGGTTCCGTAGGTGATGTCGCAGTTGTACTGCTCGCGGCGTTCGGCTGGGTTCATGTCGTGTACGATGCAGCCGATACTCAGCCCGAGATATTTGTAAATCGCGCCCATCCACTCGCTGTCGCGCTGAGCGAGGTAGTCGTTAACGGTCACAAGGTGCACGCCGCGTCCGGTCAGTGCGTTGAGGTAAACCGGAAGCGTGGCGACGAGTGTCTTTCCCTCGCCGGTGGCCATCTCGGCGATGTTGCCCTCATGAAGCGCCATACCGCCGACGAGTTGCACGTCATAAGGGATCATCTCCCACTTGATGTCGTGGCCACGCACGGGCACGTCGGTGCCGTAAAGTCGACGGCAGGCATTTTTCACCACCGCGAATGCCTCCGGCAGGATGGCCGCAAGCTCCTGCTTCAGCTCCCTGTCATCCTCGATGGCTGTGAGTCGTTCTTTCCACTCCTGCGTCTTTTGACGTAGGGCGTCCGGCGAGGTGGCCTGCAACTCCTTCTCGAGTCGATTGATCTCCCCCACGCGTGACGAGAGCTTCTTGATCAGCCTCTTGTTTTTATTCGGAAAAAGTTTACTCAGAAAACCCATCATCGTTATTTTACAAAGGCGGTGGACGCTACGGCATACCCGCTGGCGCGTCAAAGGTTTCCATTGACCAAGAGGGAGGGGTTTTTGTTGGAATGACCAGCGGCCTGCCGTAAAACCTCCTGCCGGATGAAGGAATTATCGCCAGTGTCGCGGAGCGGCCGGTTTAGCAGTGGGCCGGGTCGGGACGTGGCCAAGTTCACCGAGTCGATCTCGTTCGACCGCCGGTTGTGGCGGCATGACCTCGTGGGCTCAATCGCCCACGCTACTATGCTTGGGGGCATTGGTGTGCTCACCAAGGCCGAGGCCAAGCGCGTCGTTAGCGCTCTCGAGGCAATCGGCGACGATATCGAGTCTGACCGGTTCGAGTGGGACGAGTCTCTTGAGGACGTCCACATGAACCTCGAAGCCGAACTGACCCGGCGCGAGCCGGCCGGGGCCAAGCTGCACACCGGCCGTTCGCGTAACGATCAGGTCGCGCTAGACATGCGAATGTGGCTCCGCGACGAGATCGTCGAATTGGAGCTGGAATTACGCTCGCTGCAACAGGCGCTCGTCGCGCTCGGCCAAGCGAACGACACTGTCGTCATCCCCGGCTACACACACCTTCAACGCGCTCAGCCTGTTTTCTTCGCGCACCATTTACTGGCATACGTCGAGATGATCGAGAGGGACCGCGAGCGGCTGCTTGATGCCTTCTCGCGTGTGAACGTCTGTCCGCTGGGTAGCGGCGCGCTGGCCGGTTCCACGCTGCCGCTCGACCGCAACCAAGTTGCCGCAATGTTGGGCTTCGAGGATTCGCGGGGTAGGCCGGTGGTTTCGCAAAACTCGATGGACGCCGTGAGCGATCGCGACTTCGCGGTGGAGTTTTGTTTTGTCGCGTCGCTGCTGGGCGTGCACCTGTCGAGGCTTGCTGAGGACATTATTCTGTGGTCGAGCAGCGAGTTTGATTTCATCCGCATCGCCGACGCGTACACGACTGGCTCGTCGCTCATGCCGCAAAAGAAAAATCCGGACGTCGCCGAGCTTGCCCGAGGCAAGAGCGGCCGGCTTGTCGGCAACCTCGTTTCGCTGCTGACGCTGCTCAAGGGATTGCCGATGACCTACAACCGCGACTTGCAAGAGGACAAGGAGCCGTTGTTCGACAGCATTGACAGCGTCCGCGCCACCGTGCGATTGACGGCGTCCATGCTCCAGCACACCAGCGTGAACCCCGGGGCGTGCGCCGCCGCCGCTGCCGACCCCGCTTTACTGGCGACCGATTTGGCCGACTGGCTCGTTGGTCAAAAAGTACCGTTCCGCGAGGCGCACCACTTGGTTGGCGAGGTCGTCGGTCTGGCCGAGAAATCAGCCAAACCGCTTAGCCAGTTGACACTCAAGGAGTTGCAGGGTGTCAGCCGGAAATTTAAGGCCGGTGCGCTGGAGGTGTTCGAATTGAAGAAGGCCTTGGGTAAGCGCACCACGACCGGATCGCCCGGTACGAAAGAGGTAAAAAAACAGCTCCGCCGCTGGGTTAAACGCCTAGG
>DBNL01000084.1 GCA_002299785.1 Verrucomicrobia bacterium UBA673
ATCGAGTTCTCCGCCGGCTTGAGCGCCTGGCCAAAGGCGTACACCGTGATCCTCGGCTCGTCCTCCTTGAGGAGCGACAAGATCTGCTGCGGAATCCATTCCATCACGTTCTCGTGAATGGCGTACT
The DNA here is from genome assembly GCA_002299785.1 of Verrucomicrobia bacterium UBA673. Taxonomy (GTDB): domain Bacteria; phylum Verrucomicrobiota; class Verrucomicrobiia; order Limisphaerales; family UBA1096; genus UBA1096. The sequence continues at coordinate 128 of DBNL01000084.1, forward strand.
TCTGCTGCTCGGTCGGCACACCCTTCAACGCCATCTCCACCGGGTTGATGTTCAGGAAAGGCGAAAACTCGGTCAGTGTGGGCGTCGACAAAACATCACCGAGCGTACGGAACCCGCCCTTAGCCAGGCGCGCCTGGTTCATCCCATAAATGACATTGGATCGTCCATTGATCCACATGGTCTGCTGCCCGTGCGTGCCGTTGAGTATCCAGTCCAGTTGCGGCGAGGTCGGCTGTATAAGGTGCGCTTCCTCTGCCGTGCCCACCTCCGCCACGTACGCGCCGAGTGTCGGGCTGTCAGGCAGGGAGTTGGACAAAACGGTCAAGCCGCTGAACACCGCCGACCATGCGGCGGCGTTGGTCTGGTTGACGGAGAGCAGCCCGGTGGCGGCGCTGGCGTTAGGCGCGGTGGTGAAGAGTTGCAGCAGCCGCCAGTCGTTCGTCGGATGGGTAGTGCTTAACCCAAGTAGCGACGTCGCCAACAGCGGATGCGTACCAGAACGATATTCCTGAAGGTTAACAAGACCATCTATGTCGGGATCGAGATAAGCATCCTGTTTTTGGGGATTGAGTCCGTAAAGAGTCTCCCAATAATCGGGGATGCCGTCCCGGTCACGGTCGAAACCCTTCATCAAGTTGTGCGTGCCGAAGCTGCCAGACCACGTCCACCAGTTTGTGAGCGATGACACCCCGGACTTGAGATACATCGTCTGCCACGAGGTACCGCGGTGCACCCGCCCCAGCCAGCCGATGCCGGGGAATTTGTTATCAGGGAATTGCCACGCGTCACTGTTCACAATGAGCGGATCCTTGGCGTAAAAGTTGTAGGCGTTGACATCGGTCAACTGCCCTCCCCCGCCCCACGGACGGTACCGCTCGTTGATCAGCCCAAGGTTGCTCCCGGGAAGCGGTGTGTTAGGCGGCCGCAGATAAACCACGTTGTTGGTGCTGAACCGGTCGGTGATGATCGGGTCGGTCAGGTCGTTGACCGTGTAGTGTACGAGCGGGTCGTTAGCCTGCCACGAGGCGCGCTTATAAATCTTACGGGTCGGAGTGAAAGGCGCCTGCTTGCGAATCATGTCGGACGGGCGGCGTGGACGGTTCCGACCACGCAGAAAGTCGTCGAAATCCTGAATGGCCTTCTCCTTGTTCCGGCCGGCATAGGGGTCGCTGTTGTAACTGCGCCAGAACGCGGAGCTCACCGGTTTTTGGCCACGGGCCACCTGAATCTGGTTTATAACGCCAAAGGTCGGGCTACGGTTGCCCTCGCTGGAATTCACCCGGTTGGTTTCCCAAAAAGCTCCCTCGGACAGATTGCCACTGCCGAACAAGCTCGACGCGGCACCTGTCTGGCCGGTGGTCAACTGCGTGATATCCATCGAGGTGACTAGATTATCGAGGTTCACCGCGTCCACCACTCGGTTCAATTCGAGATCGACGAGGAAATACTGGACACGGTTGGTTATGTGCAGCTTCCAGTCCGGCACGGCGAACCCTGCTTCGAACACGTTGGTGAAGGCGCGGTTGGCCGGGAAGAAGCGCTTGAGGTCGGTGCTGTAGATTGAGTTGGTGATAGTGGTCGCCGCCGCATTCAACGGCACCTTGAATTCGAGACCGCGCCATTTGTTTTGCAGCCTGGTAAATTTGTTAAACGGGGCGGAGACCAGGTTCGTCAGCAACCTTGGCAACGCGACGCCTGACTTATTGGTGACACTGTGGTCCCACAGCCCAATCTGGTATTGATGCCGAATATCCATGGCAAGCCGGCGAGGGTAGTCGTTCGTATAGGAGTTCCAGCCCTCGATTCCAAACACGTTGGTGATGCCAAGGGTGTACATCTGGTTCGTCCGCCAGTTGCGGCTAAACGCAGGGAGAATAAAATCATCGCCACCCTTGTTAACCTCAAGCCGGCGCGACACCTGCACGATCGATTCCACCGAGTATTCGTTGAAGTTGGGCAGGCCCTTCTTCACGCCGACGATCCACGGCACGCCGTGAATGTTGATGTGTAGATCGGTGTCGAACTGAAACTGAGGTCTGAGCACCACATCGGCGAGCTTCATGAAGCTCTGCCGGCGTATCCTCTGCCAGTCATTGGTCACCTCCGTGTAACGGGAGATGAACAGACCGGAGCCACCGCCCGGGTTGGCGTACTTGCGGAACACCGGCCGCATGACCGTCGGCGGGTTGGGATAAACCAGTTGATTGGTGGTCGCGTCGTAAATATTCGCCGCAACCTGCAGCAACCGGTGCACCTCCGGCGTGTAGGCGTTGGCCGGGAAAAGCTGGATGCCGTTAGATACGCCGTTGGTCGGGTTGAACACGGCCTGGTTTTGAGGCACTGGGAACAACGGATGCTGCAATCCGGCGATGCCGATGTCGGGATTTACCACCTTGCCGCCGATGAAATATCCGGTGGCGGTGTTCCCGGTGGCTGGATCGGTTGCGCTTTGCGAAACCACGCTAGCCCTAAGCATCGCGTGGGCGGCCCTGTTGATGAACTCGTCAGCGGTCCAGTTGGTCTGCGTGTTGTGCCCCGTGAACCAGTCATTGGCATAATTAATGTTCAACTTACCACGCAACCCCGGCTCGGAGTCCACACCCATCTGGCTCAACAGCCGGTAGTAGGTGCGGCGTTCGTAGGAATCAAGCCGCTTACGCGTGTTCATCGACTTGGGCTGGACGTTCATTGCCTGACGCAGGCGCGACACGAAGTTGTTCGCCTGCTGAGGTTGCTCGGCATAGGGCTGAAAGGTCAGCAACTGCTGTACATCGGTGAAGCGGCGCGGATTCTCAGCGCCTGGCCAAGGGGCAATAGTCGAGTCAACACGCAGCCCATTCTCGTTATCCAGCGTCGGAGTGCTGTTCAGAACCAGTGGACCGTCCGAGTAATCGTCCACCATGTTGTAGCCAAACCTTGGGGCCTCGCTTGGAGGCAGGCCAAGCGCGGGAATCATTCCGGAGAGATTGCGCCGGGATCCATAATAGCGATGCATCATGATGTCCCGAGCATCCGAGAAGGCCAAGCCGTCGGGGAGTGGCAAATCCCACCCCTTGGCATTGATTGGGCGCGAATCCCAGTCATATGAGTACCTCCACTGAAAGGGGTTTAATTGGTGTAGGAACCCAGCCATGTTCAGCTCCCATGAGCCAACCCCCTGGTTGCGCATGTAGAGGTACTGGTTTCCCCGGCCCCTGGGTGTGTCGAGCCTCGGGTTCATCGGATCGCGCGCCTGGTTGTGAATGTGGTTGATGTCCAGCGAGCGGCCGGTCGGAAGGATCATGTAGGCGAAACGCCCGATGAAGCGGTTGGTGGGACCGTGCGCGAAGGCGGGGCTTTCCAACTGACCGATCCACTCTGGGTCGCCGACAAAGTAATCGGTGGCAAACCGGCCATCGGGAGCCACTACCGGGCGACCCTGCCAGTTGGTTACGACCTGCAACCCGGTCGGCTCGTAGGCCCGGTTGCGGTTCAGGTCGAGGTAAAAACGGAAGTCCTCAATTGCATTGTAGTTCCTGGGCCGCCAGCCAAGCGCGTTGGTGTCCACAAACACCGGCGGCCTCGCAAGTTCGTGCAGGTTGGCCAAGTTGATCAGCAAGTCGTCCGGGGTGAGCGACCGGCCGTTCGGGTACACGTAGCTTACATTCGTCGGCGAGACTTGGCCGGGCACGAACCCAAAACGGTTGTGATAGTTTGTCGAGACCGAGAAGTCGTAGACCAGCGGATCCTGCGTGGCCACCATCCGGCCGACCACTTTTGCCAACGCGCTGGCGGCGGCGCTCTCGGCCATGAGTTTGGCGCTGATCTGGTCGGACACCACCGTCACCGAGGCGCGCTCCCGGCTGCTGATGCCGAGGAACACCACAGTCATGGCCGTCACCATCCCCAGCATGATCAGGGTGATAACCAGCGCCGCGCCTTGTTGTGTCCTGAAACGATTCACTTCGTGTCTCTGATAGGAACCCTCTGCCGGAACAGGGTCACCTTGCCAATCTGCCGACCAAGGAAGTTGGCCCGCAACTTCGGATCCGGTGGCAGTGACCGAACCTGCTTGAGCACCCGGGGTGCAATCACCGCCATTTCCACGTCGAAATAACTGGGCAACGCCCCGTAAAACTGCGCTTGGCTCTGGGCGTAGCTATCCTGAGTCAGCATCCCGTCCACGGGCCGGTTGGTGTTGACCATGAACAGTGCTTGGCCAGCCGCGCCGCGCCGCTCTAGGTTCAGGCCAAGCGGATCGTAGAACATTCTGTCGTGGCCAAGCCGACGCCCCAACTGGTCGTACGGCGTGATTCTTAGATGGATCACCCCGTCGGTGATCGGCTCAAACGCTTCGGCGGAAGCGTTGGCGACCGGCTCGAAATAAGAACGGTTGAAAATCTCGGTCTTATTGAGCAGCGCTTGGCCAGGCGCGGTGACTCGCAGCGTGCCGTTGGTGCGGTACCTGGCGAGCGTGCCGACGCCACTGTCCACATCGATCACCCGGTAACTGGTGACATGGAACCCGGAATCGGCGCTGCTGGTGAATGTGAAATCCTGCAGGATGTTCGTCCGAAAACCCTGATCGATAGCCCAGGCATCTTCCACCGGTGGCATGGCATCGGACTGGTAAGCCAGTCGCAACGCAACGCTTTCACCCGGCGTGACACGTGAAAAGAAACTCGTACTACCGGAGTAGGTGAGCACTTGCTGATTGTTGGTGATAGAAATGGCTGGGTAACCGCTGACCTCCATTTGCGACAGCTCGCGGACAATCATCTCCATCGCAGCGCGCCCGCCCTCGTTCACGTCCACCTGGGAGGCGTTCTTGCGCAGAGCCATCTGCGTCTGGTTGAACAACGCATAAAGCACGTAGATAACAAGCGTCATGACCGACACGGCCACCAGCAACTCCAGGATGGTGAAGGCCCGGATTCGGCTTGCCCACAAGCGGGCGTTGTCGTGTCTACTGTTCATTGACCTCGGGCGACCCTGGGAACGCTGAATTTGTTCGGCTCAAAAAAGAAAAACGGCGAAGTGACATCCTCCTGAAACTGGCCTGTCGCCATGTCCAGTGAGTTAATCAGGTTCAGGTTGCGGTTAACCAGTCGCCCGGCAACAACTGTACGAAAAACCTTTTTGTTCGGCCCCGGCCGTTCCTCGTCACCAAATCTGTATTCCGGCCAATGAAAGGTCAGCTTGATTTCGTAAAAATTCAGCTTGCTGAACCGGTTCGCATCAAGTTCGACTTTGTCGCTGGTGTTGTCCCACACCCGGCCGGTGAGATCCCCCCAGTCTCCTGAAGTGCGGATCGGCCTCACCTCAGAAGTCAGGCGATAAGAAAAAGCCATCTCCTTTGCTCCTTCACCCTTGTCCACCGCGCTACCGCTAATCGCTCGTACCTTGGCCCGGATCATATTGTACTCACCGGATTGGTTGTCCACCTGCGGCCAGTTCGTGACCGTAAACGGGTCAAACAAGTCGGCATGCACCGGCATGCTCAACAAACCTATAATCGCCGCTCCCTGCACGCCTCTTGGCAACTCAATATGAGAGTTACCCGCCTCAGCCGGCACCGGTTCCCATCGATAGACCTGTGAGCTGGAATTTCGTATCTCAATAAACGCAATGTGTTCAGCTAGGTCATTTATGCCTGTGGCTCCGCTCCGGATCGCCTCCATCCAGTACATACCGTCCTGGTTTATGATGGTTTCCTCGCGATTGTCCTTTTGCACGTTTATGCCAATCGGCAGCACCCCAATGATGGCAACCAATGCGAAAGCAATGATGCCAAGGCAGATCGCCAGCTCAACCATTGTGAAGCCGCCCCGGCCCTGGAGATATGCCGCTTTGTTGTTCCGCAGTTTCATTTCTAATCGACCGTCGCCGCCGCTGCCTCCTCCACCCGGGCACGACCAGTGATATGGTTTACCACGATCTTGGAATGGTACCGGTTTTTACGTCTGAACAGATCCCAATTCATCCCCTGTTTCTCAGCAGATGTCATCTCATTCCAAACTTCAATAAGTCGCGCCTCGTCATCAAATCCGCCAGTGGCCAGCAGATCCGGCCGGCCAGAGCGGTAGTTGCCAAAACGGTCCCTGTCATGAAACAAACTGCCCTCGACAAACGGGATGATTTCGTTCCGACCCGCCGGCACGAGCTTGCCAAAACCGTTACGCTTAACCAGTTGCCCTCGGGAATTGAAGGCCACATGCGGCAGCCGCGCCGGGCTGCTGTCTGCCAGCGGAAACGGGATCAGCGGCTCCTGCGGCGTGTGACCAAAAAAATGATCCTTCTGGAAGCCGTCGGTGTATTCGTCGCCTCGCCTGTACTCATTCTTCCCCTTGCGCCACGCCATGAATTTGTAGGGCGCGATGAGCATCCCAGCAGGCAGTCTTTTCCACTCCGTGAGGTATTTGGGGTGACTCTGCCCGGGCTGGTCGCCAACCGAGCGCATCGACATGACAGCATAGCCGCTGAACTGCTTCTCCAACATGTTGGTCAGCGAGAGCAATCGCGGATCTTTCTTTCGCGGCGGCAACCTCTCCTTGTCCACATTTTTGATGATATCCCATATATTAGTGGGGGTGAAAACGACGTAAACGGTCGAGCGGTTACGAAGCGCGACCTGCCGGGCAAACCTCAAGTCCTCCACCAACTGACGCGTTGCGCCATTGTTGGTAGCACTGCGTCCGAGCCCTTTCATCGCAGGCAGTGTGATGCTGGTGAGTACGGCGATAATCCCGATGACCACCAGCAACTCAAGCAGTGTGAACGCGCCTTGAGCAAGCGAGCCGTGCACTCTTCGGTTGGTTTTTAATTCTTTCATGCCCTGGCCAAGCACACTCCCGGTTTACTGCCAACTCAAGATGTTGTCCTTATTACTGCCCTCGATCGC
>DBNL01000073.1 GCA_002299785.1 Verrucomicrobia bacterium UBA673
GTACGGCTCGTATACTTCCTCGAGCGTGTCCGGCTCCTCGCCGACCGCCACGGCCAGCGACGACAAACCAACCGGCCCGCCGCTGAACTTAACGATAATCGCCTCGAGGATGCGCTTGTCCATTTCGTCGAGGCCATCCGCGTCTATCTCGAGCATAGCCAACGCCTTGTCGGCTGTGCCACCGTTAATGCGGCCGTCGCCTTTCACCTGCGCGTAATCGCGGACACGGCGCAGCAGGTTGTTCGCGATGCGCGGTGTGCCTCGGCTACGACGCGCCACCTCGGCGGCTCCGTCGGTGTCGATCTCCACGTTGAGCAACCCCGCGGATCGCCGGACAATCGCTTGCAGATTGTCGGCCATATAGTAGTCAAGTCGCTCGCGCACGGGGAAGCGCGTCAGCAACGGAGCCGTCAACAGGCCGCTCCGGGTCGTCGCCCCGATGAGCGTGAACTTCGGCAGATTCAACCGCACGCTCCGGGCGCTTGGGCCCTGATCGATGATGATATCCAGCGTGAAATCCTCCATCGCTGGGTAGAGATATTCCTCGATGTTTTTTTGCAGCCGGTGAATCTCGTCGATAAACAAGACATCCCCCTGATTGAGGTTCGTCAACAAGCCGGCGAGGTCGGCCGCCTTTTCGATGATTGGGCCGCTGGTGACCTTCATGTCGCCGCCCATCTCGCGGGCAAGTATGCCGGCGAGAGTGGTCTTGCCAAGGCCCGGCGGACCGCTCAGCAGTATGTGGTCGAGCGCCTCGCCTCGCTGTTTGGCCGCCTCCACCGCAATGCCAAGCCGCTCCTTGACCTTGAGTTGGCCTGTGAAATCGGCGAACACCCCCGGCCGCAGCGACCCCTCGAGGGCTGCGTCTGGCTGGGTCAAAACATCCGTGATCATACGATCGGCCATGCAGCCAATAGACTGCGTCAAACCGGCCCAAAACCACAAGGCATTTTAAAAACCGTTAGAAAAACGGACTAAAACCTTGCCAGACACCGGGGTTTTCGGCTCAATGTCGTGCGCATGAATAATGTTTTCGTGAACAGTATCCTCGCTACCACTGGAATGGCTGTCGTCCTTGGACTCGGCATCCTGAATCTGGTATCCACCCCACCGCATGGCACGATGCTTGGTTTGGTGGGTTTGGTGCTGATCGTCCTTTTCCTCGGGGCGCTCACAGTGCTCTACAACAAGAAGCCAGCGGCGGCTTGGGTGGCGTTGACGGCTGGGACGCTGCTGCTTTACCTCGTCGGAGGTCCACATCTCTTCACCTTCAGCATGCTCGGCTTCACGTGGGCATTCGCCAAGATCGGCTGCCTCTCCTCAGAACATTAAAAGTGAAACAATGGCGGCCCACACGGTGACCCTACCCATCCGTCATTGAGAAAGCCAAGTTTTGAACACCGGGTCGGCGATCAGGCGCTTGGCTAAGCGCTCATAGCCTTCGGTCAGCGGGTGGCTTGCGTCGGCGAACTCGTCGCTAGGCAAAACTTCCGGAACGACAAAACGAATCCCCTCCACCGATAGCCAAGCCGCGACTGCTGTGCGGAAAACTTGATACTTTTCCAGGGTACCATCGTTCATTATGTGTTCGTTCAGCGGGCCGACGACGACCAGTAAATTACTTCCCCTGGCCTGCAGCCTATTGGCCAGTCGGCGGAACGCCAGCCATTGCAGCGAGTTCTCCGGTGTCACCCATTCCATATTGACCTTCCCCGACTGGTTCGACGACCACGGCTTGTGCCGCTCGCTGGCCAAGCCGCGTTTTACGCTCGGTAATTCGGACGACAACGGTATGCCAACCGGTAGCCGGTACGTGTTCGGGTACGCCGGCGGGAATTTCCCATCGTCGGCCAGCGTCCACTCAGGGGCGGATTTTTGGCTGAAATAAGTTTGTTGCAAATGCCGCACCCAACTCAGCGGCTCCAACCGCCGCTCAAGTGCCCGTGCTAGGCGCATGTCGGTGTCCCCGCGGTAACACGGGATGCGCAGAGCAAACTGTGGCACCAGTGCCGGATGGTTGAACACCTGCTCCTTGGCGAGTTGCATGTCGGCCTCAGGGTCACTCATCCATAACAGGTTGCAATGCAGCAACACGCGGCGCTTAGCTAACGCACTGCCGTGATGCTCGACCAAACCCCAAAGCGCCAGCGGATACAGCCCATTGATACCAGCGTTAGCGAACGGCATCCCGGTCACGTCGCCGAGAAACCTCGACAGCGTGCCGTCATGTGCCGTGTACTCGCCCCATACCACCGAGTCGCCAACCACCGAAATGACGTCCGGTGGGATTTGATCGAGCCAGCGTTCGTAAAGCCAATAGTCCTCGCTTAACTCGTACGGCACACGGTAGTGCGGCACCGGCTCGAATGGCTCGAACGCCGTCCAGACCTCCGGCAGCAACCAAGCGAGTCCAAACGACAAACCAAGCGTGCACAGCCATTGCCGCGCCGACAACTGTACAGCGACGTAGTCGTTGATGGGGAGATGCCCTGTTTTGTGCGTCATCAGAACTGGAAATAAATAAACGGCTCACCCCCGCCCGGCGCGAATAGCAGCATCCAAAGAATCATCACCGCCGCCAACCCGACCTTCACAGGAGGTTTCTCAAGCCAAGAGCGTAGCGGCGACTCGTAAACGAACTGGTAAACCCAAACCGAAACGACGAGCAGTAACAGCAGCAACGGCATCCGCGGGTCGGTCCAGCCAGTGGTAAAAATGCGCTGGAGGATTTCCACCGCTTGGCCAAGCGACTCCGCCCGGAAAAACACCCACACAAAACAAACGAAAGCGAACACGACCATGCGCTTGACCAGGCGCGGGCAGCGGTAGCACCACCAATCCGTCTGCTCGAGTCCGCGATTGGCGATCAACCCCAAGCCGTGCAGCATGCCCCAAATTAGAAACGTCCATGCAGCCCCATGCCACATCCCGGAGACGACGAACGTGATCAGCAAATTGCGCCAGAGCCTGAGGCTGCCTCCGCGACTGCCTCCGAGTGGAATGTACACGTAATCCCTAAACCAGGTTGAGAGACTGATGTGCCAGCGCGACCAGAAATCGGCCAAGCTCATGGCGAGATACGGGTTGCGGAAGTTGAGCATCAAGCGAAACCCCATGCAGCGTGCAACACCACGCGCCATATCGGTGTAGCCGCTGAAGTCAAAATAAATCTGCCAACCAAAGGCGAACGTCGCCAGCGCCAGTGCCGCCCCGCCTTGTGTTGCGAAGTCGCCATAAACACGATCAACGTACGCACCAAGGTAGTTGGCCAGTACCACTTTCTTGAACAGTCCGACGAGGAATAGCGACGCGCCGTCGGAGGCATCAGCAAGTGTCACACGTGGAGTTTTCGAGAACTGCGGAAGCAGGTTTTTTGCACGCTCAATGGGTCCAGCGACCAACTGGGGGAAGAACGTAACGAACGCCGCAAAGCGTACGAAGCTCGGCTCGCGCGCAATGATGCCCCGGTAAAAGTCGATCGTGTAGCTCATCGACTGAAACGTGTAAAACGAAATACCAACTGGCAACACATACTCCCATCCGGGCGGCATCAGCAACTCGGCGGACGGAAGTTGACCCGCGCCGAGACGGGCCAGCAGGGTATTCAGGTTCTCAATCGCAAACCCGGCGTACTTAAAAAAAACCAGCACCGATAAATTATTGATGATGCTTACCCACAGCCAGGCACGGCGGCTACGAAGCCAATGACCCACCGACAAAACCACTGCGAAAAAAACAACCGCAGTTGTCAATCCGCCCCAACCACCGGGTGCCATCAATCCAATGACAACCGCGCCAACGAGCACCAAAACGCTTGCGCTCAAGCGCCACCCCGGCTTGGACAGGCGTGGGCCACGCTCCATCCAGCCGACGATGAAGTAGTCGAGCGCCGTGGAATAAAAAACGAGCAGCAGATAGTACGGATGCCACCAACCGTAAAAGACCGCCGAGGCGAGAAGAATCCAGTGCAACCAAAACCGGGTCGGGCGCAGCACCCAAAACCCGACAATTGTCACAATAAAAAAAATGAAAAACGTCCAGGTGTGGAAAAGCATGATCTACTTTTCAGGGGGCGACTTGCCCAGAAGCGACTCAACTTCGGCAGCCGTGACGCGGCGTACACAGCGGAAGCCGCAGTAGTCGGTGAAGAAACAGGCGTCGGTGTCGCCTGTACGCTGCCCCTTGCGAAACGAGGCTCGGCACATCGCAGCCGAAGCCTTCCACGAACCGCCTTTCATCACGCGCTTGGTGTCAGTAATGCCCTCCGCCGGACCAAGCGGGTCGTGGGAGGGACTGCTTTTGTAATAGTCCGGATCGTAAACGTCCTGGCACCACTCGGAAACGTTGCCGTAAAGGTCGTGCAGCCCCCACGCGTTGGGTCTACGGGTGCCAACAACATGCGTGCGCTTTCCGGCGTTTTCAGCAAACCAGCTATTGGCCTTGATCTTAGCCACGCCGCCGAAGCTGTACAAACGGCTCGAACCGGCACGGGCGGCGTACTCCCACTCCGCTTCCGTGGGCAACCTATAGCCATTAGCGGTGAAGTCGCAAGGCCAGCCCGGCTTGGTCTCATCATAGCACGGCGTAAGTTTCTCCATCAGCGAGCGTTCGTTGCAGTAGAGCTTGGCTTCGCGCCAGCGTACACGCTCAACCGGCTTGCGGCTGTCATCCTGCCAGCGGGAAGGGTTCGGCAACTGCGCCTTGACGAATAAGTCGTGAGTGACCTCGAACTGATCCATCAGGAATGTGCCCAGTCTCACCTCGTGGCGCGGACGTTCGTCGGCCTCGTGCTCGTCGGAGCCCATCTGGAACGAGCCGGCCGGGATGACAATCATCGGCACACCGCTGTCGGTGGTAATCGACTGAGGCTTGGCCGGTGATGACGGTACCGGGCCACAACCGACTACCAAGCCAAGCGCGAGAAGGCCAAGGATACTGGTAAACTGCTGCAGGCTCATTTGCTCGGCGGCAGAAACCAGTCAGACTCCTTGTTACTGTAACCGTTGCGAGTGAGTGGCTGCCAGTCGTAAACAGGCTTGTGACCGATGGTGACCGAACCGCCTCTGGCAACTTTCACTGCGAAAATATCCCAGCCTTTGGCATGTACACCGACGATCTCGCAAGCGGCCTCGTAGGTGCCGGGCTTAGTGATATCGCCCTTACCATTCGGGCCACGGCTAAATGAGAGGAACCGGCCGTCGGGCGACCAGTCCACGTGATAAATCTTGTTTTGCTTGTCGAAAACTTGAAAAATCTTTTCGCCGATTTTCGGGTGGTCGGACTCAATATCGATTGGCACGACGGCCAACTCGTGATCGCCAGCACCCCATGCAATGTGTTTGCCGTCCGGGCTGAAGGTCGGGCGACAGCCGCCGATGCCGAGGTTGATCACTTTGCTGCCGTTAGCCTCGATCAACAGGTTGGTGTGGCGGTGACCCATGCCAGCGTGAACAGTGGCGACGATCCATTTACCATTGGGTGCGTAGCTAATGTTGTAAAGGTGATGCAACGTTTTGGTGTTGACGTGCTCGCGTGTTTTACCGCTCGGCAAATCATAAAAGCTAATGCCGCTTGTGTAATAATCTGTCACGTTGAACTTCGGATATTCCTGTGGCAAAAAAGAGATGGTCTGGCTATCGGGCGCCCAGCATTGCTGGCGTGCGCGGTCGGTCACTTTTTTGCGGCTGGTGCCATCGGAATTCATCACCCAAAGGCTGCGAACCGTGGCACGTCCCATGCCAGAATCGACGAGGAAACATATCTTCGCGCCGTCCGGCGAGGCCTGTGGATACAACTCGTTGACGTCCGGCGTGTTTGTGAGGTTGGCCGATGACTTGCCGTCAGCCGACGTGACGAACAGCTCCCAGTTATTGTTCTCGTAAGCCTCGTGAACAAGGCTGAACTTGCTGTCGGCCAGCTCCTCTCGAACATTTCCAGCCTGCAGAGTGAGCGCCTGAAAAAGCACGGCGCCGAAAAGAAGCCCTGATGTTTTTGGGTGTTTTTTTGATTTCATGTAACAGCGTTTACTTTTTACCGCTCTTCATAATTCTCGTGATGGAGGTGAGTTTATCTCCGGCTTCAGGCGCGCTCTGGTTGTCAACCTTCTTGGCCAAGTGCCTACGCAATCCGCTGTCGGTCCAGATATGGATTTTACCGAGATTGGCCAAAGCCATTGCGCTCCCGGGGCGGGCTGTTTTTACGTACCGCTGGAGAGCCGGTGCCTTGCTGTCCTTCACGCCCCATCCATGTTCGTGGAGGATGGCCAGCGCATTCATGGCCATCGGCTGGTTTCCAAAGCGGGGGGCAGTCTTGTAGCTGAACACAGCCCTAGCCAAGTCGCGTGGCACCTCATTTCCGCCGCAGTGATACATTCTGCTAGACGAAAAGTGGCGGTGTCATAACCGGCATCGATCTCTTGGCCAAGGTCTTCGCGCTATTGGGATCAGGGTGAACCGTCGGGAACAACCCGGCTGAGCCCAGCCCGATTCTAGTTGTATAGTTACGAAGCATTGACACGCCGTGAGAATATCCCTAGCAACAAACGGCTCAAGTGAAAAACCCCAATTGGCAAGAGACAAAAAAAAGGCCCGTCAACCGACGGGCCTTAAGAAATATTGAAAAAAAGAAATTACTTTTCCTCTTTGGATTCGCCGGCATCGCCAGATTTCTCGGCTGAGACTTCATCTGATTCCGCGGCTGGGGCTTCGGCTGAAATGTCTTCGCTGGCTTCCTCGGCGACGGGAGACTCTTCCTCGGTTGCTGAAGTCTCGAGCGTTTCAGGCAGAATCTCAGCCTTGTCCTCAGCGGTTTTCGGCTTTTCGGAGGTCGAAGATATCGCCTTGGCATTCTCGTCAAGAGACTCATCGACCCACATCAAGATCGCCATCTGAGCAGCATCCCCCTTGCGGGCACCAGCAATTTTGACGATGCGGGTGTATCCGCCCATGCGATCCTGAAACTTCGGGGCAATCTCATCGAACAAAATGTGAACCACGTCGTGCTCTTTTCTCCATACTTCACGGAGATCCTTGCCTTTAATCGCTTTGGCGCCGGAACCTTTGCCTGGAGCAGAGTTGGTTCCGTGGAAAAACTTTCGCTGAGGTGCCCTCAATCGTGCGGCAGCCAGACGACGGTGGTGCAGGGTGCCTTTTTTGCCAAGGGTCACCATCTTTTCGGCAACAACACGTGCTGCCTTGGCCTTGGCCAGGGTGGTGGTGATTCTCGTTTTCTCGATGAGACTGCACACCATGTTGGCGAGCATCGCGTTGCGGTGCTCTCCGGTGCGGCCCAACTTGGCTGTTCTTATTCTATGTCGCATGGCTTACGGCTTGGCAGGTTGTGGGTTATTCTTCCTCCTCTAACGGGGGATCCTCGAACGCTTCCGGCGGAGCTGCCATAGGGAGTGTATCGAGAAGAGACGGATCAATCTTTTCGCCAAGGGCGAGTTCGTATTCTTTAAGCTTCTCCTTGATCTCGGTGAGCGATTTTTTACCGAAGTTGCGGTATTTGAGCATTTCGGATTCGGACTTCATCGCAAGGTGGCCCAAGGTGGTGATGTTGGCGTTATTGAGGCAATTCGCCGCGCGGACGCTCAACTCGATTTCGTTGACGCTCGTATTGAGAAGCTTGCGCGAGGCTTCACGATCCTCGTCTTTGGCTTTGGCATCCTGCTCAAACTCGAAAGTTTCATCGTTGATCCCGGTGAAGACGTTTAGATGGTGCGCCAATATTTCAGAGCTCTGCTTCAATGCCTCGTCCGGGGTCAAGCGGCCATCAGTGAAGACTTCAAGTACCAATTTGTCGTAGTCGGTACGCTGCCCGACACGTGCGGCCTCAATCGCATATCGCACGCGGGTAACCGGCGAAAAGATGGAATCGATTGGAATCACGCCAATGGCCTGATCCGGTTTCTTGTTAGCATCGCCCGCCAGGAAGCCGCGGCCTACCTGAACTTCCATCACCATGTCGACCTTCTTTTTCTTGTCTGTCGTGCAGATGACCTGCTTTTTGTTGACAACCTTCAGACCAGGTGGAAGTTCCAGGTCGCCGGCAGTGACTATGCCCTCAGCAGTGACACTCAGCCTAACTTCCTGGGGTTCACGGCTCGTGTGGCGAAACTTGATTTTTTTGAGATTCAGGACGATGTCGGTGACGTCCTCGACGACTCCCGGCACGGTAGTAAACTCGTGATCCGCCCCTTCAATCTTCACCGAGGTGATGGCCGCTCCTTCAAGCGAGGACAAAAGCACTCGTCGAAGACAATTCCCAATGGTGTGACCAAAGCCGGTTTCAAATGGCTCTGCCCCGTACTTGGCGTAGCTGTCGGACGAATCGTCCGATTTCTTCAGCTTATTTGGTTTTTCGAAATGACCCAGTCTTATTGGCATATGTTTTTTATATTTAGAGCAATTTTAATCTGGCCCCGTCACTATTATTCCCGCTTATGCGGGGCCCATATAATTGCTTATCCAACCTCCCAAGAGGCCGGAAGTTTAGCGGGAATAAAATTCTACAATGGTTTGTTCATCCGCGATGGGCTGGATCTCATCGCGTGTAGGCAACCGTAACATGGTGCCCTTAAATACGTCCTTCTCAATTTGCAACCACTCTGGCACTACCCGACTCGTGGAGTACTCCAGATTGCGAGTGGCCAACTGCCGTGAGCCACTCGTGTCCTTTATCTCGATCACATCGTTGATCTTGGCCGTATAAGAAGGAATAGTCATCTTACCGCCATTCACCATCACGTGACCGTGGGAAACCATTTGCCGCGCCTGAGCACGGGTGGCTCCAAAACCGAGGCGATAAATAACATTGTCCAGGCGGGACTCAAGCAACTGAAGCATGATCTCACCCGTGACACCCCGGTGCCGATGTGCCTTGTCATAGATGGCCCGGAACTGCTTTTCCATCAACCCGTAGTAGAAGCGGAGCTTCTGCTTCTCCATCAAAGCCAACGCATAGTCGGTGTACTTGCGTCGCGCACGGGGCCCGTGGGTTCCCGGCGGATAATTCTTGCGCTCAAGGTACTTCGAAGGCCCAAAAATGGGAACGCCGAATCGCCTGCTGATCTTGTCGCGTGGACCTGTGTAACGTGCCATGCCTTAAATTCTTTTTTTAAACTCTGCGCCGCTTCTTCGGGCGGCATCCATTGTGAGGTATCGGAGTGACGTCCCGGATGGACGTGATCTCCAGTCCCACCGCCTGCAAGGCGCGAATGGCGGACTCACGACCCGAACCAGGCCCCTTAACTCGAACCTCGATCTCTTTTAGTCCGTGAGCCATGGCCCGGCGAGCAGCGTCTTGCGCGACTTTTTGAGCCGCGTAGGAGGTGCTCTTCCGAGAGCCCCGAAAGCCGTTTTTTCCGGCTGTAGACCAAGCAAGCAAGTTACCCTGCTTGTCGGTGAGTGAGACGTGTGTGTTGTTGAAAGTGGCCAGAATGGTGGCGATGCCCGAGTGAACGTTTTTCGACTTTTTAGCCTTGATGACCTTCTGCGGAGAAGGGTCATCGCTGGTCAACAGTTCCTTTGCAGAAGGCGCAGCCACACTGGTGTCCTCTTCCTGCTCAGAATCTGAATCATCATTATTGGCCTTGGTTTTCGGCTTAGCCTCGTCCTTAGCCTCGTCCCTTGTTGCCTTAGCCTTGGGTGCCGGGGTTTCCTCTGCCGGGGGAACGGCAGGGGTTACCTGCTTAGCTTCCTCCTCGGGTTGTTGAGATTTGTTTTCTTCGTCAGCCATAATGGTCCACTATAAAATCAATGAATGCCGGCCTTGGCATTTGGATTACGTTGCGCACCAACGGTTTTCTTTTTGCCTTTGCGAGTGCGGGCGTTTGTTGAGGTGCGCTGGCCTCGAACCGGCAGGCCACGCGCATGGCGCAGTCCTCGGTAGGACTTGATGTTCTGCAAACGCTTTAGGTTCAGACTGCGCTCCCGACGAAGATCACCTTCCACGAGGTAATCCCCCTCCTGAATAACATGAACGATCTTGGACAGTTCTGTCTCGTCCAGGTCCTTGGCTCGGGTGGCAGGCTTAATGCCGGTTTTCTCGACGATCTCCGTGGCGATCTTTGGCCCGATGCCATATACGTATCGCAACGCAATGTCGATGCGTTTGTTTTGGGGGATGTCGACTCCGATGATTCTTGGCATGATCTGGTTCTTTCTATCAGCCCTGACGCTGCTTGTGCCGAGGGTTGGATGTACAAATGACACGGACCACGCCCTTCCGGCGTATAATCCGGCAATGCTCGCAAAGTCGCTTTACTGATGCGCGTACTTTCATTTTAAAAATTCTTTATTATTCTTTCTCAAAAACCACCAAGCCATTGCTGAAATCAGCAGGCGAGATTTCCAAATTCAACCTGTCGCCAAGCTTGACGCCTGACACTTCTTCCCTCTGCCCAGATAACACTCGGGCAAACACCCTATAGCCATTGGCCAACTCCACCACGAAGGTCACCGGAGGACGGTATTCCCTCACTATACCTTCGGCTCGGATGGCAAATTTTCCGGGCATGTCAAAATCTCCGGCTCACCGTCGGTGACGAGGATTGTGTGCTCATAATGAGCTGATGGCAACCCATCCCTAGCAACCACCGTCCAGTCATCTTCCAGCACCTCAACGTACCGCTGGCCAAGATTGACCATCGGCTCGATAGCCAATGTCATTCCCGGCTTCAAGACCGGTGATCGACGGCCACCATCGTCAAAATTCGCAATTTGCGGATCTTCGTGGACTTTCTTGCCCACTCCGTGCCCTACAAATTCTCGCACGATGCTGTATCCGTTGACCTCCACACAGCTCTGGATTGCCCGTGAAATATCCACGACCTTGTTTCCTGGCAGCGCTTGGCCAAGCCCGTCGTACAGGGATTTTTCTGTTACTTCCATCATCCGCTGCACGGCTGGTTCGCATCCGCCAACAGCCACCGTTGTGGCGTTGTCGCCAATGTAGCCATCGTAGCGCACCCCGACGTCGAGGCTGACGATGTCTCCAAAATGCAAGCAACGCCCAGAAGCCAAGCCGTGCACGACCTCTTCGTTTACGGAGATGCAGATTTGGCAAGGATAATTCCTGTAACCGAGGAAGGCGCTCTTACCACCGTAGTGGCTGATGCGCTCCCCGGCATACTGGTCTATCTCAAGCGTACTGATTCCCGGCTGAACAAACGCGGCTGCTTCGCGCAGCACGGTCGAGGAAACCCCGCCAGCCAAGCGCATGGCCGCTATCTCATGATCTTTCTTCAAGTGGATCATGTTGTCTCCGGGTGCCTTCGCACCCGATCCAGAGCCAAGCCGCGGCTTGGCCGGTTTCTATCAAGGAACAAACCGCTGGGGGTTTGTCTCACCACCAGCGTCAGAAACGGCCACGTACGCGGCCCTTCCGTAAAAATCCATCGTAATGCCGCATCAAAAGATACGACTCCATCTGCCGCATGGTGTCCATCGTGACACCCACAGCAATTAAAATACTCGTCCCACCAAAGAACTGGGTTACTTGGTACGGGATGTCCCGCCATTGACCCAGCAGCATTGGGATGAGGGCGATGATAACCAGAAACGAGGCGCCGGCAAAAGTTATGCGGCTCATCGTCCTGTGCAAAAAGTCACTAGTTGCCTTGCCCGGCCGTATGCCAGGAATATAACCGCCATTTTTCTTCAGGTTATCGGCGATCTCAATCTCGTTGAATGTCGTCGCCACCCAGAAATAGGCAAAGAACATGATCATCATTCCGTAAGTGAAATAATAGAACGGATGCCCAGGCTGGAACCAAGCCGCCGCACGGATAAAGAAATCTCCGTATTGACTCAAGGCGTTTAACACCATTCCGGGGAACATCAGGATAGCCTGGGCAAAAATAAGAGGCATCACGCCAGAGTAGTTGACTCGAAGAGGCATGAAGGAACTACCGCCGGCGTACACCTTGCGGCCCACCGCGCGTTGCGCGTGCTGAACCGGCACTTTGCGCTGGGCTTGAGTCACTGCTACCACGCCAGCGACAACCGCTAGCAAGAGGAGCACAAGGAAAACTCCCTCAAAAATATTTCGTCCCTCAGCAGCACCGTTCCAAGGAAAATAATCTGCGCCTTGACCAAACCACCCTGCGACCACGTTTATGTAATTGATGACTTGCGCCCCAAACATGTCCCAAATCATCGGCAACGCCCGTGGCAAATCCGCCACGATGCCGATCATGATCACCAGCGACACACCGTTGCCAATGCCCCGCTCGGTGATCTGCTCGCCTAGCCACATCAGCAGCAGCGTCCCGCAGGTGAGCGCCATCATGGTCTGTAAATGGTACCAAAAACCGGGGTTAAGAACCAAAGCCCCACCGGTCCAGCTTCCGCCAAACACCGTAGCGGGACTCAGCCAACCAAGCGACATGACATAGCCTTGGC
>DBNL01000176.1:0-4703 GCA_002299785.1 Verrucomicrobia bacterium UBA673
AGCGACACGGACGACTGGCTGAAAGTGAACCAGTTTTTCCTCGAGCAAATGGCCTACATCGCCGGTCGACTGGATAAAATACAGGAGGGCGAACGCACTGCGCTCGACAACACGATGCTGATGCTCTGCTCCAGCATGGTCAACGGCCATCACGACGCCAACCAGCTCCCGGTCGTGATGCTCGGTGGCGGCGGTGGCCGCATCAAGGGGGGCCAGAATTTGGATTACCTCGGCAAGCCCGACCGGCAAATGTCCCGCCTTTTCCTCAGCATGATGGACAAAATGGACGTCCACCCAAAAACCTTCGGCGACGCCACCGCGCCTTTGGATGAAGTGTAACGCTTAGTTGGAGCTAGCGTCTCTGCGACCATAAATATGCGATTAATTTTTTTTGCCGTTTTTTTTGCCGCCGCTTTGGCCAAGCCGCTGGCGGGTCCGCTCGAGGCGGATGTGCACCTGACCTTCCCGCTGACCAAGCAGAAGATGCTCGGCATTTACGTGGACGCCCGGCTGTATGAGTACGATCCGTGGCTTGCCGATGCTCCGGCGACGCTCATGGAGCAAGTGGAGTTCGAAGACCTTGATTTCAGCACCAAGGCGCACTCGCTGCTCGATGTTCATTTCTCGGCCACGCGCAAAATGCGGATGAACTATTATGTTTCGATTCGCGCTTATGCCGAAAAGGGCGGCACGCAGTATTATTTTATCGATGGCTTCCAGAAAATCTTTGAGAGTGTGGACGTGGATGAACTGGACATTGAGTTAGCCACGCGCTTGCCTAAAAAGAATCCAACCGATGATCCAGTGATTGTTGGGAAGGGTGGCGGTGGAGGAGAAGCCATAGGCAGACTTATTGGCATACACCGCGCTGTAGAGATAGAGTGGGAGGGCACCGAAGGCGATGATTTTCTACTGCAAAAATCATCCGACCTCGAGAACTGGGAGACGGTCGAGCCGGTGGTTGGCAACGGGGGCACAGTGTCCACCTTCCTGCGGGTAGTAGGGCGCGTTCATTTTTGGCGCCTTCACACCGATTAGCCGCACTCCGGCTTTACAGGGCGGAGCGGCGGAGCCAGAATCCCCGGCTGAACTGCGGCATTGGAGCCGTTTAATTTCCTACAATTATGAGCATCCGAATTCTTTTTTCCGTGGCGCTTGGCTTGGCTGCGCTTGGCCAGGCGATTGCTGACGACAAGCTGGCCATCGAGCGCGTGCCTGAAGCCAAGCCGCGCAACGTTGTTTTCATCCTGACCGACGATCATCGCTACGATGCGATGGGATTCATGGGGCATCCGTTTTTGAAGACGCCGCACCTCGACTCGATGGCCCGGAACGGTGTGCACTTGAAAAATGCATTCGTCACTACGTCGCTGTGTTCGCCAAGCCGGGCATCGATCCTCACTGGGTTGTACACGCATAAGCACCGGGTGATCGACAACAACCGGCTCGTGCCCGAGGGGACGGTGTTCTTTCCGCAACATTTGCAGAAGGCCGGCTACGAGACGGCGTACATCGGCAAGTGGCACATGGGAGGCCACACCGACAAGCCCCGGCCGGGGTTCGACCACTGGGTGAGCTTTCGCGGTCAGGGCACTTATCTGCCATCGCGCAATGGCCTAAACGTCAACGGCAAAAAGGTGCCTCAGAAAGGCTACATCACCGATGAGTTGACTGACTACGCGGTGGACTGGCTGCGCAGCCGCAAGCGGGACAAGCCGTTTTTCATGTACCTTTCGCACAAGGCAGTGCACGCGAAGTTCACGCCGGCCGAGCGTCATAAGGGGTCTTTTGCGGAAGCGGAGGTCGTGCCGCCCAAGTCGCAGGCCAACACGGCCGCAAACTACGCCGGCAAGCCGCGTTGGTTGAAGGATCAGCGTAACAGTTGGCACGGCGTCGACTTCGCGTACCACAGCGGCATCGACGTCGAAAAGTTTTACAAGGATTACTGTGAGGCGTTTCTCGCGGTGGACGACAGCATCGGCCGGGTGCTCAAGACGCTCAAGGAGATGGGCGTACATGACGACACGCTAGTGATTTACATGGGCGACAATGGGTTCATGTTCGGCGAACACGGTCTGATCGACAAGCGGGTCGCCTACGAGACCTCCATCCGCGTGCCGATGGTGATGCAGTGCCCGGAGCTCTTCGGGGGCGGCCAAGTGGTCGAGCAGGTCGTCGCCAACATCGACATCGCCCCGACTGTGTTCGAGGCTGCCGGCATCAAGACGCCCGGCTACATGGACGGCCTAAGCTTCATCCCGCTTGGTCAAGGGAAGGACATTTCTTGGCGCGACTATTTCCTCTACGTCTATTACTGGGAGAAAAACTTCCCGCAATCGCCCACGGTGTTCGCGTTGCGCGGCGACCGCTACAAGTACATCACCTACTACGGCCTGTGGGACACCGACGAGTTGTACGACATACGCAGCGACCCTGGCGAAACCAAAAACCTCATCGCCGATTCCAAGCTCAAACCGGTCCTTCGAGAGATGGAAAACAAGCTGTACGGAATGCTGGCCGAGAGCGGTGGAATGTTCATCCCGCTCAACCAGCCAAGGGGCAACTCACAGAACAAGCGCCTAAAGTCGCGCTCCAAGCCGGGTGCTTTCCCTGGTCAACTCGTGGTGGACGAACCGATTAACCGGAGCGCCCGATAATCCATGCCGCGAAAGCTTAGTTCCATCGCTCCCGACTGGTGGGACTACACCACGCTCGAGGACGACCTCATCAGCGATGCAGCGGCGCTCTCACCAAGTGACATCCAGCAATTGTCGCGTCCCGGCTTTCGCGTCGTGATGTACGATACGCTTGAGGATTTCTATTTGGCCGAGGCTCTTGAGTATATCCATGCCTGGCGTGAGGCGACTGCTGATAATCCGGTCGGCATCTGCGGCCCGATCGGGCCGACCGAGCAACTGCCACTCGTCGCCCGCTTGGTAAACGAGCTTGGCTTGTCGTTGCAACACTCGCATTTCTGGGGCATGGATGAATGGGTTGGTGACGACGGCCGCGAAGTGCCGACCACCCACCCGTTGTCGTTCGAGCGGGCGGATCGTGAACTGTGTTTCGACCGGATTACGCCTGGCCAGAAGATGCCGGAGAAAAATCTGCATTTTCCCAAGGCCGACACGACGGCCTATAGAGAGAGCTGGGACGGCGTTCGCTGCGCGGTGATGCAGGGTGGCCAGGGCGACATCAAGCACTGGGCGTTCAACGATCCGCTGCGACGGGAGGGGGAGTATGTCGATGCACCTTTGACGCCGGAGGAATACCGCAAACTTGCCACGCGTGTGGTCGAGTTGCACCCAATCACGCTGGCGCAAAACGCCCGCACCTCTGGCGGCGGTAATATCACCATGGTGCCGCAACGGGCCGTCACCGTGGGGCCGATCGAAACATGGCAGTCGGAGAAGGTCAGCATCTGGCACGCCGGCGCGCACGACAACCCGCTTGGCCAACGGCTCACGGCGCTGATGATTTCCAAGGGCATCACCGACAGCAGCGTGCCGATGTCGCTGCTCGCTGACCACCCGAACGTCCAGTTCAACTACTACCGGGGGGGGCTCGGCACTTGCGACGTCGAGATGCACTGAAGCCACTTGGCCAAGCGCTTGCTGCTACCCGAGTACTTGGGCAAGCGCGTCTAGGAAGCGTTTGACATTGGCTGTGGTGGCGTTGTGGCCCATGAGGCCGACCCGCCATATTTTGCCCTTCATCGGGCCGAGGCCGGGACCCACCTCGATGCCGAAGTCGCTGAGTAGGCGAGCGCGTACACCAGCTTCGTCCGCGCCATCCGGCACACCGACGGCGTTGAGTTGCCAAAGCTGATGTCCCTCCTGTGAGATGATAGAGAGGCCCAGCTTGGCCAAGCCTGCCTTGAGGGTTTCGTGCGCCTGCTGGTGCCGCTCCCAGCGAGCCTTGAGGCCTTCCTCCAAGACCAGACGCAGCGCCTCGTGCAGTGCGTAGTTCATGGTAATGGGTGCGGTGTGATGATACACGCGCTCCGAGCCCCAGTAGCTGGCAAGAAAATTCACGTCGAGATACCAGCTCTGAACCTTGGTTTTGCGGTTGGTGAGAACGTTCATTGCGCGTGGGCTGAACGAAACCGGCGCCAGACCCGGTGGGCAGCTCAAGCATTTTTGGGAGCCGCTGTACGCGGCATCAACCTGCCAGTCGTCGATGGCCACCGGGCAGCCGCCAAGTGACGTTACGGTATCGAGTAGGAACAACGCACCTGCGTCGTGGGCCAGGCGCGAGATTTTCTCAACCGGCGTGAGTGCGCCGGTGGAAGTCTCGGCATGAACAACTGCCACAAGCTTGGGTTGGCAACCCTCAAGTGCGGCGGCAATAGCTGAGGGCTCGATGATCGTGCCCCATTCGGCCTCGACCCTGTTCACGGTGGCACCGCAGCGTTCGGCGACATCACACATTCGCGCACCGAACACGCCGTTAACACCGATTACCACCTCGTCACCTGGCTCGAGTAGATTGACAAAACAGGCCTCCATCCCGGCGCTGCCGGTGGCGCTGACGGGAAATGTCATCTCGTTTTCGGTCTGGAGCACATAGCGCAGCATCGACTTAATCTCCTCCATCATGCCGATAAAAGTTGGATCGAGATGACCGACAAGTGGCCGCTGCATGGCCTTCAAAACCGACGGCGCCGCGTTGCTTGGCCCGGGGCCAAGCAGGAGGCGATCGGG
>DBNL01000176.1:5084-7688 GCA_002299785.1 Verrucomicrobia bacterium UBA673
ATGACGTGGCCGTGAACGTCGGTAAGTCGGAAGTCCCTGCCCTGATATCGGTAGGTGAGTTTCCGATGGTCGATACCCAACTGGTTGAGGATGGTCGCGTTAAGATCGTGAATGTGCATGGTGCCCGGCGTCCACTTGTCCTTGTTTGGCCGAATCATATTCCCTTCGGCGTCTGTAATGTTGTATGCGTAGTCGTCAGTCTGGCCGTAGGTGATGCCGGGCTTGATGCCGCCACCAGCCATCCATGTGGTGAAGCAGCGCGGGTGATGGTCGCGCCCGTAGTTCGTCTCGGTCAGCTTGCCTTGGCAGTAGGCGGTGCGGCCAAATTCGCCACCCCAGACGACCAGCGTCTCGTCGAGCATGCCCCGCTGCTTGAGGTCGGTGATCAATGCGGCGCTCGCCTGGTCAATGTCTTTGCACTGCGACTCGTGTTCCTTGGGCAGGCTGCCATGCGCATCCCAACCGCGATGAAAAATCTGGATATTGCGCACGCCACGCTCGGCCAGTCGGCGGGCGTTGAGGCAGCAGGCGGCAAAGGAGCCGGCGCTTTTGGCTTCTTCACCGTACAGTTCAAACGTCGCATCACTCTCGCCTGTCAGGTTCATCAGTTCCGGCACGGAGGTCTGCATGCGGTAGGCCAGTTCGTGCTGCTGGATGCGAGCTAAAATTTCCGGATCGGCGAACTGCTTGTAATGTGCTTGGTTGATCGCGGCCAGTGTATCGAGCTGGGCGCGGCGATCCCTGCCGGTGACGCCAGCCGGGTTTTTCAGGTACAACACAGGGTCGCCCTCGCTGCGCAACAGCACGCCTTGATGCTCGGATGGCATGAAGCCGGTTCCCCAAAGCCGGTTGAACAAGCTCTGCTCAGGGAACTTGGAGCGAGCGTGCATGACAACGTAGCCGGGCAGGTTTTCGTTCACGCGACCCAGCCCGTAGCTGAGCCAGGCGCCGAGGCTTGGACGGCCGGGAACCTGGCTGCCGGTCTGGATGTACGTGATCGCCGGGTCGTGGTTTATCGCCTCGGTAAAGGTGCTGTTCACGACGCAAAGTTCCTTCGCCACCCTGGCCGTGTATGGCAGTAACTCGCTGACCCACACGCCCTGGTCGTTGTTATCATGCCTCGTGTATTTGTATTTGCTCGGGCAGACCGGCAGCGTCTTTTGTCCGGCGGTCATGCCTGTGATCCGCTGGCCGTCGCGGACGTGCTCGGGCAGATCCTTCCCGAACATCTCGCGCATCTTCGGCTTGTGACTCCAGAGATCGTGATGGCTCGGCCCGCCGCTCATAAAAAGATAAATCACTCGCTTGGCCTTGGGCGCAAAGTGTGTGCCGCTCGCTTGGCCAGCAGAGTTGGCGAGCAGATCCGGGCCAATGATGTCTGCTAGGGCGGCCGTGCCCAGGCCAAGTGCTGCGCGGCCGAACAACTGCCGCCGCGTCATCATCAGTTCGGATTCTCGAATTGGGTTTTGTTCCTTCATGAGTCGAGTGGGTGCATCATCAAAACATCATCAGTGCCAGGTCGCTGGCGAGGAGGGTGGCGGAGAGTTGTGTCCACGCGGCGTGGCTTGTGGGGTCGAGTGACTTGTCCCGGGGCACTTCGCCGGTTTCGAGCAGTTTGGTGGCGTCCTTTTCAGCGGCGGCATAGCGTTCGCGCATGGTTTTCAAAAGTTGGGTGCAGGCGTCGCGCTCGGTAGCGCTGGGCTCGCGGCAGGCGAGCAGGGTGAAGAGCAGGTTGAGTCGCTCGACGTCGGTGGTGCGTTCCTTTAGCAGACGCTCGGCGAACATCCGGGCCATCTCGATGCGCTGGGTTTCGTTGAGCAGGCCAAGCGCCTGCAGCGGCGTGTTGGTGCGCGAACGCTGCACACAACTCGACTCGCGGCTCGGAGCGTCGAAAAGCGTCATCATCGGGTGCGGGCTGGTGCGCTTCCAGTAAACGTAGAGGCTTCGACGGTAGAGCCGCTGGCCGTTGTCGCGCACATAGTTTTTCGTGTTGCTGCCGGGATGGGCGAGTGCCTTCCACAGGCCGGCCGGCTGGTACGGCTTCACGCCTTCACCTCCCATGTGTGGGTCTAGCAGGCCGCTGGCCCAAAGCGCGATGTCGCGTAGCACCTCGGCGTCGAGCCGGTAGTGCGGGCCGCGAGCCCAGAGTTTGTTCTCGGGATCGTTCACGCCTTCGCGCAGCGCGGAACCTTGGCGGAAGGTTTGGCTGTTCACCATCAGCCGCAACATGTGCTTGAGATCCCAGCCGCTGTCGTGCAACTCGACGGCCAGCCAGTCGAGCAACTCCGGGTGGGTCGGCTGCTGCCCCTGCAGGCCAAAATCCTCCGGCGTGCGGACCAGTCCCGCGCCGAAGACACGCTGCCAGATGCGGTTGACCAGCACACGGGAGACGACAGGTTGTTCGCGGCTGGTGAGCCACCTAGCCAGGCCAAGCCGGTTGCGCGGCGCGTCCTCAGGGAACGGATTCATTGCCTTGAGCACATCCGGCTGCAACGGCTCACCGGTGGGCAGGTTGTACTCACCACGGTCGAGCAGCCGGGTTTTGCGCGGCTTGGCCAAGTCCCTGGCGACGAGCGTGGTGGTGAATCTTGCTGTCGCATCGGC
>DBNL01000013.1:0-15924 GCA_002299785.1 Verrucomicrobia bacterium UBA673
CCAACACGCAGCCGGAGAATGCCAGTAGCGCCTCCTCCAACAATCGGAGCGTTGGCAGATCGAGATCGTTGGTTGGCTCGTCCATGATCAGGAAGTTGCCGCCATGCTTGAGAATGCGCGCCAACAGCAGCCGGCTTTTCTCGCCGCCGGATAGGCTCTTGACCTTCATATTGATCCGCTTGGGATCAAAGCCGAACCGCTGCAAGTATGCCCGAATCGCCAGCTTACCGTTGCCAAACGAGATCGTGTCCGCGCCTTCGGCAACCTCCTGTAGCAGCGTCTTTTCAGGGTCGATCTGCACTCGTTCCTGGTCCACGTAGTTGAACTGGGTCAGCACACCGGTTTTTTGGCTGCCACTAGTCGGGGCAAGCTGGCCTAGCACAATCCTGAGTAGGCTTGTTTTGCCCAGGCCGTTACGGCCACAGATGCCGATGCGCATGCCGGCCTCAAACTTGAAATCGAACTGCTCGATCAACTCCCGGCCGCCCAACTCGAGGCTGATGTTGATCAGGTCCACGACGCGGTTGGCCAACTGTCCCGGGGGCGGGATGATCAAGTCCATCGACAATTCCCTGTCGGGGCTCTGCGTGTTTTTGATCGAGTGAAACTTGTCCACCCGAAACTTGGCCTTGGTCGTCCGCGCCTTCGGCCCGCGGCGAATCCAGTCCAGTTCGCGGTGCAGGAAACGCTTTCGCTTCAACTCAATTGCCTGCTCGTTTTCCATTCGGGCGAGGTTCGACTCGAGGTAGTCGGAGTAGTTGCCCTTGTGAGTGTGAAAACGGCCTGCCTGCAATTCGACTATGTGGTTGCAGATTTCGTCGAGGAAATACCGGTCGTGCGTTGCAACAAGAAACGCGCCTCGAAACTTTTTAAGATACTGCGCCATCCACTCGATCGAGTCGGTGTCGAGATGGTTGGTTGGCTCATCGAGAATCAGTAAATCTGGATTGGAGACGATCGAACGACAAAGGGCAACCCGCCGTTTTTCGCCGCCGGACAATGTGCCCATCAACCGATCAGCGGCGGGAGTGTTCAAATGCATCATTGCCGTCTCGATTCGTGTCTCGATGTTCCACGCATCGGCGGCGACGATTTGTTGCTCCAGTTCAGTCTGCCGGTTCGAGTCGGCAGGCAGAGCCTCGTACTCGTCGAGCAGATTGAATGAGTGCTCCGCACCGTCGCGAATCGTATCGAGCACGGAGACACCGTCGGAAGCATTAAGACCCTGCGGCAGATAACCAATCCCCAAGCCGGTGCGCAGAGTGACTTTGCCATCATCGGCATGCGCTATGCCTGCAAGAATTTTCAGGAATGTCGACTTGCCGCAGCCGTTGCGCCCAACCATCCCCAAGTGATCGCCATCGCGGATCGTTAGCGACGCCGACTTGAGTACTTCATTTTCGTTGAACCGAACCTTGAGTTCGGAGGCGTCGAGCAATGTGATGCGTGGGGGTTGTGACACGGCTAATGGTATGTGGTATTTGGCCAAGCGAGGGGTAGCTGATCAGGATTCCTTTTGGTTCGGCGGAACCCTTGAGAGGTTTAGCTCGGCACTGTTTTGTTCGAAGTAACTTGCTGCCCAGTCACTCGCAAAAAGCAGCACCGGGTTGCGCTCAGAATCCCAGCCAAACCGCGAGCCGGTCGGCGGCGAAAGCTTGTCCATCTCCTCCTCGCTGAACTCTGCCGGCAGCCAGCGCATGACCTGCCACGGCGCTGGCTCGAGCCTCGAGAAGGCGTTGTACTCGCTCTCCAGCCGAAACTGCACCACGTCAAACTGCAACGGCCCCACCGCCGCCAATACCGGAACAGCGACCGTACTGCCCTTCAGGCTTAGGCACTGTATCGCGCCTTCCTGCAGCAACTGCTCCAGCCCCTGACGAAACTGCTTGAACTTGCCGGTATCGTTATTGTGCAAATAAGAAAAACTCTCCGGAGTGAAGCGCGGAATCTCGCGAAAGTTCGTCTTATTATTCGTGCTCAGAGTGTCGCCAATGCCGAAGTCCGCATGGCCCACCAGACCGATGATGTCGCCGGGGAATGCCTCATTCACCGTCTCGCGCTCCTTGCCGAACAACCGATGTGAACTGGCTAGGCGCACTTTCTTACCGGTCCGTGAATGATACACCATCATGTCGCGCTGAAATTTGCCGGAGCAAATGCGAATATACGCGATGCGGTCGCGATGCTTCGGATCCATGTTCGCCTGGATTTTGAAAATGAAGCCGGAAAACTGCTCGTCGCTTGGCTCGATGAATTTACCGGCGGACGTACGGCCCTGCGGCGGCGGCGCGTAGTGTAGAAATCCCTTAAGGATCAACTCAACACCAAAGTTGTTCATCGCGCTGCCGAAGAATACCGGGGTCGTACGTCCGGCGAGAATCTCGTCGCTGTCAAATTCAGCGCCAGCGATGTCGAGCATCTCAAGTTCCTCGGTGATCTTGGCCAAGGTCCCGCTTGGGACGCGCTCCTTCACGAAGTCGTCCGTGATGTCACCAACCTCAACCGGCGCCATGTATGCTCCGCCGGTTGTGCGCTCGAATAAATGTACCTGCTTGGCCAAGCGATCAAACACGCCCTTGAAATCCGCCCCGTCGCCGATCGGCCAGTTCACCGGGAACGGCCTGAGTTGAAGCACACTCTCGATTTCGTCCAGCAACTCGATCGCGCCCTTCGACGGTCGGTCGCATTTATTGATAAACGTAAAGATCGGCACACCGCGTTGGCGGCAAACCTCAAACAACTTTTGAGTCTGTGCCTCGATGCCCTTCGCGGCGTCGAGCACCATCACTACTGCGTCCACGGCGGTTAGCACACGGTAAGTGTCCTCGGAGAAATCCTTGTGCCCCGGAGTATCGAGCAGGTTGATCTGATACCCCTGATAATCGAATTGCAGCACGGTCGAACTGACTGAGATGCCGCGTTTGCGCTCGAGTTCCATCCAATCCGATGTCGTCGCCCGCTGGTTTTTGCGCGAACGCACCGATCCCGCCAACTGCACCGCGCCACCGTAAAGAAGCATCTTCTCGGTGAGGGTGGTTTTACCGGCGTCCGGATGTGAAATGATGGCGAATGTGCGCCGTCGGCTGATCTCTTTCTGCATCGTCAGAAAACCAAAAGGGCGCGGACTCTACCAAAAGCCGAAAGAGCAACAAGAACAATGCCCATCGACACAAGCTCAACTGAGCAAGAGACGTAAGCCTGCTAAAACAAGTTGGATTTTTTGAAAACCACGAATAAACACAAATAAAGGTGGATTTGAGACAAAGTGAACGCAAATAACGGGTATCGTGTGTTCCTTACCTACGTGTCCATCACCCCGTGGTAGAAGGCAGTAATGAGGTAGAAAAATAAAAATATTGAGAATACATTAAGAAGCATAACAAAGTATTTTAATGTATTATATTGACATAAAAACTATTTATATGTTTTTTAAATGCATTCATTTATGATTGAAGTTGATGATTTTAAGGCGTTCGATGCTCATGAGGTGGCAGAAATGCTGTGCCTCAAGTATCGGACGGTGACGCGCTACATCCAAGCCGGCCAAATCCGCGCGCGAAAAATCGGCAAAAAGTACTTCGTCACCGAGCAGGACGTCAAAGGCTTCATTCTTGCTCAAGAAACCAACGTCGAAACAGCCAAAACCGAAGAAAACGATCCCTACTTAGGCGCAATCAGGGAAGATTAACGATAAAGTTATTCTTTCGCTGTATTGTCGGCGAGCCAAGCTAGGTATTGTCGGCTTCCGGCGGTTAGGGGGAGGGCGACGAATTCCGTGGTGTCGTAGGGGTGAATCTCCCGGACGGCTCGCTCCAGTTTGGGCAGTAGTTGCTGCCGCGTCTTGAAAATGAGCAGTACTTCCTCGCTGCTTTCGAGTTTCCCCTTCCACCAGTAGTGCGACTCGACCGCTGGGACGATGTTGGCGCAGGCGGAGAGCTTGGCCTTCAGCGTAGCCTTGGCCAAACGGCGGGCTAAGTCCATATCCGGCGCGGTGACCAACACGATGGCAAAATCTTCCGGGACACTCATGCGCCCAGCTAACTTGGCTAAGCTGCGAAGGTCAATTTCCTTGACCGGCCTAGTGCTTGGCCGAACGCTGCCGTTGTTCAACGAATTATGAAATTTATCAGCTGTCTATTTGTGTTCTCGGTGGCGATTGGCCAAGCGGTGGCGGAGGGGGATTGGCCTTCGTTTCGTGGGCCAAAAGCGCTTGGCGTATCCGACAACGCCAATCTGCCGATCGAGTGGAGTGACAAAAAAAATGTCGAGTGGAAGGTTGCTGTGACGGGGCTTGGCTGGTCGGGTCCGGTCGTGCACAGCGGGCGAGTGTACCTCACTACGGCGGTCAGCGACGGCGAATTCGAGAAGCGCAAGCCGGGTCTTTACTTCGGGGGCGAACGACGGGAACCGATCAAGCACATGCATCACTTTCTGGTTTTGTGTCTTGAGTTGGCGACGGGTGAGTTTCTTTGGCAGAAAGAGGTGTTGGAGGCTCGGCCTCTCACGCCAATTCATGTGAAGAATAGTTATGCCGCCGAGACTCCGGTGACGGATGGCGAGCGGGTGTACGCCTACTTCGGCAGTCACGGGCTTTACTGCCTCGACATGACAGGCAAGTTGATTTGGAAAAAAATGTTCAAGCCGTACAAGATGCGCAATGCTTGGGGTACCGGTGCCTCTCCGGTTCTCGACGGAGACCAGTTGATCATCGTGAACGACAACGAGGAGGAAAGCTGGGTGGCGGCGTTCGACAAACTCACTGGCAGGGAGTTGTGGAAAACCAAGCGAGACGAGCCGAGCAACTGGGCCACGCCGTTTGTCTGGAAGCACGACGGCGGTAAGGAACTGGTTCTGTCCGGGCGTCGTCGCACGCGCTCATACGATTTATTCGGTAAGGAGCTTTGGAGTTTTCAATGGAAGTCAAAGACGTCGATTGTGATTCCGACGCCGTTTGCGGCGCACGGACTTCTCTACGTTGCCTCCGGTTACGTGGGCGATCGGGAGAAACACGTATACGCCATTCGACCCGGGGCCAAGGGCGACATCTCAATTCACTCCGGCGAGGACAGTAACAAATTCGTCGCGTGGTACGACAATCGAGCCGCGCCGTATAACCCCACGCCGTTGGTTTACGGCGATGAATTTTACACGCTGTACGACTTTGGTTTTATCGCCTGTCGCGATGCCAAAACGGGCAAACTGCACTACGTCAAGGAGCGCATCAATCCGGACAAGCAAGCCGGCTTCACCGCGTCGCCCTGGGCGTATCGCGGCCATGTCTTTGCGTTGAGTGAAGCCGGTGACACGTACGTTTTTAAGGCGGGTGAAAAATACAAGTTGGTTCGTGTTAACCACACTGGCGGCATGAGCATGGCCAACCCGGCCCTGGCCGGCGACCGCCTTCTCATCCGCAACCAAACCCACCTCTTTAGCATCCGCGAAAAGAAATAGCGCTTCGCCAAGCGCTTGTCTTCATTCCGTACCAGTAGGCATAGGGGGAGTGGAGTCCCTCACCGGGTGCAGGCAATCCTTTAAGTCTAGTGTCAAAACTCTTTTAAAATCTCCTCATGGACGGGGGTTTGAAAGGGTAATCGCGCCGGCTGTATGAGAGGGGGGGTGTGAGCGGCGGCAACGGGCCTTGGCCGAGCATGGATGCCTCAAGCCCGGTGACTTCTACCCACCGACCAGCCGCATCTATTCACCCGCTCGGTGAGATTATATTGCCAGCTGCTTGGGTTTATTTCCGTTTAGACTTCACCCCGACTCCCGCCTTGGCCCCGCCGGTTTTCTTTTTGCCCTTCGGCCGGCCGACCTTCTCCCAAGTGGGCGCGTTGGGGGTGGGGGGCAGTGTCTCAATAGTCACGTCCTTGAACTGCACCACTGTCTTGCCGTTGCCGTGGATCTGCAGGCCGATCTGTCCATCCTGCGGGATATTCGGCTCCGCCTCCGTGTAGTCGAGGGCGGCCACGCCGTTGATCCACGAGCGGATGCGCGTGCCCTCGGCGCGGATGCGGTAATCGTTCCAGTCGTCCTCCTTGACGGCGCGGTTGACCGCGTCCGCATCGGCAGACTCGCCGATCACTTTTCGGCGGCGTGACTCGTCGTATAGTTTCCCCCACCAGCCCCTGCCGGCGTCCACCTGGTAACCGATCATTTCGTGGCTGCCGGGCACCCGCACGCTGCGAATCTGGATGCCGGAATTGACGAAGCCCTCTGTTCCCGTGATGCGGATCTTTAGTCGCAAATCGAAATTGTGAAACGACCGTTTTGTGGCGATGAAGGAATTGTGCGGAACCTTCTTCGTCACCGAGCCGGCAGTGATAACGCCATTCTCCACTCGCCAAAGCTGACGCTCTCCCTTGAGCACCTCCCATTCCGCAAGGGACTTGCCGTCAAAAAGCGGCTTCCGCGAATCCTGCGCGTTCACACCTGGGGTAGCGAACCAGCCCAGCGCAACGGCACCAATGATTATGGTCAGAAGTTTTTTCATTTTTCGAAGAGACGAGCGATGGGTTTGCCGGTTTTTGGGTTTTGTTCGCTGTAGTCGAGGCCGACGAAACGGCAGAGAGTGGCAGCGATTTGATCCATGACGACCGGTTCGCCGCCGGTCCATTCGCCACGCAGCGGACTATCCGGGCTGATGACCGCCAGCCAAGTGTTCTTGGCATCTCTGATTTGCGCGTTGTGGCTGTGCCAATTTAGCGCAATGTCGCCTCGGCCATGGTCGGTAGTGATCAGCAGGGTGGTCTTGTTCCGGTATTGTGCGTCGGCTTGCAGCCAGTTCCAAAGCTCGCTGAAAATGGAATCATTTCGGGCGATGGCGGCGAGCACGCGGTCGTATCGTTTTTCGTGCGCCCAGTCGTCAGTCTCGCCAAGGCTGAGATAAAAAACGCGCGGTCGGTGGGTCTTGAGGTGCGCCATGGCAAACCGGAAGGTGTACTCGTCGTGCCGCACGGTGTCCCACGGCGTGAGGGTCTCGAACTGCAGCCGGCTCATGGACTGGATGGCCGGGTCCGGGTGCGCATAGGCCTCATACCCGGCGTTGGTAAACACCGCGCCGGCCTCGTGCTGCACTGCCACCCCGATCACGTCCCAGGAGGCGAACGCGGCGACCTGTTTTTGCGGCAGGCCTAGTTTGCGACGCAGAAACTCGAGCACGGTGGGGTTGGGATTCAGAACCTTATCGTTGCTGGTGATGAGGTCGTCTCTCGCTTGGCCTGTGAGGATTTCCGAGTAACTGGGATAGGAAAAAAGTAGCCGGTTAGCCAGGCGTACCGAGCTTCCTTTTTGCGGGTTGCCGGCGACTGAGCCGTGGCGCTGCATCCATTCGCCCCAGAAAAACGGCATGAGTTTTTCGCGCCGTTCCTTCGGCGTGTCGGCCCAAAAGCGCTTGTAGGCTTTGGTGTCCTCCAGTTTACCGTCCTTGATCGTTGCCTTGAGAATCTCGAGGTCGAGCCCGCCGAACAGTTCCTGGTACCGCACACCGTCGAGCGTGATGAGGATCAGGTTTTCCGTCTTGCGCTCTGCGGCCAGGCCGCAGTTGAGTAACAGCATCGCGGTGGTCAGGATGGCCAGGCGCTTGGCCAAGTGGGGGAGTGGGTTTTTTGTCATGTTGATATTTCAGAGTCGTTTCACATGCACATAGTACGCGCCGCAGATGGGGTTGGATCGACTCTCGTCAAACCAGGTGTGCAGGCGGGTCGGACCTTTCGGGAGGGTCACGGTGAACGTGGAGGCCTTGTCACTTGGCTTCACCGGCTTGGCCGTCATTTCGCGGTTGATGAACAACCGGGCCTGCTTGATCGGCAACGCGCCTTCGCCGTTGTACCCCGCGCCCAGCGGCAGGTTGGCTTCGCGCGGCCAGCGCCGCAACTCGAACCGGTAACGGCCAGCTTGGGCGACTTCCAGTTCCCAGTAGCCGTTTTTCTGGGCACCGCGCCGGATCTGGCGCTGCTGGTCGATGAACACGTCGAGCCACTCGCAGGCGGTGAGCATCATCGGGTTTTCGGCGTCGCTGCCGATGATCAACCGCTGCGGTTCGTTGGCGATGTCGCCGACAGAGGCCCACCAGTCGTCGAGGTGCCGCCGCAGTTTCGCCGCCACTTCTGGGTGGTCATCGATGACGTTCTTTTTCTGCAGCGGATCTGTCTCGAGATTGTACAGCTCGCTGTCGCGCAGCATTCGCCACCGTTTCCAGAGCACCGCGCCGCCTTCGCGCCGGAGGATGGAGGGGGAGTCGGGCGTGGGAAAGTCCAGGCTGCCGGGCATGCGACTGTAGTTGATCACGAGCATGCGCTCGGCCGGTACCTCGGCTTCGCCGCGAAGGGCTGGGGCGAGGTTGATGCCATCGAACTTCCGGGTTGTCTGGACTCCGCAGAGGTCAAGCAGTGTCGGGAGCAGGTCCTGTGTATGCGTCAACCCGCTGATGTCGCGCGGTTTGCTGAGGCCGCCGCCGGGCCAGCGGATGAAACAAGGCACGCGGTGGCCACCCTCCCACAGTTGGGTTTTCCGGCCGCGCATGCTGGCGGGATAATAGGCGTGGCCGAAGGTACTGCCGTTGTCGGTCATGAAAAGCAGGATAGTGTTTTGCGCCAGGCCGGATTCGTCGAGGAACGCCATGAGCCGGCCCATGTTGGTGTCGACGTTGCGGATCATCGCGAGGTAGCGCACGAGGTTGCTTTTTGTCCGGGGCGTCATGAGCGGCAGCTTGGTGTTGGTTAGCACTTCCTCCACCACCTCGATGTCCTCGTCCGGCGCGAGGAACGGCCCGTGCGGCGTGTTGGTCGGCAGGTAGGCGAAGAACGGTTCTCCAGCCGCGGCACTGCGCTTGATCCAGTCGATGGCGTAGTCGAAGAAAATGTCGGTGCAGTAGCCGGTAAATTTTTTGCGTTTGCCGTTCCAGCGGTAGGTGTCGTCGAAGTAGTTGTTACCCCAGTGATCCGGCACGGAGCCGATGTGCGAGGAAGGGAACCACAGCGTCTCCTCGAAGCCGCGATCCTGCGGGCGGTACGGGTAATTGTCGCCGAGGTGCCACTTGCCGAAGATGCCGGTGCGGTAGCCCTGTTCGCGGAGCAGGTCGGCCATCGTCGGGAGGTTCGCCCGCAGGAGCGTGCGGCCGCTGCTCACGTTAATCGCGCCGTTGCGCGCTGGGTCGAGTCCTGTCATGAGCGAGCCGCGTGTCGGCGTGCACATCGGCGAGGCGTGGTAGTCGGTGAAGCGCACGCTCTGTGAGTGCAGCTTGTCGAGGAACGGCGTGTTGAGGACCGGGTTGCCGTGCGCGGAGAGTTCGGGATACCCCTGGTCATCCGTCATCACGAGGATCACATTCGGCCGGGCCGCCTGGCCAAGCGGAAGGGCCGCCACCGCCAATGCCGATGTGAACAGGGCAGGGAGAAATCGCATGGTTAGATTGTAGCGGTAGGCACCGCTGCTAAGCAACCCACCAGTGCAACGGGGAGCGCACCGCCCCTTTGAGCGCCTCGTCCAAGGCTTCGTCCCCAAATCTTTCCTTTGGCCAAGCCGGAAACGATTCCGGCGGGGCGCCGGTATCCCCTCGCGAGGGCGCGTGTGCTCTCCAAACCGAATTGGCCGAGCTTGCTGGGCGTTTGATTTTGTGGATTGATGGCTGCCACTCGAATGACGCAGTTTGGCACATGGCAACCGAAGATTCGCGGCAAGTTGTTTTACAACTGGCCGCAAGGCGCGTGTGAGGAGGCACTGCGTTTCACGAGTGCCGGGCAGCTTGGCGTCGAGCCGTACGATATGGCCATCGTCGGTGCGGGCGTGGTCGGCTGCGGACTGGCGTATCGGCTTTCGCAGTACGATATTCGCGTGTTGCTTGTCGATCGACTGCATGATGTCGGCGAAGGCACGAGCAAGGCCAACAGCGCGCTCATCCACTCCGGCTACGACGCCAAGCCGGGTTCGCTCGAGTCGAAACTGTTGCACGAGGCCGAGGCCGACTGGCCCGGCCTGGCGGCGCGGCTTAAAATCCCGCTAGACCCCATCGGCGGCATCATGATGGCGGTGACCGACGAGCAGGAACGCCAGCTTGAGGCCGCCGAGAAAAACGCCCACGCCAATCGCGCCACCGATGTGCGCATCCTCAGCGCCACCGAGATTCGCGAGCGCGAGCCCAACGCGTCGCCGGATGTGCGTGGCGGGTTGCTCGTGCCGGGCGAGTCGCTGGTCGATCCGTTCATGGCGTCGATCGCCTACGCCGAGATCGCCCTGGCCAACGGCGTCGATATTTTACTCGGCGCGGACATCGCCGGGGTGGAACTTGGCCAACCGTCGGGCGCACCGCTGCATCATCTCGTCACTGCTGACGGCCACCGTCTCCCGGCGCGTCGTATCGTCAACGCCGCTGGGTTGGGCAGTCGCCGTCTGGCCGACGGCTACGGCGGTGGCGCGTTCGACATCAACCCTCGCCGCGGCCAGTTTTTGTTGTTCGACAAATCCGCGCGGCCGCTCGTGCAACACATCCTGCTGCCGGTGCCCACTACGCACACGAAGGGCGTGCTGGTGGCGCCCACCATTTTCGGAAACCTGCTCGCGGGACCGACCGCCGAGGACCTGCCGCTCGAGGATCCCGCCGCCACGCACACCACCGTCGAGGGCATTCGCCGGGTCGTGGAGGGCGGCTCGCGGCTCGTCGATGGCTTGGCCCGGCAGCCGGTCATTGCCACTTATGCCGGTGCGCGGTGCGCCTGCAACCAAGGGAGTTACGTGATCCGCCACAACGACGGCGCGCCCGGCATCGTCACGGTTACCGGCGCGCGCTCCACCGGGCTGACCGCGTCCATTTCGCTGGCGCGCCACTTGATCGACGGCATGCAAAAAGAGCTTGGCCTCGAGTTGTCGCCGGACAGCGCCGCGCTCGACTGCCGGCCGGACAGCGCCTGGCCTGGCTGGTGGCGGCGGCCGTTTGAGAACGGGGCGACCGATGCCCGCACCGATCACGGTTGCGCGATTTGTTTTTGTGAAGTGATCAGCGGGGGCGAAATCCGCGACGCACTCGACTCGCCGCTAAAGCCCCGCACGATGGATGCGCTAAAGCGGCGCACGCGGGTTCTGAGCGGCCGTTGCCAGGGCTTCGACTGCCAGGTGCCGCTGGCGGAAATCGTGTCGGGCCACACCGGCATCGGTATCGCGCAACTCACGAAAAATGGCCCCGGCAGTGAACTGGTTGTGCCTGGCCAAGCGGAGGTCACGGCATGAGCTGTGGGCAACATTTCAAGGTGGCGATCATCGGCGGCGGGCCGGCCGGCATCGGCGTGGCGGTTGGCTTGGCCAAGCGCGGTATCGGGCCGGTCGTGTTGATCGAGCGCCGTGCCGAGGTCGGTGGCACGCCGATGGGTTACCGTAAAAAACCGGGCGGTGTGCCGACGTTCGTCGAGTGGACGCGCGGCCGGGTGGTATTCGGCGAGGAACTGGCCGGGCGAATGGCCAAGCGCTTGGCCAAGACCGACACCACGATTCGGTTGAGTGCGCAAGTAACCCAGATTGATCCCGTCGAAAAACGGCTGACGCTACTCTGGCCGGAAGGCGTGTGTGACGTCACCGCCGATGCCGTTGTGCTGGCAGCCGGTGCCCGTGAGCAAACGCCCGCCGAGAAGGGCTGGCTCGCTGGGGCGCGAACGGCGCGGGTCGGTTTCACGCGACACATCACCGGCTGGCTTGACGGTAACGGGTTGCTTCCCGCTCGCAAGCCGGTGGTGGTGGGCTCGGACCTGATCGCCTACTCGGCGGCGGCGAAGCTCCGGGCAGCAGGCAGCGACAAGCCGGTGATGATCGACCGGCGGCGAAGCCCCAGTGCGGGGTTGTTTGAGCGACTATTTTTCCGGCGCTGGACGCGCCCCGACTGGTCGGGCGACGTTACGGCTGCCGGGATAAAAGGCGACCGCTCCGCCGCCGGTGTGCAGTCAAGCGACGGCCAGGATTGGCACGGCGACGGCGTGATGATTTGCGGGGAACTCGTGCCGAACACCGAGCTGGCGCTGTTGGGCGGCCTGGCCGTCGAGCTGCCGTCGCGGCAACTGCAATTGGCGCGCGGCCAGGCGCTTTCGGAGCCGGGCTGGTTTGCCGCCGGCAACGTGCTCGGCGGCTTTCACGGTGCGCAGTGGTGCTACTTCAACGGCCGCCAAGCGGCCAGGCGCGTCGCGAATTTTTTGGAGTAGTCGCAGCGAAGGCGCGCACGCTCCCTGATCGCATTGGTATCAGAAGGCCGGCTTGTAGCAGGCATTGCTGGGAGCGGACTGGGTGTCCTCGGCTTTTCCCGACGAGCCGTCCGCCAGGCCGAAGTGTTTGGCGCGCAGCGCGGTTGCCTTGCGATACTCGACGTGGCCATCGGACAAGACGAGATTGCCGCCCTTGAAATGCACGGAGGCGTACCAGTCGGAGGTGGGACTTCGCGTGTGGTGCCAGTAAGTGTACATGCCCTTGCCGCAGCCGCCGAACGACGGGCCGTACGAGGGCCGCAACGCCGTGTAGCTGACGAGCCGGACGGTTTCCTGGATGATGGCAACCTCGGAAGGACTGCGCACGCGATCCATCGACAGTTCCATCACCACGCCGTTGGGTAGATAACTGGTGGCGCTGGTCTTGGTGGCGTCCGAGGCATCTCCCGGTTTTTTCGCGTCGGGGCAGGAGTACACCTCGGTGCTGGGTCGATCTTGTCTTTGGAGGTAGGGCGCGATGGCGTAGAGGCAGTTGTTTCGCCAGAAGGAATTTTGCCTGTTCATGAAGTCAGGAACCTGCGACGCCTTGGGCGGGTACTTCTCGAAATCGTTCTCATAAAGCAGGAGCGCGATGCCGATCTGTTTCATGTTGCCGAGGCATTGTGTCTGCTTGGCCTTCCCCTTCGCCTTGGCTAGGGCCGGTAGCAACAACCCCGCTAGGATGGCAATGATGGCGATCACCACCAGCAACTCGATGAGGGTGAACGCCCGCTTGGTCTTTGTTCTCATTTAAAGGCTTCAGCTTTCAACTCAGCAGCCGTCCTGCCGACGGGATTACGGAGGAGGTCTTCCATTTCATTTTTGGGAAAAATTGTCGCGCAATCAAGCGGCATTTTGCCGTCGAAATTGATTGCGTTGACGTTGGCCTCGGCCGCGAGGATCAATTCCACGATATCCGGGTGACCGCACCACGCCGCCGAGTGCAGGGAGGATGCGCCGCAAGGTTCGTTCCGGGTGTCCACCTCGGTTCTGGCCACTATATGCTGAAGGACAACTTCCTTGTTACCCATCTTGGTCGCAGCCCAGATGGGCGTCCCTGGCTTTGGGATGGCCGTCGGCTCCGGAGTTGTAACACACCCCATCAACAACGCGACTGCAATGATCGTTTGTAGCAATAACTTCATAAGGCGGATGTCGGGCGAGCCTAGAAAAGTGGGCTAAAATTAACAAAGTAAATCCTTCAAAAATCCTCTTCAGTAGCCAAGTCTCGTTGGGTGGATGAGTAGCCGCGAGTCCTTTATTTTACTAAGCGTTTGCTTGATGGCCTCCAATTGGTTAGGGCATAATCTGCCGCGTCCAATGTATCTCTCAAGCGAACTTCATGGGCAACACCTCGAGGTGACGCGGCGTTACTTTCTGCAACTCGGAGCAGTCGGTTTTACCGCATTGAAGCCACTGTCCGTCTGGGCGGATTCCGATCAAGCACTCCTCGATGAGGCGACGGCTGATCTCGGGTATTTCACGCCGCAGGATGATTTCGGCACGGTCGAGCGTGGCGATCCCCTGCCGTACCAGCTGCCTTTGGCCAAGCGGCTTGAGGTTGGATTGGAACGTGAAACTTGGAAACTTGATGTCGTGCCGGATCCCGAGAGCAATCCGGAGATGGGCAACCCGCTCTCGAGGGCGAAGGGCAACGCGCTGGATTTCGAGGCGCTCTTGAAGCTCGGGGAGAAACACGCGGTGCGGTTTCTCAAGATCATGACCTGCAACAATATTGGCGCGCCGTTAGGCATGGGCTTGTGGGAGGGGGTGCCGCTTCGCCACGTCGTCTGGGCCACCAAACCGACGGCGAACATTCGGCGCGTGTTTTATTATGGCCATCACAACAACAACCCTAAGCAGATGTTCCGGAGTTCACTGCCGATTGGTCGGGTGCTTGAGGACCCGCCGGGCGATAACCCGGTAATCCTCTGCTACAAGCTCAATGGCCAATGGCTGACAGGCAAACGCGGTGGGCCGGTGCGGATGCTGGTACCCGACGCCTATGGTTTCAAGTCTGTCAAGTGGCTCAAGAGCGTTCTGCTCACCAACAATTATCAATCCAACGACACTTATGCCGGCGGCAACAACGACATCGACAGCTGGATGAAAACCATGAGCCGGTTTCACTACAAACCTGAAAAGGCCAAGGCTGGTGAGCCGATCCCAGTCACCGGCTGGGCACAGGTTGGCGTGGGTGGTTTGAGCAAGGTGCAGATCTGGATCAATCCGAAAGACAACGAGTGGCCCGAGGACGATCCGTACTTCACCAGGGCACCATGGCAGAAAGTGACGATTCTTCCGCCTCCCATTCGTTGGGGCGGCGAACTGCCCGGCGGCAGACTGCCGGACAATGTGCGGTTCTTTGAAGGGAACGGCCAACCGAAACATTGGCCCATGCGCTATACTCTTGCACACTGGGCCACGTTGCTGAAGGGGATCGCCCCCGGTAATTACGATGTGCGCTGCAGGACCATTGACGTGAACGGGATCGCCCAGCCTATGCCGCGCCCGTTCCGCAAGTCCGGCCGCAACACCATCCAGAGGTTCTCGCTCACGGTTGAGGGTTGATTTTCCACAGCTTGCTTCAATTGAGACTTGCCCGGGAGGTCGCTGGGTTAGAGTATTCGTTTCGTTTTTTTGTGATTCCGTTCATTTCGTTCAATTTTCGCCGTCTGGCCGAGTCGACCTTCTTGGTCGGCGTGTTTGCTATCGGCTTGGCCAATCCGCAGGCGGCTGGGATCGATTTCAATCGGGACATTCGGCCGGTGCTTTCTGAGAACTGTTTCCAATGCCACGGACCAGACGCAGCCAAGCGCAAGGCTGGTATGCGTCTTGACACGCGCGAGGGCGCGACCGAGGCGCGCGATGGCGTGCGGGCAATTGATCCGGGGGACTTGGCTAAAAGCGAGCTGTTGGCGCGCATCACGGCCACCGATCCCGACACGCGGATGCCGCCGCCGGAATCGAACAGCCGCCTTGCTCCGGAGCAGGTGACGCTGTTGAGTGAATGGGTCAAGGCCGGCGGCGAGTACGACCGGCATTGGGCGTTTAAAAAACCGGTTCGCCAACTGCTGTACAACTCACCGACCGACTCGCGCGCGTGGGCGAAAAACGCGGTTGATGTTTTCATCGCCGCCAAGCAGGCGGAGGCGGGTGTCACGCCGTCGCCGCAGGCGGCCAAGGGTACGCTGCTGCGCCGAGTGAGTCTCGACCTGACTGGCCTGCCGCCGTCCCAGGCGCAGATCGCTGTGTTTGTCGCGGACACAAGTCCTGACGCGTTTGAAAAGGTTGTAGACGGGTTGCTGCAGTCGCCGCACTACGGCGAGCGCTGGGGGCGTCACTGGCTGGACACGGCGCGCTACGCTGACTCCGACGGCTACAGTCACGACGCAGGCCGGTCGATGTGGCCGTACCGCGACTGGGTGATCGATGCAATAAACCGCGACGTGTCTTTTGACCAGTTTGTCATTGAGCAGCTCGCCGGCGACATGCTGCCCGACGCCACGTTGCCTCAGCGCATCGCCACCGGGTTTCACCGCAACACGCAGATCAATACGGAGGGTGGTGTGGACAAGGAGCAGTTTCGAATCGA
Organism: Verrucomicrobia bacterium UBA673; assembly: GCA_002299785.1. Classification (GTDB taxonomy): domain Bacteria; phylum Verrucomicrobiota; class Verrucomicrobiia; order Limisphaerales; family UBA1096; genus UBA1096. Next base: position 15,814 of record DBNL01000013.1, read on the forward strand.
CTCAATTTTTGACCGCATCGCCACGACGGGCGAGGTGATGTTCGGCCTGACTCTTGGTTGCGCGCAGTGCCACGATCACAAGTTCGACCCCATTTCGCAGGTCGAGTATTA
>DBNL01000013.1:16342-17040 GCA_002299785.1 Verrucomicrobia bacterium UBA673
CGCGTGAAGCAGCTCGAGACTGAGTTGAGCGCCTTAGCCAAGGAGGATGCGAAGCGCAAGCCGCTCGGTGCTAGTCTAGCCAAGCTTAAAAAGGCGCGGCCAAGTGCAGCGACGACCTTGGTGATGGCTAAGCGCGGAAAGCCGCGTATGACTCGCCGGTTTGTGCAGGGCGATTTCACCCGTCCGGCAGAGGAGATACAGCCAGGGACGCCGTCTGTATTGCACCGTCTGGCCCAGTCGGACGGGAACCGACTCGACTTCGCCCGCTGGGTTGCTGATCGCAATAATCCGCTTCTGGCGCGCGTGGCCGTCAATCGCATGTGGCAGCATTTTTTTGGGCGTGGCATCGTGCAGACGGAGAACGACTTCGGCTCGCAGGGCATCCCGCCGACGCATCCGAAGCTGCTTGACTGGTTGGCGGTGGAATTCATGGAGAACGGCTGGAGCCAAAAACAGATTCACCGGCTGATCGTTACATCGGCAACGTACCGGCAGGCATCACTGCGCCGCGCGGATTTGGAGCGCGTTGATCCCTACAACAAGTGGCTCGGTAGGCAGGCGCGCTTCCGCTTGGACGCCGAGCTGGTGCGTGATTTAGCGCTGGCTTCGAGCGGTTTGCTCAGTGCGAAGATGGGCGGGCCGGGCGTATTTCCGCCGCAACCGGATGGCTGCATGGATCTTGGCCAGCATCGAAAAAC
>DBNL01000013.1:17437-19289 GCA_002299785.1 Verrucomicrobia bacterium UBA673
CCGCACCCGGCGCTGAAGGTATTCGACGCCCCGGACGGGCTGGCGGCGTGCACGCGCCGCCTCCGCTCGAATACACCTCTGCAGGCGTTGACGCTGATGAACGACCCGGCTTTCGTTGAGTTGGCGGTCGGCTTGGCCAGGCGACTGATGGCAGAGGCTGACAGCGCGGCGAATCGCATCCGCCTTGGTTTCCAGCTTTGCCTCGGGCGCGAGCCGGACGCCGATGAGTTGCGACTGCTGACCGGCCTGGTCGAGAGCCAGCGCACTGAGTTTGCAGTGCAATCCGCCGAGGCTAAGGCGGTTGTGGCCAAGTCCAAGCTGCTTGGCCAAGCGCCGCAGAAGGCCGGCGGCGATACAGATTTGGCGGCGTGGACGATGGCGGCGCGCGTGCTACTGAACCTTGACGAAACGATTACCCGCGAATGATGAACGATTTAAAGGACAGCCAGTCGCAACAAATGGATTTGAAACAGGCCACCCGGCGGCATTTTTTCAGCCAATGCTCGATGGGCCTGGGCTCGATCGCTCTGGGCTCGCTGCTCGGAGACGACTTGGCCAAGGCGGCGGGCGTGGACCCGTTTCAGCCCGGCAAACCGCACTTCCAGTCAAGGGCTAAGAATGTCATTTACATGTTCATGGCGGGGGGGCCATCGCAGTTGGAGTTGTTCGACTGGAAACCAGAACTAGCCCGTCGCAGTGGTGGCGACATCCCCGAGTCGTTCATCAAGGGCAAGCGGTTTGCTTTCATGAACAGCACGTTCAAGGATAAGAAAAAGCTACTTGGCCCTGTGAAGCAATTCAGGCGGCACGGGCAAGCTGGTATGTGGTTCAGCGACAACATCCCGCACATCGGCGGCATCGCCGACGAGATCACAATGTTCCGTACTTGTAAGACAAACCTGTTCAACCACGCGCCGGCCAAGCTTTTCATGAACACTGGCACCGGGATTTTTGGGCGGCCGAGCATGGGCTCATGGGTGACGTACGGCATCGGCAGCGAGACGCAAAGCCTGCCGGGGTTCGTGGTATTGCACTCTGGTTCGCGCGGTCCGCGAGGAGGGGCGGCAAACTGGGCTAGCGGCTTTTTGCCGACAACATATCAGGGTGTGCCACTGCGGGGTTCGGGTGATCCAATCCTGAATCTAGCCAACCCGGCCGGCGTCAGCGCCCGGCGCCAGCGCGCCTCGATCGACGTTATCAACAAACTCAACCTAAAGCGTCTGGTGGCGACCGGTGATCCCGAGATCAGCACGCGTATCGCTTCGTACGAGATGGCGTACCGTATGCAGTCGAGCGCGCCGGAGTTGATGGATATCTCCGGCGAGTCCAAGGCGACACTTGACCTGTATGGCATCGAGCAAGGCAAACCAAGCTATGCCAACAATTGTCTCTTGGCGCGGCGTCTCGTGCAGCGCGGCACGCGGTTTGTGCAGTTGTACCATGCGAACTGGGACAGCCACGGCGGCCCCGGTGAAACCCTCACCAAGGACTTCGACAAGGTGACCCATGAAGTCGATCAGGCCAGTGCGGCGCTGGTGAAGGATCTCAAGGCGCACGGGATGCTCGACGATACGCTGGTGATATGGGGCGGCGAGTTCGGCCGCACGCCAATGAGCGAGGCGAGGCAAACGGCGGGGCGCAACCACCACATCGACGCGTTCACCATGTGGATGGCCGGTGGCGGCATCATGCCCGGGAATATCGTCGGCGAGACGGATGAGTTCGGGTTTGGCGCGATCGATCAAGAGTGCCACGTGCACGACCTGCACGCGACTGTGCTGCACCAACTAGGGTTGGATCACAAGCGATTGACCTTCCGTTTTCAGGGCCGCGACTTCCGGTTGACCGACGT
>DBNL01000013.1:19685-20270 GCA_002299785.1 Verrucomicrobia bacterium UBA673
GTTTTCCGTAACCATTTATCTCGGAATAGCGTTTAATTCGTGTTCGGGTTGTCTGGTCGGCTGGTTGGTTGGCGACCTTGGAAGGAATAAAATGGTAAAAAACCGAGGAAAGTCTGTTTTGGCAGTTGTTGCCTTGGGTATAATTTCGTTATCCACAGAGATTGCGTGGTCGGCTGAGAACCCGTATGTCACCATAAGTAAACGCAATGCTTTTAACCTCACAAGCGAGCCGCCACCCACGCGCGAAACTGCCCCGCCCGAACCACCCAGAAGTGAGGATATCATGCTCACCGGTATTTACCTGCACAAGGGTGTGGAACGCGCGGCATTGGCACGGGTCGATACCAAGAAAAAGGCCGAGCCTCCCACTTACCTGCAATTGGTGGCCGGCGAAAAAAAGGATGGAATCGAGATCGTCTCCATCGACAAGGCAACGGGAAAAGTTACTATCAAGGAATTTGGTGAACTCCGCAGTCTGAGTTTCAAGGAAAATACCTTCAAGACATCGGTGGCCAAGGCACCCCGGACTTCATCGAGAAGTTCATCCAATGCTGCCGCCAAGAAGGTGGCTGAGATTAAGAAGGC
>DBNL01000025.1 GCA_002299785.1 Verrucomicrobia bacterium UBA673
GCTACTGCTCCGCCTCCACATGTACCCCGACGCGGTTTTCTTTTTTGACCGGCAAGTATGCGTTTCGCCAAAATAACACCGGAATCGCTCCGCCGAACGGCCCCGCTATCATCCAGCCCGGCGTCGACACACTCCCATCGCTGCTCAAGAGCGCCGGTTATACGACTGCCGTGATCGGCAAATGGCACCTCGGTCTCGGCGGGCCAAGCGGGCCAGACTGGAACGGTGAGTTAAAACCCGGCCCACTTGAGATTGGCTTCGACTATAACTACCTCCTGCCCACCACCAACGATCGCGTGCCACAGGTTTATGTTTTGAACCATCGCGTGAAGAATCTCGACCCAAAGGATCCGCTGTGGGTTGGCAGGAAAAAGCCAAGCCCCGACCACCCAACGGGGAAAACTCACAGGGACACGCTCAAGATGGACTGGAGCCACGGGCACAACTCGACGATCCACAACGGCATTAGCCGCATCGGCTTTTACACCGGCGGGCACGAGGCGCGTTTCCGCGACGAGGACCTCGCCGACGAGTGGGTGAAGCAATCCAACAAATGGATTGAAGCCAACAAGGACAACCCATTCTTCCTCTTTTTCTCGTCGCACGATCTACACGTGCCACGTATGCCGCACGAACGCTTCCACGGCACATCCGGGCTCGGCTTTCGTGGCGACGCTGTCGTTCAACTCGACTGGTGCGTTGGCGAACTGCTCAAGACCCTCGACCGGCTGAAACTTTCCGGAAATACGCTCATTGTTTTTTGCTCGGACAATGGCCCGGTCGGAGATGACGGCTACAAGGATGGGGCACTTGAAAAAATGGGAGACCACCGGCCGAACGGCCCTTTCAGCGGGGGTAAATACAGCGTACTTGAAGGGGGCACACGGACTCCGTTCATCACCTATTGGCCCGGCAAAATCGCAAAAGGGTCTTCAATCGAAATGGTCTGCACGATCGACCTCGCAGCCAGTTTCGCAGCACTCACAGGGGTAGAACTTCCGAAGGACGCCTGCCCCGACAGCTTCGATGTCATGGACGCGTTGCTCGGCAAAGAAGGCTCCAAGGGCCGCAGGCATCTTATCCAGCAGGACAACGGCAAAGGTGGCAACTACGGTTTCCGGGCCGGAAAATGGAAACTACAACGCCACGACTCCAGACGTAAGCGAAATACTGTGGTTAGCAATAAACTTGCAAACACACCCACTCCAAGATTTGCACTTTATGACCTTAGTAATGATATAAAGGAAGAAAATGACATCTCCCAGCAGCACCCAAAGGTATTGGATCGAATGAAGCATCGACTGCAAAAAATCATCGACTCTGGCCGTAGCCGGCCGTAGCACACAAGGCCTTTTCCTATTACAAGTCCCTACGGCGGGCACTTAGTAGAATGAGGCCACCGATGGCAAGGATTGCGGTGCCGATAAAGGCAACCCAAGTCATCGTAGAAAACTTCGGTTTCTCCTTTACGCTCGGTTCCGCCGCTTGGCCAAGCGATACGGGCGCCGTATGTTCCGCCAAGCTGCCGGTTCTATAACCGGTGAGTAGTTCGTCCAGCGTGTCGCCCACAATCTTCGAGCGGTTACTGCCCTGCCCCGCCCCACTCTTCGCAAGAATTTGACTCATCTCAATCCGGATCTCCGGGCTTTCCGGGTTGAAGCCCAACTGCTTCGCAATTTCCTGTTTCCGGTCGCGATCCCACTTCAGTGGCACCATCACTCCCTGCATCCATTTACGGTCCAGACCGCATTCGCAATTTAGCCCTATGGTATTCAGAATGGCGCTGACGCTTGACTGGCTCAACTTCTCACCGCTGAGAACAGGCCCAATCATTCGACCGCGACCGTAGAGAATCACTACCTGCGGAAGATCCAAAACTTTGTGAATGCCAAGGCTCCAGAGAAAAGCTCGCTCCGCCTCAAAGGCTTCCGCCGATATCACTTCAATTACCGGCGGTTGCTGGATTGCTTTTTCCAATTCGGGCAGCTTGGCCGTGATTCCCGAGACAACAACATCGGCCATCGAGCGGATGTCCCGGTTCTGGGCAACATCACTCCCCTCCACAACAAGCACGACGCCATAGCAGTCGAACACTTTACTGAGGATACCGTTTCTCCTGGGTGAATCCAGTACCGACTCGAGGGCGTCCCATGCCGTTTGCAGGATCGGCACGCCGTCCTTCACCAGGGGGATAGGGATGGTTCTTTCTTGATCGGGAGAAACGAGTACCGCTACCGGCGTCTTGCCTGTAAATCCATCAGGAAGAAACACCTTGGCCCCGCCCTGGCGCGCTTGGCCAAGCGGCAGAAGTTTGGCCTTCACATTCGAGTCGTAAAACGTGGCAGTGGCGATGGACTGCAACGACTCACGCTCGGCCTCCGGCATGGAGTCACCAACGAAGATGTACAATTTGTACGGCTCGGAGCCGAGATCAACGAATCCAACATCACGAACATTAAACCGGCATGCCTGCGCCTCGAGCGAGAGCAGGCAGGCCAGCAAGACGGCGAGTCGTTTTGACCAATGGTCCACTGGCTCTATTTCGCTGCGCGAAGCTGCTCTCGATTCACCTCGAGGGCGTGAATAAGTGTCGGGGCCAGTTTGGCTTTTTTGTCGGTTGGAACCAACTCGATATCAAGATCTCCAGTCACGCTGATACCCTCGAATTCACGCGTAACCGCCTGGCCAAGCGCACCGGCGGAAGCGGCGATATCGAACGACTCGAGAACAGTTCTGCCCTGCAACTTAACATCAAACACCTGCCCGGCAGCTTCCGCCAACACAGCGAATCCCAGTCGAACCGTGTATCGGGCAGTTTGATCATTTTCCAGTAATGGCACCTTAAGCTTGGTCACCCCTTTGAGTGCAGAAGTGAAAAGCCAAGGTTTGTCAGTGCCAGCGATGGTTTTGCCACGCCAATCACGCTGCACGACCTCCGGTCCCCCTTCTTCGTTTAGCTTGAACTTCACGCCGTAGTTCGCGAATGCCCCCTGCCCCACGGTCGTCTTCGGACGTGGGTAGGCAAACCAAACAGTGCCATCCTTCGATCGCATGTCGCCTGGCGCACCAAAGTTAATTGCCAGATGCTTCACCGGCTTGGTCGCAGCTTGACTAATAAACACCGACCACTCCGCAAGCCCTTTCTGCGGTTTATTTTTCAGGACAACCGTGGTTCGCAGCGAGTAACTGCACGTACAACCGGCGCTTGACTCCTGCATACTCAACAGTCCGTTAGCCGGAATCATGCTGTTCCAGCAACCGGGCCTCAGCCCCCCAAAAAGCTGCAGGCCTGTGTCGTGCTCCGTGTTGACAATCGCACCGCTAAAGGATCGAAAAAAAAGATTGTGCGGCGTCGCTGTCACAATGCCACAACTATGGCCCGGACGCAGAAATTCCCAATCAACGGACTCACCTGTAATAGGGTGTGTGCGTTTCTGTATTTCACCAGTCGCAAGATCGCACCGGCGCGGCTCAATGTAAATCGTGTCACCAACAATCGTCGGACGTCGACGATAGTTGAGCGGTTTGCTCCATAGCAGACTGCCACTTTCGGACTGCAACACAGTGATTCGCCGCCAATTAAGGTTCCCCTTGTTGAACGGCCCCTCGTCGTGATTGCTATAGTGACCGAAGAACAACAAGCGGCCGTCCTCGTAAGCGACCCCCAATTTAGTGCCACCGCAGCCGGTGAGATCGTACGGGCGATTCCAAATCTCGCGACCACTCTCTGCTTCAAGGCAAACCACCCGTCGCACATCGCGTTCTTTTTCAGCGAGTTTCTGCTCTCGCTCAGGAACGTAGTTACCGCCATCGATTTCTGCTTTTACAGCTGCCCTCGCCTGTTCGCGCTCTTCATCCTTTACATCATCTTTCAGGAAAAATACGCGGCCATCTGCGATTGCCAGCGATATATTCGGGATGCCTACGCCATCGTGCTGCCACAGCAATTCGCCATTGCCAATGTTGTACGCGAAAACTTTTTCGCTGAGCATAATCTTATCCGTCACGGCGCTGGGCTTGTGGTCGGGCAGCCAGCCTGGAAATGGGTTGATGGCCTGCCAATGAAGACCGCGGCGCTTGAAATAGGCGTAGGCCCGGGCATCGGGGCGAGGGTAACTTCCTTTCACAGTTTTGAGGGTTGCGAGCGCATCCTTGGGTGCGTCGGACTCGGCCACCCACTCACCGTTTTTGACGAGGGCATTCCAGATATAACCGTACTCGCGGGCCAACGGGACGGCGCCGGTGCCAAAAAGAATATTGCCATCCACACTAATATTTCCCCAGCGTAAAGCCTTGCCACCTGCCTGTCTTGGGACTGTAAATTCGCGCAGAGTTCGCCCTGTTTGAGCGTCTAGATGCAATACCCGATCATGAGCCGCGACGAACACCGAGTCGTCATTGGCAACAATGTTGGAGCCATCCACATCCACCCTCACACGAACTGCGCCGGGGATTTTACGCTGCCAAAGAAACGTTCCGTTGTAAGCATCATAAGCCATCACCACCTCCATTCCCTGAACTATCAGGCGGCCGTTCACGGCGAGAGGGCTCACCGAGCGGGAATGTCGCTCGACCATGTGCTCCGAGCCAGGCTCACCGAACCACAGCACGCCAAGCGGCCCCTTCACGAGCCGGTCGTTGGTTGACGAGGTGTTGGCCGTGTTGCCGTACAGACCGCTCCAGCTTCCCGCGCCGTCAAGTTTGCCGCGGGTGAACTTCAGCCAACCGTCATCCAGCAAAACATCATGACTGGACTTGACGTTGGCCTTAAGTCCGTCAACGACGTTCGCCACATTTTCTTTCGGCCAATTAGCCACGGATCCCAGCAACAGCACCCCTCCCGCTGGGCGAAGTACCCGTGCCAATTGGCCCACCGGCAACTGCACATCTTCGCCATGCTGCACACGGCCGGAGACGATCAAGTTGGCGAAATAATCCGGCAACTCAGCAGCTTTCCAGTCTGCGGCGATCACTCGTGAACCGTAAAGACCAGCCAATAGAAGGTCGCGTCGAATCTCCTCAAGACGAGTAGCATCCTGCTCGATAATGACGATGTTGAGCTTGGTTTGGGCAGCGAGCGCTTGGGCCAGTTTTGCGTCACGTGCTCCGTAAATAAGGCACCAACCGACCTTGATACCGCTGCGCGCCCTGATTTCCGCGGCGGCAGCCGTGTCCGCTTGCCCAAGTACAACCTGGCCTGTCTCCTCAGTGACTTTACGGGGAACATCCTGCACCACCTGTTCGCCGAGACAATGAATGGCGCCAGAGTCGGTGCTCACGAATACCCGACTGTCAGCCACAGCAAGGCCAAGCGCGTTATCAGGCAAACCGTACATGGAGACTAGTTGACCACTCGCTGCGTCAACCGAAAGCACATAGCCGTTGCCACCGGCAAAAAGCGTTTTGCCAGCAAGTGCCAACGTGCCGAGTTCGCCGGATACTGCCAGCGGGCCAAGCTGCTCTCGAGAAACAAACCAAGAAATGCGCCCGGTGTTAAGGGTAGTCATCTGCTTGGCGATAACAGCCAGTCGGGCGGTGGCCTTATTCAACTCTGCAGTGACCTTGCCCAATTCGCCTGCCTTATTGGCCTTTGCGGCGGCCTTATGACGCTCACGGATCGTTTTGATCGACTTCACCAAGTCACCTTCCTCTTTGGCCAACTTAGGCACTTCTGCCGTTGCCTCAGCGTTACCGGCGCGGTCGATGGCGTAGATGCCCTTTTGCGTGGCAATGTAGGCGATGTCTTTTGTGAGAACCATGTCGATCGATGGGAAACTCGCAAACTGATCGCCCCGACTCGCGCCGGATTTGCCATCGAAAGTCACCTTGCTATCGGTGCCTTTATTATCGTTGCCCGCGTATAATGCACCATCATCCATCATTGCCCACGCGCCGCCGACCTTGCCGCCGGCATTGAGGAATTTATTAAACTTACCAGTGACCTTGTCGAACAACGCCGGCATACCTCGACCGGTCGGCACGAACAGGTTCAACTCGGAAGCAACAATGTAGCCCTGCGGAGCCATCCCTCCATAATTAAGGCCCCACGCCTGGTCGCCGGAGGTGTCGTTGAGCCAAATCTCCCTGCCGCTGCCAGCGTCCACCGCACCGATGTAAAGCCCCTCATACGGGAAAATGCCGGAAGCGAAATAGACGATGTCCTTCTCAATCAGCAACCCGGTGCGAATCGGCCATGCCGAGATAAGCCGGCTATTTCCAATCACCCGCTCACCACTTGGACTTGGGCGGTATTTCCAGACCAGTGCGCCGTCGTCCGCACTGAGGCAGTAAACCAAGCCGTCGTCCGAGCCGAAATACAGGTTGCCGCCATGCACCACCGGCGCAAACCTCACCGCTCCACCAGCTGCAAAACGCCACCGCTCTTCCGCTGTCCGGGTGTCCAGCGCGTATACATGATTGTCCACATTGTTGCCGAAATACAGCGTTCGGCCCGAGACCACCACATTGTAGGCGCGATCCGAGTGCATGCGTGGCGTCTCCTCTCCGGGCATCGGCCAAGCGGTTCGCGGGCGATGACGCGACTCGAACACCCACTGCGAATTAAGCTTGCCGGAAACCTCCTCCGTGCTAACTGCCGAGCGGTTTCCATCATGCCGATACGAGGGCCAATCGGCTGCATTCGGCACCTGAACAAAGGGAGCAAAACACAACATCACCATCCAACGGAAGGATTTCATGTGC
>DBNL01000122.1:0-731 GCA_002299785.1 Verrucomicrobia bacterium UBA673
ATCGAGGCCGATGGCGGCCGGGTGACACGCCGCTATTCGCGGCTGGTCAATGCCCTACGGGTTCGGATTCTCCCAGAGTCGAGGGCCACTTTGGCCAAGCGGGCCAACGTGAAAAGAGTCGAGCGACTTCGGGTGTACGAGCGACTGACCGCGAAAAGTGTGCCCGCCATTGGCGCAAAAACGGTGTGGGGAACAATAACCACCGGCTTCGACGGTGCGGGCATGCGCATTGCTGTAATCGACTCCGGGCTGGACTATACGCACGCCATGTTCGGCGGTGCTGGCACGAAGGAGGCGTATCAATCCAACGACGCCACAAAAATCGAGGAGGGAACGTTCCCCACCGACAAGGTCGATGGCTGGGATTTTGCCGGTAAGGATTACTCCGGTGCAGATGACGTGCCGTTACCGGACGGCGACCCACTGGATCGTTCCGGCTACGGCCATGGCACCCACGTGGCGGGCATCGTCGCCGGGGTTGGCGTGACGAAACAGGGGCATCCGTATGAGGGCGACTACTATGCGGAGCTGGACTACTCCGAGTTCCTCCTCCGGCCCGGCGTGGCGCCGAAGGCCAAATTGTTCGCGCTGAAAATTTTCGGCGACAACGCACTTGGAACAACGAACCTCGTCCTCGATGCACTTGAGTGGTGCGCCGACCCCAATGCCGACAACGACTTTTCCGACCGCTTGGACGTGGTCAACCTCTCGCTTGGCTCCACGCTCGGCCT
>DBNL01000122.1:1110-2373 GCA_002299785.1 Verrucomicrobia bacterium UBA673
AGCGTGATTGTCTCGGGAGCTGGCAACTCTGGCAACGACAATTTCTACCATGTCGCCGCGCCAGGCGTGGAGCGCTCCGTCATCGCCGTCGGCTCGGCCAAGCTCGACGGTTTGGTATACCGCATGGCAGCGCGCAGCGCGCGGGGGCCAGCGGCGCCGCACAGCCTCCTCAAGCCCGAGCTCATCGCGCCGGGCGAGTTGATTCAATCTGCCCGGATGGGCACGGGCACCGGCGGGGCATGGTTCACCGGCACCTCCCTAGCCGTACCACATGTCGCCGGGGCAGCGGCCCTAGCGAGGCAGGCACATCCGGGTTCGAGTGCCATCGAGATCAAGGCTCTATTACTCAATACTGCCAAGCCTTTGCTGCACAAGAATGGCTCCGTATATCCCGAATCGCTGGCCGGGGCCGGTTTTCTCGACGTGGCGCGGGCGGTGACCACCACCGTGACAGCGATGGCGGAGGGCTCCGACGGGCTGACCACGCTGTCGCTCGGCGCGCTGGCCTTGGCCAAGCCGTGGGAAGAGACGCGGCAAATCCGCGTGACCAATCACGGTGACGCCGAAGCCAAGTTCGATCTGTCCGTCGAGGAAACGGTCACGGAAACCGGCTTTGGCATTGAGTTGCCGGTGAAAAAAATCATCGTCGCGGCTCAGTCGCACGAGTTGGTGCCGGTGCGTTTTCACGCCGACCCGGCGCAGTTCGATCGCACCGGCGATCCACTCACCCCGGCCAAGCTCAATGACCGCGCCCGGAGCTGGGTGTACGAGGTCAGCGGCAAGATCGTGCTGGCCAACGACACCGAGAAACTGCGCGTACCGTACCACGCCCTCGTCCGTGCGGCCGCCACGAAACATAGCACCGAGAGCCGCATTGCGTTGCCGAACCGCAACCTCGTGTCGCTTGAGCTTTCGCTCGCGGGCGACTCGGCGCATCCCAAGCCGTTGGTGTCGGTGTTCGAATTGGCCGGTGTCAGCCCGCGCAATAATTTGCTCACCGACGCGGCCGACATCTCCGCCGATGTGCTGGCATTCGGCGTGGCGTCGGACTACCCGCAATCCGGATCAGTGGCGGAGACGACGGTTTATTTCGCCATCGCCAATGCCGGGCCGTGGACGAATCCGCACTCATTCCAGTACGATCCGCATCTGCAAATCGACACCGACTTTAACGGCTGGTTCGACCACGAGCTGGCCAGTTGCAGCAACGGCGGTTTTATCAAGGACGACCTAAGTGTGTCCGGCTATGCTGACGACGTGTTT
>DBNL01000122.1:2724-3787 GCA_002299785.1 Verrucomicrobia bacterium UBA673
GAACGCGGCATAGCCGATGCAGGCTACTTCAACGTTTTCCCACCGGACGAATTCGACACGGTGCCGTTCAATAACAGCGTGATGGTGCTGCCGGTCGCGGCGCGCATGCTCGGACTGAACGAGGAGAAAACAGACTTCGACTTTCGTGTGCTCACACTTGGCGCCGAGCAGTACGGCTACCCCGAGATCGATCGCACGGAACTGACCCGATACGACGTCACCAAACCAGTGGTGCAATCAGCGTTCGGCATCAATGGCACCGTGATGTACGACGCCAACGCGCCCATTAAAATCGCCATCGACCGCGGCTTAGCCAAGCGCGAAGGCCGCCAGCCTTCAGTGTTGCTGCTGCACCACATGAACACAGACGACCACAAGTTTGACATCGTGGAGCTCTCCCTCGACGCGGACGACGCGGACAACGACGGCGCAAGTGACGACGACGAACTCGCCGCCGGGACCGACCCGGACGACCCGGACTCGGTGTTCGCCATCCTGCCGATGAGCCGACAAACAGCGCTTGGCCCGGAGGTGCGTTGGTACAGCGTGGTCGACAAATCGTACCAAGTGCAGCGAGCCACCGCGCTTGGCCAAGCGTTTAAGACCGTCTCGGGGTTGTTGCCAGCCACCCCGCCGGTCAACTCATTCATCGACAAGACCGCCCCCAAGGAAGGGGAGCTTTTTTACCGAATCCTGAAACCTTGACCGGCGTCAGAGCGTATGGCCTTTGCCCGGCAGAAGGGCAGACATTCAATTTTATGCAAAACTGTAACTTACTCCAGATTGACGAACGGGGGCGAATGACGCAGCCTCGCCGCCTGATGCCTTTGAAAAAACTTATTCTTGGAATTTTCGCCTCGGCGATGCTGCTCACTGCCAATGCCTCTGAGATTCCCAGCGGTGCGGTCACCCTTGAGCAGTGCATCCAACTTGCGCTCGAGAACAACCTAAGCCTCCGCATCACCAACTACCAACCGCGGCTAGCTGCCCTTAACCTAAAGGGGTCTTACGGCGCCTACGACCCGCGGTTCAGCATCGGCGCCACGGATAGTTTTCGCGAGAG
>DBNL01000117.1 GCA_002299785.1 Verrucomicrobia bacterium UBA673
ATGCCGCTTTTTTTGACTCCGGCATACGGGACGCCGTGCACGACCACGTTGTGTGAGTTGATCCAGCCGTTTCCGGTCTCGAATTGAGAGGCCACACGTTTGCATCGGGCGAGGTCGCTGGACCATACGCTGTTGGCCAGCCCGTAGTCGGTGTTGTTGGCCAGGCGGATACCTTCGCTTTCATCGTTAAACGACGCGAGATAGGCGACTGGTCCAAAGATTTCCTCGCGGGCGGCGACATTATTCAGTGAACCGGCGAGCAGTGCCGGTTTGACATAATGCCCACCGGTACAGCCCTCGACCTGGACAGCGCCGCCCTCGAGCACGGTTTCCGCGCCGGCTGCAGTGCCTTTCTCCAGATAACCGAGCACGCGTTTATGCTGAACTTCACTAACAACCGGACCCATTTGTGTGCCGTCGTCAAGAGGATGCCCGATCTGCACTGCCTTGAGTCGGTCAACGGCAGCATTTACGAAATCATCATAAATGGTTTTCTGCACCAGCCACCGTGTGGCGTCGCAACAAACCTGCCCGGCGTGGAAGGTTATGGCTTGGGCGAGTTTATCGGCGGCTTCTGGGATGTCGACATCATCGAAGATGACGGCTGCTCCCTTGCCACCCAATTCAAGTTTCACAGGGATCAGGTTTTGGCCGCACTCCCTGGCCACCAAACGACCCACCTCAGGTGAGCCGGTGAAGGACATCCGGCAGAGATTAGGATTCTTGGAAAGCGCCGCGCCGGTTACCTCACCCACACCAGGAATGACGTTGATCACGCCATCCGGGATGCCGATTTCCTTTGCAAGGTGCGCTACGTAAAGGGCGGAGAGTGGCGTGTCTTCTGCCGGTTTTACTACGCACGTGTTCCCGGCCGCCATCGCGGGTCCAATGCCCCATCCGCAAAGCAGAAATGGAAAGTTCCAGGGCACAATAAAGCCGCACGGACCCCAGGCATGTCGCACCACGGATGCCTCATGACCGGCTACCGGAATGGCGGTATCCAGGGAGAGTCCTTGTGCGAGGCCACAAAAATATCGGATAGTATCAATAAAGTTTTGCACATCATCAGCTGCCTGAACCTCGATCTTGCCGGAGTCCAGCGCCTCAATTTGTGCGATGATGGGTTTGCGTTGCTCAACGGCATCTGCTAGGCGCATGAGGTGCACACCGCGTTCGTTCACCGGCAGGCGCGCCCAGTCGGCTTCGTCGAATGCCTTTTGTGCGGAGGCAACGGCTCGTTCGACATCATCCGGTTGCATGTTGGATACGGTGGCGAGTTTTTCCCCGGTTCCGGGGTCGCGGGTGTTGAAGGTATCCTCATTAGAGGAGGTCACCTCCTGGCCGCCGATCACGGCGCCGTGAACTTTCTTGGAAAGGAAGGCTTGAACCTCGGGAAGCAGCGTTTTACCGATAGCGGTTTGAGTGGTCATAATGCTGAAAATTTAAGTTGGGAGATGGTGTCGGAATGACCAGGCACGGTCAAGCAACCTGAAAAACGTGCTTAAACGAGTGGGCTTAGGCGTTGCGCATGGGGGAGGATGAGGGGAGGGTTTGTTCGATCAATATAAGAAAGGAAGTTTTATTTGCAAAAAAGTGATCATCGGCACGATACTCTGCGGTGTGGTTTTGTTATTGTGGCAGTCTGCTGTCCATGAGCTGCTGAGGATTTACGACGACGCCTTCGTGAAACTGAAAGATCCGGCCGCCGTTGAGGCGGTCTTAAAGGAGAATCTCACTGTAAGTGGTATGTTCGTGATACCACATCCCGAACCGGGTGATACGGATGCTGAAGCCAGGGTCATGGACAATTGCGGAGCCTGCTGTGGCAGCGATGGTGATGATGCTACCCCGGACGCCTGAAAGATGAGCTTAGCCAAGCGACAACTTAACGGCTTCACGCTGATTGAACTGCTGGTGGTGATCGCCATCATCGCGATCCTAGCCGGCATGCTGCTGCCGGCCCTGGCGAAGGCGAAGGCGAAGGCAACCGGCATCAACTGCATGAACAACCTGCGGCAGATGAGTTTCTCGTGGACGATGTACACGGACGACAACGACGGCCAACTTGTGCCAAACGCCGTATTCCCCACGCGCAACCGATCGTGGGTGCAAGGCTGGCTCAACTATGCGCAGCCGGTGCCGGACAACACCAACACGGTTTACCTCATGCAGAGCCACCTGTGGCCTTACCACCAGAGTCTAGGGGTGTGGAAGTGTCCCTCCGACATGAGCACGTCGCGGCACGGAGGTAAGCAGTTGCCGCGTGTACGGAGCATCTCGATGAACGGCTTCTTCAACCCGCCGGCGTTGCAGGGTTGGCAGGCCGGTTACCGGCCGATCCGCAAGCTCTCTGATGCCGCCGGCAAGTCGTTGAGTGAGTTGTATGTGGTGCTCGATCAGCGGGAGGATCGTATCAACAACGGCTATTTCGCCGTGGACATGACCGGCTATAACCCGCGCAATCCAGGCTCAACCCGCTGGGTCGATTATCCGGCTAGCTACCACAACAACGCCGGTGGGGTAACACTGGCTGACGGCCATGCAGTCATCAAAAAGTGGCTAGATCCACGGACCTCAGTACCGATCCGCAAGGGTGTTAACATTCCTGTTTTTGTTACCTCGCCCAGGAACGAGGATATCCTCTGGCTTCAGGAACGCTCCGCCCCGCCTAAGCGCCCCCGCCGATAATCTCGTCTGACCAAGCGCAGACGGGACTCGTTTGGGGGAGCCAACTGTGGCTGAATGCACTGGAACTGCTTTTAACGACGTGAAATTCGTTTTATTCACCTGCCTGTTTGCCGGCGGCCTTGGCTTGGCCGCCGCTGAGCCGCCGCTGGAATTGTCCGGGGATGATGTCATTGTGTTCCTTGGCGGCACGGACATGGTGCGCGCCCAGCGTAGCGGGCACTTGGAGACACTTCTGACGTGGCGTTTCAAGAATGAGCCGCCAAAGTTCCGCGACCTGTCGTGGGAGGCAGACACGGTGTTCGCACTGGGTACGGAGACGAATCGCTGGCGCAGTGGCGGCTATCGCGGCATCAATGGCCTGGGCAATCTGGAGACGCAACTGGCTGGGCTAAAGGCGACGGTCGTGATCGTGCAACTTGGTAAGAACGAGGCGTTCGCCGGCGGCGAGGGTATTGAGTCGTTCATCAAGTCGAGCGACAAATTATTTGGGCGCCTCGGCGATGGGGGGCGGCAGTTGATTGTGATTTCACCCACTCCGTTTGAGAATACAGCAAATGACCTGTTTCCAGATTTGCAGAATCATAATGACGACTTGGCGCGATACGTGAATACACTCAGTTCGCAGTCGAAAAAGCATAAGGCTCACTTCGTCGATCTATTCACGGATGCCGAGGCAACTTTCACGGGAAACGGGCAGCATGTCACCGCAGGAAACCAAGCGAGGTTTGCGTTGCATTTGGCCGAGGCGCTGGGTGTTGGGCGGTCGAATGGGTTTGCTGGTCTGGAGGATTTGAGAGCGGCGGTTCGAGAGAAGCATCGGCTGTGGCGCGACTACTGGCGTCCGGCCAACTGGAAGTGCCTGTTTGGTGATGACAATCGGCGCGTGTTCAGCATCGGCAACCAGAAAAATATTCCAAGCATCCGTGACGAGCGCGACGAACTTCCGTTGCTGATCGCCGCAGCAGAAGAGAACGTGGCCGCGGTGGCAAAGGGCTTGGCCAAGCCGAAGGTTGCGGCTCAGCCTGAGTTGCCTCCGCCGACTCCGGCAAGTTCTCCGGGGGACGAACTGAAAGCATTCAAGCCGGCGGAAGGCTTTGCTGTGAATTTGTTTGCGTCGGAAAAACTTGGTGTGGCCAATCCTCTCACGATTCGCTGGGACGCAAAGGGCCGGATGTACGTCGCCTGCACCTGGTCGTATCCGCACCTGAAGCCGGGCGAGATTCCCAACGACAAAATCATCCAACTCACCGATACCGACGGCGACGGCCAGGCGGATCGCTCAACGGTGTTTGCCGACGGGCTCAACATCCCAACAGGGCTGGAGACCGCCGATGGTGGCGTTTATGTGGGCCAGGCGACCGATTTAATTTTTCTGAGGGATCATGATGACGACGGCCATGCAGACGAGAGGAAAGTCCTGCTGAGCGGCTTTGGCACCGGCGACACACATCAGGCGATCAACTCGTTCACGTGGAGCCCCGATGGCGAATTGTTCTTCTGCCAGGGTGATGGCATCGAGTCACGAGTGGAAACGCCGTGGGGTGTCTCGTCGCTCTATCAGGCCGGTGTGTATCGACTTCGTCCACGGCGTCTGCATCTCGCTGGTCTACTGGATGACTTCATGGGTCCA
The DNA here is from genome assembly GCA_002299785.1 of Verrucomicrobia bacterium UBA673. Classification (GTDB taxonomy): domain Bacteria; phylum Verrucomicrobiota; class Verrucomicrobiia; order Limisphaerales; family UBA1096; genus UBA1096. Next base: position 4,319 of record DBNL01000117.1, read on the forward strand.
GGCAATCCCTGGGGTGTGGTGTTTGATGAGTGGGGTCAATCGCTCGTCGTCGATGGCGCGGGGGGTATTTCCTATCTTACGCCGGCGTCGATTCCTGCGAAGCATCGATTGCGGCTGGACCGTATCGGGAATCCTGGGGGTTATTGTGGCGTGGAGATGATCAATGGCCGGCACATGCCGGAGTCGATGCGCGGCCAGTTTGTGCTGAACGATTATAAGTCAAACAGCGTGCGCCGCTTCGCTCTGTCGCCCGCCGGCTCCGGCTTCAAACTTGACTGGAAGGAGCCGGTGCTAAAGTCGAGCCACCGCAATTTTCGACCGGTGGACATTCGCATTGGACCGGATGGCGCGATTTACATCGCCGACTTTTACAACACGATCATCTGCCATCAGGACGACTACTTCCGCGATCCGACGCGCGATCTTCACCATGGCCGAATCTGGCGTCTGAGTGTCAAAGACAGCCCGTTTGCACCCAAGCCGAAGATTGTTGGGGAATCCATTGACGAATTACTGGAGCAACTGAAGTCGCCCGAGCGCTGGACGCGCCAGCAGGTCAAGTTTGAGTTGGGGAAACGCGATACGTCGGAGGTCGGCGAAGCGGCGGTGCGTTGGGCGCGTCGATTGAAAAACGACGACAAATTGTATGAACGGAATCAATTTGAGGCTCTGGCCCTTTGTGCGACCATCGAGTCGGTGCAACCTCAGTTGCTTCGACGGGTGTTGCGCGCGAAAGACCACCGCGCGCGAGCTTTCGCGGCACGCATCGTTGGCCGTTGGCAGGATCGCTTGTCCAAACCAGTTGAGTGGCTGGCAATGGCGGCAAACGATCCTCATCCGCAGGTGCGGCTCGAGGCGGTCTTGGCATGCGGTCAAACACCGTATCCCGAGGCGATCAAGATTGCGGCGCTGGCGGTCATGAAGCACTCACGCGACAAGTGGATCGACTATGCATTCACACAGGCGGTGCGTCATCAGGAACCGGTTTGGATGGCGTCACTGACCGCTGGTGATTTGGATTTTAAAGACAACATTGACGCACTGTCGGCCCTGCTTGAAAAAGGTGGCTCAAAAACAATGCTCTCCAAGCTGATGGACTTGGCTAAGTCGGATGAGATTGGCTTAGAGGGAAGACGCGGGATCTTCACTGGCATCGCCGGCATTGGTGGGGAGGGGGAATTACGAGCGATATTCGAGCCGGGCTTTCACCAATCAGCGGAAAGTCACGCCTTAGCTTTGGCTGCGCTGAACGTTGCCTCTTCCTCTCGCACAGTGAAGCCGGAAGGTGATTTGGCGGTTGTACTCCGCTCGGCGTTGCGAAGTGACCAGACTGAATTGAGCGCGCAGGCGCTTGGACTGATCGGCCGATGGCGGGTGGGCGGATTACACGGCGATGTCGTGGCGTTGGCTGACAACAAAAGGGCGGCTATGCCGACCCGGCTGGCGGCGGTCCGGGCGCTTGGGCTGTTGGGAGGCGATGACACCCTGCTCCTAGCTAAGCTGATCGATTCTGGCGATGCGACGGAGGAACTGAAACTAGCCGCGCTCGACAGCCTGAGCCGTGTTGACATGAGCGCGGCGGCGAGTCGCGGTGCGGCGTTGCTGGCGCTTGGCCAGGTGACAACCGGGGTGCTGTCACCTTTTTTGAACCGCGAGGGTGGCGGCCCGGCGCTGACGGCCGCCTTGGCCCGGCGCAAACCCGGAGCGGCTCCGGCGGCTGCGGCCTTGGCCAAGCTGCAATCGCTTGGTAGCAGTGAAATGGAGTTGATGAATTTCCTGAGCCAGACGGCTGGCATTAAAAACACGGTACCGGCTTACAGCGCGGAGTTTGTGGCCGCCCTGGCCAAGGAGGCGGCGAAAGGCAACGCCGTGAACGGTCGTCAAACATTTCAGGCAGCCGGTTGCGCGGTGTGCCACAAAATCAGCCCGGCGACGAATAACGGCATTCCGTTTATCGGGCCGGAACTCGACACCATCGGCAACACGCTTAGCACGGAGAGGATCATCGAGGAAGTGCTGTGGCCGGGGCGTCATGTGAAGGAGGGCTTCAGCCTGATGCAGGTCACCACCCGGTCGGGGACGATTCATCAGGGCTATGAGCAGCGTTCGCGATCAAAGGATATTTTTCTTCGACCGCTTAGCCAGCCAGGGACGATTCAAATTCCGAACGATCAGATTCGTTCACAGGCTCAGATAGGCAGCGCCATGCCGGCTGGGCTCACTGCGGGCTTGAACCGCGGACAATTGCGCGATTTGATTCGCTTTCTCTCTGAGCAGGGCCCCAACTGATTTTGTGACAAAAAAAAATATTAGCCTGATTTGCATGGCACTGGCGTTGTTAAGTGCCAACGCCGCCAAGCCGAACTTCGTCGTCATCATGGCGGATGACATGGGTTACAACGCGACAAGCGCATACGGTGGTTGGATCAAGACACCGCACCTCGATCGCATGGCCAGAGAGGGGATGCGTTTCACCGACTACCATTCGAGTGGCGTGGTGTGCAGTCCAACCCGCGCCGGGTTGCTCACAGGCCGCTACCAGGAACGCGCTGGCGTGCCGGGAGTAATCAATGCCGACCCCAAGGTGCCGGATCACCATCGCGGACTGTGGCCGAGTGAGTACACTTTCCCGGAACTGCTGGAACAGGCAGGCTACACCTCGGCCATTTTTGGCAAGTGGCATCTTGGTTACCGTAAAAAATTTAATCCAATGCACCACGGCTTCAACGAGTTTCGCGGGTTCGTCAGTGGCAACATCGACTACCTGTCGCATTATGATCGCATGGAGGTGTACGACTGGTGGGACGGCTTGAAGGCGGTCGAGGAGGAGGGCTACTCGACGCATCTTATCACGAGGCACGCGCTGCGGTTTATCGACGAAAACAAGTCGAAGCCGTTCTGTCTGTACGTGGCGCATGAGGCGGTGCACTCGCCGTTTCAGGGGCCGGCCAGCCCGATTCAGCGCGGCCCGAAAAAGAATCGAGGTAAAAAGAAAACCCCGGTCGAGGCAGCCTACGTGCAGATGATGAGTGCGATGGACGAGTGCGTTGGCCAGGTGCTCGACAAGTTGATCGAGTTGAAGCTCGAAAAAAATACGCTCGTGATTTTCTGCTCCGACAATGGCCATGCCTACATGGGTGGCCCGGAGGGCTACCGGTTTCCGCTGCGTGGCAAAAAAGGCACTGTGTGGGAGGGGGGGCATCGCGTGCCGGGAATCGCCTGGTGGCCGAGCGGAATCGCGCCGGGTCAGGTGAGTGACGAGATGGTCATCTCGCTGGATCTCATGGCGACGATGCTCGATTTTGCCGGTGCCAAGCCGCCCAAGGGGCGTGCGCTTGACGGCGTGAGCCTGCGGCCGGTGTTGCTCGGGGGTGGCTCGCTTGGCCAACGGCAGTTTTTTTGGCGCGGCCAGGCGATGCGGGATGGGCAATGGAAATACGTGGCAAGCCCGAAGGGCGGGGGATTGTTCAACCTGAAGACCGATCTCGCTGAGTCGATGAACTTGGCCAAGCGGCATCCCGCGCGGGCCAGGCGGATGGCGGCCGCGCTCGATGGGTGGAAACGTGATGTTGCCAACGGTGCCACGCCGCAACCGGACTACGACACCGCAAGCTTCAAAAAATGATACTGGCCGCTCTGAGAACCCCGGATATCGTTGTCCTCTTCGTTTATTTCGCGCTGCTGATCGGCGCCGGTTTTTATTTCCGCAAACGCAGTGGCACAGTCGAGGGCTTCACTGTGGCCAACCGCTCGCTGCCGGGCTGGGTGGTGGGCCTCTCGGTCTTTGGCACGTACCTGAGCAGCAACACCTTCATCGGCGTGCCGGGTAAGGCGTATGGTTCAAACTGGAACGGCTTCGTTTTCAGCCTCTCGCTGCCGATCGCGGCGTTCATTGCTGTGAAGTGGTTTGTGCCGTTTTACCGCCAACACGCCGGTCTGTCGGCTTACGAGCACCTGGAGACACGCTTCGGCGCGTGGGCGCGCGTATATGCGGTTGTTTGTTATTTGCTGACGCAGGTTTCGCGTGTGGGGACGATTATGTTTGGCGTGTCGGTAGGGCTGCATGCGCTAACAGGTTGGGACATCGCGACGATCATCGTCGCCTCCGGATTTGCCGTGACGCTGTACACACTGATGGGAGGTATCGAGGCGGTGATCTGGACGGACGCCATCCAAAGTGTTGTTCTCACCGTAGGCGCGGCTGTGGTAGTGATCCTGATTTTGACTGGCATGCCGGAGGGGCCTGGGCAGGCGATCCGCTTGGCCGAAGAGGCCGGCAAATTCAGCCTGGGCGACTTTGGACCAAGCCTTGCGTCGTCCACTTTTTGGGTCATGCTGATGTATGGCGTGATAATGAACCTCACCAACTTCGGGATCGACCAGAATTACGTGCAGCGCTATCACGCCGCCGAGTCGGACAAGGCGGCCGGCCACTCGGTGTGGTTCGGTTCGCTGGTGTACATCCCGGTGGCGCTGATGTTTTTTTTCATCGGGTCGATCCTGTTTTCCTACGGCGAGGCGAACCCCGAATTTTTGGCTGAGGTGAAACTAAAAATGGTCGCCGCCGATTCGCCCGGCTTGGCCAAGGGCTCAGCCGAGGCCATGCGCTTGGCCGGCGAACTGGAGCCAAGCGACTACGGCGACAAGGTGCTGCCGCATTTCATCGCGAATAAAATACCGGCCGGTCTGGCCGGGTTGTTGATAGCCGCGCTGTTCGCCGCCGCGATGAGCAGCATCGACACGAGCCTGAACAGTTCCTCGACCATCGCGCTGCAGGATTTTTACCGGCGCTGGGTCAGGCAGGATGCTAATGAGGCTCAGAGTCTGCGATTTCTCCGGGTGATGACGGTCGTGTGGGGGATCATCGGCACCGGCGTCGCGCTGGCGATGATGGGCGTGGAGAGCATTCTCGATGCATGGTGGAAGCTCAGCGGGGTGTTCGCCGGCGGCATGCTGGGGCTATTTTTGCTGGGTTTTATCAGCTACCGCGCAAACAACGTCGGGGCCGTCACGGGCGCGACGGTGGGTTTGCTGGTGATCCTTTGGTTGACGTTTTCGACCGGGTTGACCGGCGACCTTGCGTGGCTGCGGAGCCCGTTCCACGCGCACATGACATCGGTCATCGGCACGCTGTCGATCTTCCTCATCGGCTTGGGGGCTTCGCAGGTTTTTGGCCGCAAGAGCGATTAAACTCGCCACCGCCCCTCGCAGTCAGCAGAATTCGGTTTTTGAGGTATGGCTGATTTTCCAAACGAAATTCGAATCAATCCCGCCGTCATGAACAGGCTGATCCTCGTCGGGGTAGGGGTGGTGCTTGTGGGCATGGGGCTGATGAGCAGTTTTTACAAGGTCAACCCCGGCGAGCATGCCATCGTGCTGACTATGGGCAGGTACATCGGCAAACCGGTCACCGAGGAAGGCTTGAAATTCAATTGGCCGTTTGGCATCGACCGGGTGACAAAGGTCAATGTTGCCGAGGTGCGCCAGGTGGTGTTCGGGTTCGACAAAGATACCGGGAGGCCACGCACCGTTGCCCACAGGGATACATCCCAAATCGTCACCGGCGACCTCAACATCGCCAGCGTCGAGTGGTCCACGCAGTACAGGGTTGATAAGGCATACGAATATCTTTTCAAGGTGCGCAGTGCGGTCGAGACATTCCGAGACATGAACGAGGCGGTGATGCGTGAAGTGGTGGGGGATCGCACGATCAATGAGGTGCTCACCGTGGGGCGCACCGAAATACTGCAGGAGGTGAAGGAGAAGTTACAGACCTTGGCCGACCAGTACGAACTAGGGATCAAGCTCACCCAGGTGATCCTGAAGGACGTCAATCCGCCTGAAGCCGTCAAGCAATCATGGAACGATGTCAATCAGGCCCAGCAGGAAAAATCCTCAATGATCAACAAGGCCGAGGCAGAGAAAAACACGGTCATTCCCAAGGCTAAGGGCGAAGCCGAGAGAACGATCGAGGATGCCAAGGGGTACGCGATTGAGCGCGAAAACAACGCCCAGGGTGACGCTGACCTGTTCAAGCAGGTTTTCAGTGCCTACCAAAAGGCGCCCGAGGTCACCCGAAAACGAATCTATCTCGAGACCATCGGCAAGGTTCTTGCCACGCAACAGAGAGATGACGGCAAGGGAGGGTTTGTCGTGGAGCAGGGTCCCCGCAAGATTATCATGGATGAAGATGCCAAGGGGATGCTTCCGCTGTTAAACCTGAATCAGGGGGCCAAGTGATGTTAAAGCAATTTACCTCAACTTTTATCGGAATCGGGATATTCATCGCAGCTACCACATTTTTCTCGGCTGTGTACATTGTCGATGAGACCAAGCAGGTGTTTGTCACCCAGTTTGGCAATATCATTAGCGGCCCCCACAACGGCCCTGGGAAGGATGAAGCCGGCCTCTATTTTCGAATTCCATTCATCACCAAGGTACACGAGTTTGAGAAACGCTACCTCGAGTGGGACGGCGATCCCAACGAGGTAACCACCAAGGACAAGCGGTTCATCTACATCGATACTTACGCGCGATGGCGTATCGTTGATGCAGAGATGTTCTACAAGAATTTGCAAGACGAGTATTCTGCCAGGTTGAGGCTCAATGACATTCTCGACGGCGCGGCGCGTAACGTCGTCGCGGCGAACGATCTCAAGGAGGTCATCCGCTCCCATCAGCGGGAGAGCATTGCCGCTGATGATCAGGTGCTGGACGGCGAATCCCAGTTGGAGACGTTCGAGCAGGGCCGCTCGAAACTGGCGCAGTTGGTGATGGAAGACGCTAACAAAAACGTGCCGCAGTTCGGCATCAAGTTGCTGGACTTCCGATTCAAGCGAATCAACTACCACAAGGATGTTCAGAAGACAATTTTTGATCGCATGATTTCCGAGCGTTCCCGGATTTCTTCCAGATTTCGTTCCGAGGGCGCCGGCGAGGCGGCCAAGATCATGGGGACCCAGCAGCGGGAGTTAAAAGAAATCACGTCACAGGCCTATCTTGAGAAGCAACAGATCATGGGGCAGGCGGACGCCAAGGCGGTCGCCATATATGCTGATGCATTCGACCAAAGCACCGAGGCCCGTGAATTCTACGAATTCCTCAAGACCATGGAAACCTTGGAAACCACGCTGTCCAAGGATGACACTCTTATCTTCTCCACTG
>DBNL01000169.1 GCA_002299785.1 Verrucomicrobia bacterium UBA673
CGCCTAGCCAAGGGCTGCCAAGCCAAGCTCGAGGCAGCCGAGCTGAAAATACAGAAACTGCAACCCAACGCCGACGGCGAAGACGAACTCGTCGACGACAACTCAGTCGAATTTTAATATGGCAAAAGTCAAGACCCCTAATCGCTTCCTAGACATGGTGGACCACCCTGCCCACGTCAAAAAGTTGACAATCAAGCAACTCGAAAAACTGGCGAAGGAACTGCGCGAGGAATTGATTAACGGCCTGTCGAAGAACGGCGGCCACCTCGGCCCCAACCTCGGCGTGGTGGAGTTGACGCTAGCGATGCATCGGGTGTTCGAGACGCCGAGAGACAAGTTCGTCTGGGACGTCAGCCACCAGTCTTATGTGCACAAGCTACTCACCGGCCGGAAGGAGCGCTTCCGCACCATCCGCACCACTGACGGGCTGAACGGCTTCGCGCTGCGCACCGAGAGCGAGCACGACAGCTACGGCGCCGGCCACGCCGGCACAGCATTGTCGGCGGCACTGGGCATGGCCGCCGCACGCGACCAGCGCGGCAGCGGCGAGAACGTCATCTGCGTCTTCGGCGATGCGGCACTGACCAACGGCATCTCGTTCGAGGCGCTTAATAACATCGCGCACACGACGAAAAAGTTTGTCGGCATCCTCAACGATAACGAGTGGTCCATCGCCAAGAACGTCGGCGCCATCTCGACCTACCTCAACAAGCTGATCACCAATCCGGGCTACAACAAGATCACCCGCGACCTGCAAAAATTCATATCGAAAGTGCCCTCGGGAAAACTGGCGCTGCGGGTGGGCCTCAAGGGGCAGGAAGCCCTCAAGGGTACTGTCACGCAGGCAGCACTGCAGCACAATGATGAGACGCTGGACAGCGACGGCCGCGGCGGCTTTGGCAGCAGCCTTGTATTCGAGGAGTTTGGCGTGCGCTACCTTGGCCCCATCGACGGCCACGACCTGCCACTGCTGATCGAGACGCTCGAGTTCGCCAAGACGTGCGACCAGCCGATCGTCATTCACGTGATCACCAAGAAGGGCAAGGGCTTCAACGCTGCCCTGGATCACCCCGAGAAATTTCACGGCACCGGCGGATACGACCCGGTCACCGGTGAAAGCCTCCCCTCCAAGCCCGGCACACCCCAAAAATATCAGGATGTGTTTGGGCAGACCATGGTAAAGCTTTGCCAAAAAGACACCTCGGTCGTCGGCATCACCGCCGCGATGCCTAGCGGCACCGGTCTCTCGGCACTGGAGAAAGCCATGCCGGATCGTTACTTCGACGTCGGCATCGCCGAGGAGCACGGCGTGCTTTTTGCCGCTGGCATGGCCACTATGGGTTACCGACCGGTCTGCGCCATTTACTCAACCTTCCTGCAGCGCGCTTACGACATGATCATCCACGACGTCGCGCTGCAAAACCTTCCGGTTACGTTCTGCATGGACCGTGCCGGACTCTCGGCCAACGACGGGCCGACACATCACGGGTTGTTCGACATCGCGTATCTGAGCTGCGTGCCCGGCATCATCGCGATGGCGCCCGGCGACGAGGACGAGTTGGCCGATATGATGTTCACTGCAACCCATCAAAACCAACCGATCTTCATCCGCTACCCGCGCGGCAGCGGAGAGGGCGTAGCGGTGAAGGAACAACCGTCGCTGATAGAGATTGGGAAGGCCGAGGTGCGGCAAAATTTCTCCAACAGCGGTAAACCGAAAGTGGCGTTCTTCCCGCTTGGCCCGATGCGTGGCATCGCCGAAAAGGCCATCGAGGAACTCGGCACGGAAAACATCGATGCCGCGATTATCAATCCGCGTTTCACCAAGCCGATCGACGGTGGCACCACCGAGTTTTTCGCACAGACGGCGGACGTGATCGTCACCATCGAGGATCACGTGATCAAGGGCGGCTACGGCAGCATCGTGCGCGATCATTTGGGCGACTGCGGCATCACCACACCGGTGGTCCGCATCGGCTGGCCGGACCAGTTTATCGAGCACGCCTCTTCGGTGGGATACCTGCGTGAAAAGCACGGTCTCACCGGTGCCAACACGGCTGAAAAAATCCGCCAAGCGCTTGGCTATGCGAGCGAAGCCAGCGCGAAGCCCAACCTGGCGCTTGGCAATGCGGTCGGCGGGTAATTACGATGAAACGGCACTGCCACAATTGCGGTACGTAATGGACAATCTACGGCCAACCCGGCCGTAGTGATGTCTGCCCAGGCTGCAATGATTAATTTGCGCGCCTGCCTTGCCTCAATTGCGTTTTCCACGACCGCGTTGTGGCGTACCAATGCCGCGAGCGACGAGCCGAGTTGGTGACGAAAAAAAACGGTCGAACTTCTGTGAATACTTCGACTTCGCGCAATGCTACTGGCCAGGAAGCATCGGCGCGAACAAGCGATTGGAGGAAGCCAAGGGGACATTTAACAAGCTGTTTGGCGAATGAACATACAATAATAATGATGACTTCGGAATCCCATCTTGTTTCCATGTCAAGAATGTTTACACAGAAACAGTAAATATTTTATTAATAATTTAAAAATTGCGGTTGTCAGAAAACCGAACGAGGTCTACGGTTCCTTCTCTGCTACCAAAAACTGCAAGCGAAGCAACCCATGAAAAAAATCGACGCGATCATTAAGCCCTTCAAGCTTGAGGATGTAAAGGGGGCGCTTGCCACCGTCGGGGTTGAAGGAATGACAGTGACGGAAGTGAAAGGATTTGGCCGACAAAAGGGCCACACCGAGATTTACCGTGGAAGCGAGTACACTGTTGATTTTATCCCCAAGATAAAGCTTGAGATTGTACTGGAAGACGATCGCGTACAGGACGCGATAGATGCCATCGTAAAGAGCGCCAAGACGGATAAGATCGGGGATGGCAAAGTCTTCGTCAGTTCCGTCGAGGGTGTAACCCGAATTCGAACCGGTGAAACAGGAATCGATGCGGTTTAAAGGCGCTTCTGCGCCAACCCGACTCCGGTTTTATTTTTCAGCGCTCGATGAAAGCAACTGAGAACAAGGATTGGGCGCAACGAACCCAATAAATCGCAATCAGATGCTTTTAGTAGTTTTAAGCGAGAAGAAGAGTGTGAATAAAGTGTGGATAAAAGTTAATAGCTTACGCTGGATAAGACACGGCGTTGACAATACATTGACCTGCGAATCGATTGGTTCAG
>DBNL01000080.1 GCA_002299785.1 Verrucomicrobia bacterium UBA673
ACACGCCGTAGAGCGAGTAGTAATCAGCTATCGGGATGGGGTCGTACTTGTGATCGTGGCAGCGGGCGCAACTGACAGTCAAGCCCATCATGCCGCGGGTCACTACGTCGATCCTGTCGTCTATAATGTCATGCGGGTTGTTCAAAAAACGCCGCCCCACCGTGAGAAAACCCATCGCGGCCAGCGGCTCTTTGTCCTCCCCCAATTCCAGCTTGTCGGCGGCTACCTGCTCGACAATGAATCGGTCATAAGGCAAGTCAGCGTTGAAGGCATCGATCACATAATCGCGATAAGTGTACGAGTGGGTGAAGAGCCGCGCCTGGTTTCCGGCGAGGTAACCCTTGGTGTCGGCGTAACGCGCAACGTCGAGCCAGTGACGCCCCCACCGCTCACCAAAACGCGGCAAGGCCAGCACTCGCTCGACGAGCCGCCGATATGCTCCCGGCGATTCGTCGGAGACAAAGGTATCCACCTCCCCAGGAGTCGGAGGCAGGCCGGTCAGGTCGAGGGTCACCCGGCGAATCAATGTCCGGCGACCGGCAGGCCGGGCCGGTTGCATCCCGTTTTCGAGGAGCTTGGCCAGGACGAAATAATCCAGTGCACCTCTTGGCCAAGCGGCCCCCGACACATCCGGCACACTTGGCCGAGTCACCGGCTGAAATGCCCAGTGATCAGATGGCTCCGCTCCAACGACGGCGAACGCACAGGTCAACGTGAGTGCAATTCTAGTAAGGCCTGAATGCATTAGCTAGTGCGCCTCGGCCAATTTATGGCGGCGGCGCCACCAAATCCAAAAACCACACCCAAGCAGCAGCACAAACACAACGATCGCAAATTCCACCGCGACGATCGAAAGAGCCGAGCCGAGGAAGGCACCGCTCGTCTCGACCGAAGCCACGATGGGGTTGCCCAATCCTCCAGTTGTCACAGTCGAGCCGGCGCGAGTCACGACAGTTGTCGCCTGCACCGCACCGGCCGCGCCTCCGCCGGCGATCACGCCGAGCAGCCATTGCAGCCACGGATCCAGTCCAGTCACAAAAGAAGCCGTGATAACCGTCCCAGCCACGATCGACGCAGGGCTGGCAATGGTGTCGAGCAAATTGTCAATCCACGGAATGTAATAGCCTCCGATTTCGAAAAGAGTCGCCACGAGAAAAACCATCAGTGCAATGTCACTACTCAACCAATCGAACCCGCCAGCCAAATCGATCAATGGTTGCCCGTCGGTATCCTTAGCCCGGGTGCCGATATTCACCGCCAGCAAAGGCACAAAGACACGGAACCCACACGTCGCGCTCAACGCGACTCCTATCATAACTGACATGATCGCTTCCATTCGTTGAAGTTACCATTCTTGCCGCGTACAATCAATCCTTCAATTGGTGACCAATCGGCCCTGCTCGAGGCTCAAAGTCCGATCAGCATGGGCATTCACCACCTCGCCATGGGTCACCAGCACCACCGTGCCACCACCGCGGTGAAACTCGGCCAAGTGCCGGATTACTTCCGCCGCGTTTTCCGGGTCAAGATTGCCGGTCGGCTCGTCGGCGAGAATCAGCTTGGGTCGGTTTAACAACGCACGGGCCACGGCCAGACGCTGCCGCTCCCCGGCGCTAAGTTCGCCGGGACGATGGCTGGCGCGATCGGCCAGGCCGAGTTCGTCCATCAACTCCCCAGCCCGCTGCCTCACCTCAGCGCTTGGTTTACCGGGACAGGCCAACAGCACGTTTCCGAGCAAATCGAGATACGGGACGAGATGAAACATTTGAAACACGAACCCGATCTCGCTCGAGCGAAGCCGCGCACGCTCCGCCGGCGACATTGCGTAAAGGTCACGCCCGGCGAGTTGCACTAAGCCCTCGCTTGGCCGCTGCATGCCGCCGAGGGTTAGCAGCAGCGTGGTTTTGCCGGAGCCGCTTGGCCCGCGCACGGCAACGAACTCGCCGTCTGCAACTTCCGCCGTGAACCGATCGAGGCTCATGACCTCTGAGCCGTTCTTACTGAAAATTTTTGTGACCTCGTCGCAGCGTATCATCGTCAATCCTCCCGCAGGGTTTCAGCCGGATCATGTGACACGGCAAGCATCGCCGGGATAAAACTGGCTAGCGCTGCGAACACTGGCGTCACCATGATCAACTGTGCGGCGAGCGGCCAGTTCGCCTGAATCGCCTTCTTCGTCACCGGAAATAGCGACGGCCCAAACTCCAGCACCACCCACGTGCCAAGCGCAGAGCCGATCAATGCCGCCACCAACCCAAGTAACACCGCCTTGCCGAGGAACAATGCAGCGATACGTTCACCACCCTTGCCAAGTGCACGCAGAATTCCGATCTCCTGCCGACGGTCGCGCACGTTGAAAACCGCAAGCAGTGCCACCCAAACCGCACCGGCGACAAACACCGACGGCAGCACGAATTGGTTCACCTTCTCGCGGGTCTGCCGCTGCTTGGCGCGGGCGTCGGCCAGCGTGCGTTGGTGAACCACTTGCACTTCCGGCAAAATACCGCCGATCTCTTTTCGTAAAATGGCCAGCGGATCCTGATCGGCTGTGAGGCAGAGACAGTCGATCGCCTCGATCTCGTTAATTTTCGCCGCCAACCCGAGCACCGATTGCGCGTCCTCGAGCCGCACAAAAATCGTGATGTCATCCGGCGTGCCGGTCTCGATGGGGTCGTTCGCGACCGCAAACTGCCGCACGCCGACGTGCATTGTGTCATTCTTCTTTTTTTCCTGCACCAGCGCGACTTGGGAGCCGATGTGGATCGTGCCTTTTTCGATGGCGAAGCCCATCGGCTTTTTGCCCTGCCCCGGCGCAACATAAGTTTCCGACAGGCCGACCAGCAGGATGTCCTGCCCGTTGATGGTGTATTCGCGGCGCAACGAGCCGACGAGATGGTTGAATGAAACCTTGTTGGTCAACTGCGTCGCCAGACGGTCGAGCATCGAGGCATCCATGGCGTGCCGAGAGAAACCGTCACGATAAAACTGCCCCAAGTCGGTCTTGGCGGGAATCAACCGGAGGTTGAAGCCCATGTCACGAGTCACCCGCCGTGTTTCACGCTCGTCTGCTTCGGCCAGCAATTGCGACGCGACGACCACCGTCACCGCCATCGCCAAACCCAGAAGCGTAAAAAGAGCGTTGAGTTTCCGGAAAACCACCTCGCGGAGAATGTGCGACCAAACTGACATCAGTTGCCCGACCTCCGCAGCAATAGCAATCCGCCGCCTGCCAAAGTCGCCACGGCGATGATACCCAGCGTCCACCATACAGTGTTCACCTGGCCAATCGCAGCCGGTTCCGGGTCAAATTCAACCTGCTTGGCCTCCGCAACCGGTTCCGCGATCGGTTCCGGATCGGCTTCGAGCAACTCCTCCGGCTCTATGTTGAACTCAATCAACTCCTCGCTGTAGCCCATCGATAGTTGCTCAAAGTGACTCGATGACGCGGCCCCGTTTGCTTGTGAGTTCGGGCCGCGCGATATAATGCGGCTGATCTCACCTTTGACCTGCGGATTGTCCGGATCGAACCCGAGCGCAGCGTACGCCGCAGTCCGCTCAGTTCGACCCCACGACAAAGGGAAGGGCTCTCCCTGCATCCACACCCGGTCGAGCCCGCACTCGCAGTCCTGCCCCACCACCGCCAGCGCCTCCTGCAACTCTGAGCGTGTCACCAAACCGCCCCGCAGGGGTTGGCCCACCCGGCGACCGCGCCCCATCAGCACCACTGCCTGCGGCTCCGGCACCTGCCCAGCATCGAGGCCAAGACTCCACAAAAGCACCGACTCGCCGGCGATGCGCTTGGCCGGCACAACGACGACCTCCGGCGGATGATCGACCGGCTTGGGCATTTCCGGCAGCAGCGGCGTGATCGCCTTGATGGCCTCGTCCACCGCGACCCGGGCGCGTCTGGTTTGCGCCCCGTCTGTTCCCTCTATGAACAAAATCACAGCGTAGGCTGGAATCAGTTTTTTGATGAGCACGTCCCGGATCGGCGACGAGACGACGGATGACAGAAATGACCACTCGGGATTCTCCAGCTTGGCGGAGGGAAAGTTAACCGGCCAAGCCAACTCGCCAGTGGGCGAAAGCAGCAATCCGGCGGGCACGCCCGGTGTCCGCTCGGCCAAGCGCTTGGCCTGCGGATGATCGCCCTTGGTCAGATTCACCAACTGGAACCGGACGTTGGCATCGACGAACAGTACCGACGCCGCTTGGCCCAGTCGATCCACTTGGGCACCGGACACCTGGTCGTCAATGAAACAAAAAAACGTGAAGCGCTCGTTGCCCAAGTCCGCAAAGCCGACATCGCGTACCGTGTAACGACAGGCGTGGCCAGCCTCGACCGCAGCCAGTATCCCCGCAAACAAAATGGGCAAACAAAATTTCAATGTGGGCAGAATAATACGGCTATCCTCGTTGACCGCAAAGCCAAATCGCCCGTAGCATCTGCGGCCGGGAAATGCAGGCGTTGATCGAGGAGTTTGGGCAGTACCTCCGCCACGAGCGGGGCCAGTCCGCGCACACCCAAAAAGCCTACAGCAGCATACTCAATCGTTTCGCCGACTGGGCCGGCACACAGCAACTCACCAGCTGGAACTCCGTCAAGTTATCGCATCTGCTTGGCTATCTCAGGCACCAGCGAAAAAGTGAAACGCCCACCGGCGATGACACATCAAAAAAACGCGGCCGACCCCGCAGAGAATCTGCCAAGCTTAGCACAGAGAGCTTATATCTTGAAATCGCCGCGCTGAAGGCGTTCTACCGCTTCTGCGTGCAGGAACAGTTTCTGCCGTCGAATATAGCCGAAAACCTTACGTTGCCCCGCCGCTGGAAACGCCTGCCCAAGGCGTTGACCGATGGGGAGATCGAGAAACTGCTGCGGTCGATTGAGCCGGTGACACCAGCGACGCTTTGCGATCACGCGATGCTTGAGCTTTGTTACGCCTCCGGCTTGCGGTTGGCCGAGTTGCGAGGGCTGCGGCTCGAGCAACTGCAGCTCGACGCCGGTTTTATCCACGTCATCGGCAAGGGAAATAAAGAGCGAATCGTACCGGTGGGCCGCCGCGCCATCGAGGCAATCGAGCGCTACCTGGAACACGGACGCGGCAAACTGGCCAAGACCGGCAAGAGTCCGGGGAATGTTTTCCTCACGAGCCGAGGCTCGGCGTTTGCGCCGGTGACGCTGTGGTCGCGCATCAAGAAACGGTGCGGCTTCGCCGGCATCGAGCGAAACATCACGCCGCACATGTTGCGGCACAGTTTCGCAACGCACCTGCTCGAACACGGCGCCGACCTGCGGGTCATTCAGGAATTGCTCGGCCACTCCAGCATCGCGACCACCGAAGTGTATACCCACGTCGCCGGCAAACGACTCAAGGCCATCCACCAGCAATACCACCCTAGGGGCTGAACCGTCGCTTACAATCCACAGCTTCTTTTAATCCGCTGTTTTCTTTTGTAGCTACAGTTCTTTAGGTAGAGTTGGATGTGACTAATATTTTGGCCAAGAGCTTTGAAAAAGAAGGGCCCGAAGATACATCTCCGAGTGACGATGCAGTGAAGGAAGCCGCGCCGGTTGAGGAATCGACCGAGGAGGCAGTGCAAAAATTTCCACGCAGTTACCAAAACGGTCGACCGGGTCGCCTGCCTTAACGGAAACCAACAGAACAGGTCAACGCTGGCCAAGTACTGGAAGTATCAGGCGGGACAAAAGCCTTCTTGTTCCAGAAGTAGTGGATGCAATTCGTCGTCACGACTATTAGGATAAAATCAACGCAAATCTTAACAAATCAATGAAGCGCCAATTCCTTTTTCCAGTCAACCAGCCATTAATTTCACCTAAGTGTACAGCGAGATGCCGAGCGACCCACTGCCCAGTGACAGTCACCACAATCTTGTTTTTAAAATGACTACTTATCTCTCATCACGGATGATCCGCATCAACCTGAATCATAAGTTCATTACGACGAAAAAAAGTTGGTGTCCACGGTGTGTCATAATATGCATTTATTGGCTCTGATAAAATTTTGAAGCCGTTTTTTAATATCCAATCGTTTAATGATTTTTTAGCATTATCAGAACCTCCATCGATCCTCTTTCCTGAGTATCGATATACCGCAAATGTACCAGATGATCTTATTTCAGTTTTCACATTGATACCAGTGGGGGCTGGAACTTCATCTTTATTAATTGAAGAAGGCAGCACAAAAGCCATTGTTTTCCCACTCTTCCTTTTCTGAATGTATACAGGCGTTGTCATCGCAATTTTTTGTGATTTTGAATTACCTCGATCTATATAATTAAACAATCGCATAAATCCACCTTCATCTTCTGTGTTCATGCTTGTTTCAACTAATTGCAGTTCTGAATAAGATCTAAGTTCAATATTTCCATTTTTTACTAGAACTTTATGTGGCGCTTCCTCATACCCAGACCTGCTAATCTTGGCGACGGTTGAACACCCTGTAACAAACAATATGGACAAAATAAGTAACTTAACCATATACAACTTATAACAAACCATCGCCAACAGTCCAACTCCAATCCCACACTGGCTTGCCGCTAGTGTGTTTTTCCTCTGGCTCGGAAGGCTTGGTTTACTTCTCCAGCATCAATTGTTGTTATTCCGCCGATTGGCCTCG
>DBNL01000081.1 GCA_002299785.1 Verrucomicrobia bacterium UBA673
TGGCTGTAGCCTTTTCAATTGTGGCGGCGATTCTGTTCGCCTTGGCCTACGGCAAGACCAGCTCGGCCCGACACACCGAGCGGCAGGCGCTCCTAGCGCTTACCCCGCAACAGGATAAAACCAAGGGCTACACATCGTCCGCCAGTTGCCGCGCCTGCCATCCCTCGCAATACGACAGTTGGCACAAGAGTTTTCACCGTACGATGACCCAGCTAGCCGGCACTAACTCCGTCATCGGTCGGTTCGACGGCAGCGAGATCGTGTCTGGAGGCCTGCTCTATCGCGTCTACCAAACCAACGACCAGTACTGGGCGGAGATGCCTGATCCCGAAATCATGATGAAGGCTGTGATGGGAGGTATCCGTATCAACGATCACACCTATAGAATCAAACGGACTGCTGATTCGCCTTTGGAAGAACTGGATTTACGCACTATACCTCGGGTTAAAAAACGTGTTGTGATGACAACAGGATCTCACCACTATCAAACCTACTGGGTGGAAGGCAGCGTTCGAAATAGGGAAACCAATCAGGACGAAACCAAATACGGCAACCTACTCCAAACCTTGCCGCTGGTTTACTTGCCCAAGGAGCGCCCTGCCTCAGCTGATGTGTTAATAAGCGCGACCACAGATGGGCAGTGGATTCCGCGCGAGAACGCATTCATGACTGCACCCAACAGCAAGCGAATGATCTCCCAATGGAATCATCACTGCATCAAGTGCCACAGCACCGCCGGCAACCCTGGCCTGAAAGAAGACGACTTAAGTTTTGATACAAAGGTCGCGGAGTTGGGCATCTCATGCGAGGCCTGCCACGGCCCAGCTGCCGAGCACTCCAAATATTATCGCTCGCCGCTTGCCCGCTTCAAGGAACACTTCAAGGACTCCCCGGCCTCAAAAATCCTCAACCCTGCTAAACTCGCCAAGCTTGATCACAAACGCTCCAGCCAAATCTGCGGCCAATGCCACGGCGTTTATATATACAATGACGCAAAAGTAGGTAACGAGTTCGCCCGCAACGGCCCGAAATACCGTCCGGGCGACGACATCAACCTTATTCGCTATTACATCCAGCATCCAAGAACGGGTCGGTCAAAAGAAAGTACTATTGAACTGAAGCAAAACCCTGAATTCTTCCGCGAACGCTGGTGGGACGACGGCACCATCCTTGCCGGCGGCCGCGAATTCACCGCCATGCGGGTGAGCGCCTGCTACACCAAGGGAACGATGTCGTGCATGTCTTGCCACTCGATGCATCACAGCGACCCTGTCGACCAACTCAAGCCGGACATGCGAGGCAAAGCAGCCTGCGTCGAGTGCCACACCGAGCCGGAATACACCACCGCGATCGAGCAACACACGTTTCACAAGCCGGACTCTACCGGCAGCAACTGTCTAAACTGCCATATGCCACACACAACCTACGCGCTGCTAGGCGCGATCCGGAACCACCAAGTTCAATCCCCCTCAGCCGAGCGTAGCATTCACCACGGCGTGCCGAACGCCTGCAACCTCTGCCACCTCGACCAGACGCTAGACTGGACGCAGCAGCAGTTGGCCAAGCGCTACGGCCACGAGTCGCTGCCGTTGAGCGCCGAGCAACGGCGCACCTCCGCCGCGCTGCTTTGGCTGCTAAAGGGCCACGCCGCCCAGCGCGCCATCGCCGCATGGCACGCCGGCTGGCAACCGGCCCGCGACACCTCCGGCGGCGGCTGGCTCGCGCCGCACCTGGCCCGGCTGCTCGACGACCCGTACGGCGTGGTACGCCACATCGCCAACGAGAGCCTCAAGAAACAACCCGGCTTTGCGCAGTTCGAGTTCGACTTCATTGCGCCCAAGTCGGAACGCGCCCGCCTGGCCAAGAGCGCCATCGCCCAATGGAACGACCTCCCCGGCGGCGCGACAGGCGACGCCGTCCTGATCGACCCCGACCGGCAGTTGATGGAGACCGCCATACAGGCACTGTTGAAAAACCGCGACGACCGACCGGTCACCATCAAGGAGTGAGCCGCTTGGCCGAGGCGATGACACGCAAATCCAATGAGGAAGTTTCCGGCAAAAACAGTATGCCGGTCGTGGGGATTCGCGTGCCGTCGTGGGCCTCGTTCACCCGGCCGATCTTCCATGGCATCGTCGAGTTCATCCGCAACCGCGAGCAGTGGCGCATCCAGACACTGGTCGATTCCACCAACGAGATGGCGCCGATGGTCATCGACGAAAACTGGAACGGCGACGGGCTGATTCTCTTCCGCCATTCCGAGGAGGAGGCCGCCGCGTTCAAGCGCCGGGGCATCCCGGTCGTCAACCTCAGCACCGAGTGCCGCGAGAAAGGTTTTCCCACCGTCATTCCGGATAACGCAGAAATCGGCCGGATGGCGGCGCAGCACTTGTTGACGCTTGGCCTGCGGCATTTTTCCTACTGGGGCGACTCCTCACGCGCCTACTCTCGCGAGCGCGGCCAGGCGTTCGAGAAGCGGATTGCCAAGGCCGGTTTTGACTGCATCAACACCCAGTTCGAGCCGGACACCCTGCCGTGGGAGGGGCGCTGGGTGAA
>DBNL01000067.1 GCA_002299785.1 Verrucomicrobia bacterium UBA673
CCCAAACACCCAGCGGTGGTCCGCCAGCCAAGGAATC
Organism: Verrucomicrobia bacterium UBA673; assembly: GCA_002299785.1. Lineage (GTDB taxonomy): Bacteria > Verrucomicrobiota > Verrucomicrobiia > Limisphaerales > UBA1096 > UBA1096. The sequence continues at coordinate 38 of DBNL01000067.1, forward strand.
GTTTCCTGCACCGCATTCAACGACTGATTGACCTGAAACGTGTTGCCACCGCCAAACGAGCCGCCGATGCATAGGATGGCAAACATGACAGCAAGGCCCTTTCCAAACCCACCGAAACCCTTTTCGGCCAAGCCCTTGCTAAGATAAAACATCGCCCCACCCATGACGCGGCCGTCCGGTCTTGTCTCACGGTACTTTTGACCGAGCGTACACTCGGTAAACTTTGACGACATGCCGAGGAACCCGGCGATGATCATCCAGAAAATCGCACCCGGCCCACCTAGACTCACGGCGATGGCCACGCCGGCGATGTTACCCAAGCCAACCGTCGCCGAAAGTGCAGAGGAGAGCGCTTGAAAATGACTGACCTCGCCCTCGGCACCGGGGTTGTCGTATTTGCCACGGACGACATCAACCGCATGCTTGAAACCGCGAAAGTTTATGAACCCCATCCTGAAAGTGAAGAAGATGGCCCCTACAACCAGCCAAGCGACAACCAGCGGAATTTCCGTGCCTGAGGACGAAGTGTAAATGGGAAAGAAAAATGCTGAGGCGATCCAGCCCACCAGTGTTCCGGCCACGGCATCCACCTGATCGAACATTCCACTCTCGTTTCCCTCCTTCTGAGCAAATGCCGGGGCAACGGAAAGAGTGAACGCTATGCAGGCCGCGAAGAAACGACAGTCGATGCCCGCCGGCGTTATGCAGTTTTTTTGTCCTGAAAACGCTTCAGTAGTTTGTTTCATTTGGGTTGTTCCGATTTTTCCCAAAAAAAGAGCCGGAGTTCAGACCGACAATTTTTGCCAAAATACGACCCTCACTTGAACGGATTGAAATACTTGTCGATCAACTGTGGGCTTTTCTGGATTTCCATGATCTGCTCATGCTTGACGCTCTCAGCGTGCCCATCAAAGTAACCAGCGTTGATACCTGTCTTGTGCATGGTATGAATTTTCTCTCCCATCGCGTTAACTCCGACGGCCTGGCCGTTCTTATTCCCGAACGCTGTTCCGTGCGGGTGGAAGCTAGCGTTGCGCATTGAGTGCGGATCCTCATTCAGTAAAAGGAACTTTTCGGACGGATTCCGGACAATCGAATACTTAACCCCGGGATTCACGCCGCTAGTTTGCCCGTTCATGAAACTTGTCATGCTAAAGTTAACCCGCAACGCCAAGCCGATCGGCCCCGTGCTCGGACACCGGTAAACCCCGTAAACCGTCTTGTTGCGCGTATCGGGCATCCGTTTGTTGCGGAGGATATCCTGGCCGGTCACATGAGTGAAAATCGATCCCGCCTCGGCGTGGAACGCTATGTTCCGGTCGTATTTGCTCCAGTCCCTGTTTCTTTGCAACACTGCGTCGCCTGGGCCACCCCACATCCAGTCCTCATGCCAGTTCCGGTCAGTCGAACCGGCGAAAGGCAGATGATCATCATAATCATCCTTATACATGTAGATGCCCAAACCGACTTGGCGCATGTTACTGAGGCATTTGGCGGAGCGTCCGCTCTCCTTGGCGCTAGCCAGGGCCGGCAGCATTAGCGCGGCCAAAATCGCGATGATGGCAATCACGACCAGCAACTCTATCAGCGTGAAGCCCTGTTTTTTTTGAGATGTAATTAGCGGTTTCATTCTCCTCCTGTGAGAAAAATTAACGCTGTTTCCTTCAAAACACCAACGTATTTTCACCATAAAAAATCCCGCTACTCTCCACAAACAAGGCAATCCACACTTGGCCGCAACCGCACCGAATTGAAAGACATCGCTCTTAAATCGCAGGTAAGCAGTCGATTAAAGAGTGGCTCGCCCAGCCCGACGATGATCTTGATCGCCTCCATCGCGCCGAGGCAGCCGACCGCGCCCGACACCGCGCCGATGACCGGGAAGCGCCTCTGCCAGTCGTCCGGCTTCTCTGGATAGAGGCACCGGAGGCAGCCGGTCTTGCCCGGCTTGAAGCTCGTGATGTGCGCCTCGGTCTCGTACATCGCGCACTCGACCATCGGCTTGGCCAGTCGCACACAGGCATCATTCATCGCGAAGCGCTCCTCGAACAATGGCGCGCAATCCACCACCACGTCCGCGCGCCCGACGAGTTCGGTGGCATTCGCCTCGCTGATATTTTCCGGCAAGGCGACGATCTCGAGCCGTGGGTTCAGCGCGGTGAGTGACTCGACTGCAATGTCAATCCGCGCTTGGCCAAGCGCATTGTGGCGCATGAGCAATTGCCGGTTCAGGTCGCTTGGCTTGAGCATGCCGCCATGCGCTAAAACCAGCCGACCCACCCCGGCCGCCGCCAGCTCGTACGCCACCAAGCCGCCTACGCCACCCACACGACTGACCATCACTGTGGCCGCCTTGAGCCTCCGCTGCCCCTCCTCGCCGAAGCCTGCAACGGTCATTTGCCACGAGTAAACTTCGCGCTCAACATCCGTCAGTTCCGGGAGGTTCCTTGTTTCACTCATCACGTGTCACGTTGCCATCGACCAAGCGAAAGTGGCCGCCGGCAAGGCGTCTGGCTTCTCTTGGGCTGTGGGTGATGTGCAGAA
>DBNL01000029.1 GCA_002299785.1 Verrucomicrobia bacterium UBA673
CTGCGCAAGAGTCGCCCAAGCCGTTCGTGACCTATCCCGGCCCGGTCGGGGATTACCTCAAACGCATCCAACAGGGCAGGCAGGCGCACTCATTTGACGCCTCAGTAAAATTCGGGCAGTGGCAGGAGAAGGCTCGCGGAGCGCTCATTGAACTGACAGGGCTGCAACAAATGGAGAAGGACCTGGGTGCTTTCACGCCTAAGATTCGGCTTGGCCAAGCGGAAAAAAACAATGAACCTTTCACACGGGCACTTTGCTCAATTGAAACGGAGCCTGGTGTGGTAATTCCCTTTTATCTGCTCATCCCCAAGGATGCGGACCCTACCCAACCTCTCCCTCTTCTGCTTTGCCCGCACGGCCACGACAAACTCGGGCTGCACTCCTACGCCGGCGCATTCAAGGATGAAAAACACCGCCAGACCGTTCTTGAGAAGGAGGGAGATATCGGGGCACAGGCCGCGCGGCGCGGGTTTGTGGTCATCGCCCCGGCTACCCGAGGGCTCGCGGAGGAATTACTGGTGCCCGATCCCAAAGGTCGCCACGGCAACCGCCCCTGCCGAGCCCAACTCATCCACTGTCTACTCGGCGGGCGCACCCCGATTGCGGAGAGGGTCTGGGACATGCAACGCCTGCTGGACTGGGCAGAGAAACATCCTCTCATCGATCACACGCGCTTCGCGATGACAGGCAACTCCGGTGGCGGCGTCCTCACCGCCTACACAGCCGCGATCGACACGCGAATCCGCGTGGCGATTCCAAGCTGCTCATTCACCTCGGTGATGAGTGCGGAAGGATTTATCTTCCACTGCGACTGCTGCCTTGTCCCCAAACTACGAGACTGGGGCGACTGGAAGGAACTGGGCGGCCTGGTCGCGCCACGACACCTGTTGATTATTCACGGTGTGAAAGATGGCCTTCATCACAGGCCAACTGTCGAAAAACTAGCCGCCAATACTAAGGAGATTTTTAAAGTTTCAGGCGCTCCAAACCACACCTCACACGAATGGGGAAATAAAGGACACCGATTCTACCCCGGCCTAATGTGGCCCTTCATCGAAAAGGGACTGGCCGAGAGTAATTAGAAGTGCCACCGGTTAGTTCAGTTGCTTCACCCAAATACGACGGTATTCCATTTGGCCGCGATCACCCTCGAGTCCGATGGGGCCGGTGGATGGGACTTTTAACTCAGCGTTGAGCACCTCACCGTTACAGGTGCAGTGCGCAAACCCGTCTTTGACGATGGCCACTATTTCATTCCACTCCTGCGGCTTGTAGTTCTTCAAGTCCTTCCACGGACCGGCGAGGACATAGTCGCGACATTGGAGTTGGGGTTTGCGGATGAAGACGCCGCTGTCGGCGTTGGGCGTGGCGCGAAATTCAAGCTTGAGGATGAAGTTTTCTGGAAACTTCCTGGTCGTCCAAAGTTGCGCACACGACGGCCCTCGGGCGGAGTGGTGACGACGAGCCGTCCGTTGATCGCAACGTAGCGCGCATCGTTGCTGGCTTTCTTGCCGTCAAAAGTGGTGGCGGGTTTAAATGTTTTCTTCGCTCGAAACCCCCAGCCCGTAAGGTCGTGCCCGTTGAAAAGGCTCACGTACCCTGGCTCGAGATGAAATGTATCCGACTTGGCTTCGACAAACCCGTGAGTAGCCACCAACGGCACCGCCTAGCTACATCTCAGCATAAAAGTGCTTTACTTCAGCATTCGACTTTATAAGCACGGAGTTGCTTCTTGTTCTAGGAAGCTACGACGCTAGACTCCCAGCATGCGTTTGGTTGTGTTGTTCTTTTTTGTGGCCGGATTGATCCGGGCTGAAAACTGGCCGGGCTGGCGTGGGCCAAGCGGCGACGGGGTCAGCGCCGGAAAAGGCATCCCTACCAAGTGGAGCAGCACTGAAAATATCGCATGGAAAATCCCCGTTCCCGGAGAAGGCCACTCATCCCCAATCGTTTGGGGTGACAAGGTTTTCCTCACCAGCAGCCTTACCGAAAAGAACAAACGCATCCTGCTCTGCATCGACCGACTCAGCGGCCAAACAGTCTGGAAGCGAGATGTTGTGCAGTCTCCACCAGAAACAGTTCATCGGCTCAACAGCCGTGCCTCCGGCACTCCGGCCACAGACGGCAAACAAGTTTACGTCACGTTCATGCGCGCCGAGGGAGACGAGGTAATCGCGCCGAATGTAGGCTCCGAGCGCCTCATCACTCCCGGTAAAATCATCGCTGCCGCCTACGACCTGGACGGAAACGAAAAGTGGAAAACAAACGTCGGCGACTTCCTCAGCGCGCATGGCTTCAACACTTGCCCCGTGCTTTTCGAAGATTTGGTGATCCTCAACGGAGACCACGATGGCAACGCCTACCTCGTCGCGCTCGATCGCCAATCCGGCAGGCAGCGTTGGCGAACCCGGCGCGAAAACAAAACCCGCAGCTACGTCACGCCAATCATTCGCGAGATCGACGGCATCACTCAAATGATCCTCTCCGGCAGTCTTTGTATCGCCAGTTACGATCCGCGCAATGGCAAGCGCCACTGGATTGTCGATGGCCCGACTGAGCAGTTTGTTGCGTCGATGGTTTACGATGGAAAATACGTCTTTGCGACCGGCGGCTACCCGGAGCGGCACACCCTCGCAATACGGCCCGGCGGCAAGGGCAACGTCACCGACACTCACATCGCTTGGCGCACGACTCGCGGCGCCGCCTATGTCCCTTCGCCCATCATTACCGGACGTTACCTGCTCATAGTCGCCGACAGCGGAATCGCCAGCTGTTTCGAGGCCAGGACCGGCAAACGCCATTGGATGGAGCGTCTCCCCGGTGGCCACAGCCCGTCACCCGTTTCTGCGGATGGCCTGGTCTACTTCGTCTCTGACCGGGGCGTAACGACCATCATTCGCCCCAGCGAAA
>DBNL01000065.1 GCA_002299785.1 Verrucomicrobia bacterium UBA673
GGCAAGCTTCACATCACGACCCTGTTCAACGGGTAGTGCTTCTAGAGCAGTCGACTGCTGCGCCTCTCTACACCCAGCCAACAGGATAGCTGCGATTGTTGTTATTAGTAAGTGTTTCATTAATTAGTAGATAAACTCTGATGCCCCACTAGCGATAAGCATTTCCGCTATTTCATTTTGGAAGTTATTATCCGCAAGGTTCAAAGGAGTCAGGTTTTTACTTGTCTTGGCATTTAGATTTGCTCCTCTGATAATGAGTAATGCAACAACTTCCTTTTGGCCTTTCATGGCAGCCCAATGCAAGGCGGTCAATTTATTTGCATCCACAGCGTTTACACCGATTCCCGTAGCCAAGTGTTGCTTGACAACCTTAACATTTCCGGTTTTAGCAGCATTATGAATAGATATGTCTGGTGACTCCACTAAAGATACACAGCCCACCAGAAGCACAGCTACGATTGTTGTGATTAGGAGGTACTTCATTAAATGTTTATGAGTGTTTTCGATTTTACCCCGAGCCAACTAGTTGGGATCTATTATATAAAGCATATTACGAGCGCGTTTAGCTCCATCATAAACTTTCGCAGGGACACTTTGAAACTTGCAGCTAACCTCACTTAAACGGTTTTCAAATTTCAGGTCGGGCCCTGCGGACCAGACTGCGATTCGTCCGCCTTTTTTAAGAATCCTGCACATTAAGCGAATACCTGAAGTAGAGTAAAGTTTGTCATTATTCACGTCGACCATTGCAACGGGTCCGTTATCCACATCGAGCAATATAGCGTCATAGGTTCGAGGTTGAGTATTTCGAATCAGATCAATCACATCCACTCTTTTAACGTCAACACAAGGGTCATCAAGCAGCACACCGTTTAGTGATTTCAGAAAAGTCCGGTTCCATTCTATTACTTCTGGAACCAATTCTGCCAACACCACTTTCATTTTTGGGTTCTCCGACGCCAAGACACTTTTCAACGTGAATCCAAGACCAAGTCCACCAATGAGAACCCGGGTAGAAGTATCTTTATTTAATTGATCGATACCTATTCTTCCAAGCAAACTCTCTGATGCTGTAACCTTTGAATGCATCAATTCCTTACCGTTTAAAGAAACCGAAAAGGCCCCATCGTGTTCGTAGAGGGCCATGCAGCCTCCGTTTGGAGTAATAGAGTCAGCAAGTTTTACCCTTGGTTTCATTTCCCTTCAGCCTTCAATTCTTCACCCGTCTTTCCCCCGTGTTGACGGAGGAGTTCGGCAATTTTTTCATTGGCCCAATTTAGCGACGTTTCACCACTACCATTCTTCTCATTTACATCTGCACCTTCGGCAATTAGTAGTTCGACTATTTCCCTGTGACCTTCATGTGCCGCAATAAACAAAAGAGTCCCTCCACCAACCGCCTTCACATTCACATCCGCTCCATCAGCAATGGCTTTTTTGATAGCCTCAACGTTTCCTGTTGCCGTTGCTTTAATCAGCGCACGATTTGCTTGTGGGTGTTCTGCTTTAGTTGTTGTAGGTTCAGGTTTTGGATCTTCAGCAACGGGTTCAACTGGTTTCGCTTCTGGCGCAAGAGTCGACGACTGAGACTCCCCACATCCCATCAAAATTAGGGCTGCGATTGTTGTGATTAGGAGGTGTTTCACTATATGTTTTCTAGCCTGTTGATTGCTTAAGACTTAATTTTAAATCTGTTATCTGGATTTAGGGTTTTGCTTGATCAACTTAAGCGCACTTTCAGCAAAGCGTTTACCCAGAATCTTGTATCCTTCTGCTGAGTAATGCAGGTCATTCTGGATCTTTTTGCCCTTTCGATTAACCCCATCATTGAGATCATCCGTATTCACCCAGCCAAATCTGGGGTTTGATTCAGCTAATTTCACTTGAATCTTACGAACCATCGTCCAGTGGGGATATCTCCGGTTCTTTAGATCGAAGTCACTGAGGCGCCCGATCACGAAGTTAATATCGCTACGGCCAAGATCCCTGCTGAGTTGATCGTAAAGTCCATTAAGGCTGGCTTCATATACTTCACCCCATTGCATCTTGGCATCCCTTTCACCCTGCATCCAGATGAAGGTGACTGAATTCAGAGTCTTCCCCTTGATTTCAGGCATTACCTTCCCCATGAGTCGGTCATAGAGGTCCCCTGTTTGTTTAGGTTTTTCTGCCTCAGGTGATTTCCAGCCCTTCCACCAGCGTTGTATGGGTTGGCCACCCATCGCATCTTGTATTACGATTGCCTTGTCTTCTCCAAAAGCCACTTTCATCGCCGGTGCAAACGCTTCCTCAGGGCGGTGTCCATGCATGTTCGATTGCCCTGAAAGAATAAAAAGATGCTTGCCTGTTTCAGCTGCTCCAGCCCCTCTCGCCTGCGTCAGAGCCAAAGACTCGATCAGTACTATCGTTAATAAAATTAGTGGTTTCATTGGTCCACGAAAAGTTCAGCTTAATTTTTTATTGATTGCAATGAGTTTCTTTGATGGCATGTCTGAGGCAAATTTTTCAAAAAAAGAGAGGGTACACCGTTTGTAAACCAAGTTAAAAAATGTGATTTATTTAGCCGTTTGGCATCCAGCAACTTTGCTTTAGCCCTGTTCATTTGCCTACAGCATTCAATTATTCTCGCATCTTGCTGTCAAAAGGTTTGGTTCCTCGGTGGGGCGTTCACTGCGGCGACACGCGTCCCATTCAGGTAGGCTGCGGTGGCTGTGATCACTAGTTGTTTCATTTGCCTCCGGTTTCCAGTTCAGCCCCGGTTTTGCCTCCGTGATTCCGAAGAATGGCGGCGACCTCCTCCTTTTTGTTTCTGACGGCCCAGTCCAGTGGCGTGTCCCCGAAAGCGATGGTCACATTAACGTTCGCGCCGTTAGCTAACAACAATTGCACGATCTCTTTTTGGCCGGCCGAGGCCGACTTGTGCAAAGGGGTTGTTCCGCCTTCTCCATTCACTTTCGCCCCCTTGGCAACGAGCAGTTCAACCATCCTAGGGAGACCTTCTTTCACAGCGGCATCCAGTGGGGACTCAGCGAAGGCATCCTTAGCATTGACGTCCGCGCCTTTGGACAACAACAGCTCAACGATGTCCCCTCGATTTTTTTTAACTGCTGAAAAGATCGGTGATGCTTTGCTGTCACCCCCCTTGGCCTTGACGTCCGCACCTTTGACAATGAGTAGCTTGGCCACTTCCCCGTGGCCGGCACTTGCCGCAAAATGAAGCGGAGTCAATCCGGCGGCATCCCCCGCGTTGACGTCCGCGCTGCTGGAAATCAACAATCCGGCGACGGCAACCTGCCCACCACGGGCCGTGTAATGCAGGGCGGTGGAGCCCCATTTGTTTTTTGCATCCACGCCGGTGCCGGCGGCCAGATGCTGCTGAACTATCTCCATGTCTCCCTTCCACGCCGCCTGGTGGATGGGAACGCCCGGCACTTCGACCTTGGCGGCCGTGTGGGCGGGTTTAGCCTCGACCGGATTCTGCGACGATGTCGTCCCGCATCCCGCGAACAATGCCGCTGCGATTGTTGATATAATTGCTTGTCTCATCAGCTTTCTGAATGGGGGAACTGTAGCAGCCCACCCAGTGCCGGCCAACTTCAATCCCGCGGCACAGACCTGTCAACGGACAACGTACGACAGCAACTCGTCCATCAACCGATTGATATCGGCGCAGGCGGTTTCGGAGGTCTTCCGGATGTTCTTATCCGTTTGCACATAATCTCCAGGCACCAGTTCATCCCCGCAGTGTTCGAGGATCAATGCCGCTGATTCCGGCGTCGTCTCGAGATGGAACTGCAGTCCGACGACATTACGACCGATCTGAAACGCCTGGTTTTCGCAAGCATCACTCTTGGCCAAGTGCACCGCCCCGCTTGGCAGATCAAATGTCTCGCCGTGCCAGTGGAAGACCGGAACACCCGACGGCAACCGAAAAACATCTTCGCCCGTGACCACTGCCTCCAGAGGAAACCAGCCGATCTCCGTGTAACGGCCGGAGTATACCTTGGCACCAAGCGCACTGGCGATTAGCTGCGCCCCAAGGCAAATCCCGATGACCGGCAGACCAAGCCGGACCGCCTGGCGAATGAATTCCTTTTCCTGTATGAGCCACCGATGCACCGATTCGTCGTTAACGCTCATCGGCCCGCCCATCACGATGACGAGATCGACTTGGCTCAAATCCGGAAGCTTAGCCGACTCGTAAAACCGCGTGTATCGAACATCTGCATTCCGACTGACTAACCAGCTTGACATGCTCCCTACCCCCTCGAAGGCGACATGCTGTAACACGTGAACATTCATCCCAAATCAGTTAACAGAAAAACAGCCAACCAACAGGCACCGGCCGACATCGGCGAGAATGGCGCGACGGGAATTGAGACGGAACCTAGCATCCGGAAAATGGAGGGATGAAGGTTCTTTTTGCATTGAAAATCAACTGTAAACCTCGAGATTTCGCCGGTCAAGCTACCCTTCCCTACCAACTAATTACTTGGCAGTGTGCGCCTTTGGCTTGGCTTCGGGATGGCTATTGCTAGGCTGCCGCTGAGCCATTTGAACACCTCATGATACGCCTCGTCCATTTCTCTGCCTTCGCCGCCTTCGCCGTTGCCGGGCTTGGCCAAATCTCAAAACCGGCCGATGCACCAAAGCCGCTCTCCCCCGCCGAGAGTGCCAAACTCGTGAACCTCCCGCCCGGCTTCCGTCTGGAACTGGTAGCCGCCGAGCCGCTCGTCCGCCAGCCCTCCGGCGTCTGCTGGGACGCGCATGGCAATCTCTTTGTCAGCGAACTGCACGGCTACAATATCGAGGGCCAGTTCGACATTGAGGAGTTGAACAAGACCGGAAAGCTTGACCGTGTCGTAAGGCGTATCGCCGCCAATGAGGACGCCATGCGCCGAGCCGAGAAGGAACAGTTCGGCACCGTCAAGCGTCTGATCGACTCCGACGGCGACGGCGTGATGGATCACGCCGAGGTGTGGGCCGACCGGCTGCCGGCCTGCCTCGGCATCTGCCCAGCTCGTGGCGGCATCATCGCCATCTGCGCGCCAGACATAGTGTACCTCGCCGACCGAGACGGCGACGGGCGCGCGGAGGTGCGCGAGACGCTCTTCACCGGCTTCAAGTTCGGCGTCATCGAGCGCCGCATCAACTCGCCGCAGTGGGGGCCGGACAATTGGATTTACATCGACGGCGGACAAGGCGGCCGCATCACCGGCCCGAGCCTTCCCGCGCCGGTCGATATTCCGGTCACCGGATTCCGCATCAAACCGGACGGCTCAGCCATCGAGCCGATCAGCGGCCACACCAGCACGTACGGCTTCACCTTCAACGCAGATGGCGACCGGTTCGTGATCTCCACCGGCACGCCCGGCATCCAGGTCGCGCCTTTGCCATGGCACTATCTCGCGCGCAACCCGGACGTCGCGGTGAGTGCCTCACGCCGCAACGCCGCAAACTACAACACCTCGTTCCCGGTCAGCCAGCCTCACCCGTGGCGCACAAAGCGCGCGGCCGATCCCGGCTTCGGCAAATATTACAGCGACCACTACGGCACTGCCGAGTCGATCCCCAACGGCTTCTTCACCTCCGCCTGCTCGCCGCTCGTCTACCGGGACTCCGCTCTGCCGGGGCTGCGCGACCAAATTCTCGCCTGCGCCCCAGCCCAAAACCTCGTCCACCGTGCTCTACTTAGTCGCGACGGAACACTCCTCAAAATCCGCCGCACAGCGGGCGAGGCGAAGTCGGAATTTCTCGCGTCTGGCGACATTTGGTTTCACCCGATCCACCTCTCGATTGGCCCAGAGGGAGCCATTTACATTGCCGATTATTACCGCGAAATCATCGAGGATTACTCTGCAATCCCGCGCTATTTGCAGCAGCAATACGGACTGGCTGACGGCAACAATCACGGCCGTATTTGGCGACTCGCGCATGAGGATATGCCCGAACCGCAGTCGCCGAATCTAGCGAAGCTCAGCAATATTGCGCTGGCTAGCGAACTCGCCAGCCCGCGCCATTGGCGGCGCCAAACCGCTCGGCGCGTACTGCTCGAGCGCGGTGCCCGACTGCCAAAAACAGCCCTGCCGACAGACGACACCGACGCGGCTGTCAATACGCTGTACACGCTCGACGGCCTCGGGCAGCTCAACGACAACACGCTTGCCGACGCGCTTGGACACGGCGAACCAGGCGTGCGGCGGCATGCGCTGCGCCTGGCCGATCGCCGGTTTGACGAAAGCGAAAAATTGCTCACTGCCGCGCTGCAACTCGCCGACGACACCTCGTCGGTTGTCCGTCTGCAACTCGCCCTTTCGCTGGGTGAGAGCAGCGACCCCAGTGCCTTGAACGCCTTGGCCCACTTGGCCAGACGGCACGGCGGCGACCTGTGGCTCGGCGATGCCATACTCACCTCCCTCGCCGGGCGCGCCTTGGACATGTTGGCAGCGCTCATCGACAAACCGGCCGAGGCTCACCGTGCACACGGCCTAATCTTCCGGTTATGTGTCTCGATCGCCACCAAACGCAATACCGCAGAACTGTCCGCAGCCATCGTCGATGTAGCCGGATTGACGGATTATGAGCTGCAACAAGCGTGCCTCGCCGGCTTACGCGAGCCGTTCAAATCCGCCACCCAAGTGGCCCTTTCGGACACAGCCTGCGCGGCGCTTGATCAACTAACTGCGGCAGACGACGGCGAGGTGCGTATCGCAGCGGTCGGTCTGAAGCAAATCTTGAAACTCGAATCGGCCTCCGATCGTGAGGCGCGCTTAGCGAAGGCACTTAGCGAAGTTGCCAATGTGCAGCTCCCCACGGATCGACGCTTGGCTGCCGTGAAGGCGCTTCGCTCGGAGAACGACCCTGGCATCGCGGCGCAAATGCTCAATGGCTATCCCGCCGCCACGCCGACGGTACGCCGAGCCATCCTCGGAGCCGCCTTCGCCCGGCGCGACCATCTGCCCGCCGTCGTGGCAGCGATGGAGCAGCGAAAACTCTCCCCCGCCGCACTCAACGCCGTTCAGCGCACAGCGTTGCTCGATCTAAAAAACGCAGGCTTGGCCAAGCGGGCGCAGGCGCTTTTTGCAACGCTCGAGCCAGTGGACGACGCAACACTTCAACGATTCGTCACCGCCCTCAAGTCCAATCGAAACCCCGCCGCCGGACAGGTGACGTTCAGCCAGCATTGTGCCACCTGCCACCGAGCGCACGGGATCGGCTTCGCCGTGGGGCCGGACTTGACCGAGGAGTTTCGCCGCGCCGAGGAGACGATCGTGCGCGACATCCTCGCGCCGAGCGCGGTGATTGTCGCAGGCCACGAGACTTACACGGTCGAGACCACCGACGGGCGGATACTGAGCGGCATACTGAGCGGCGAGTCTGCCAACAGCCTGACGCTGACCCTGCCGGGCAGCGTGCAGCTCGATGTGTTACGAAAGGACGTGCGATCGCTCAAGTCACTTGACGTTTCGCTCATGCCGGAGTCGCTCGCGGTAGTGCTCAAGCCAAGCGATGTGGCCAACGTGATCGCCTGGCTTCGACAGCCACCGACGCGACGGGTGTTGTTCGACGACAGCCCGGGGTTTGTCGATCTGCTCACGGAGGGCAGCGGCTCGGCAACGGTCGTGACCGGCGACAAGTACAGCGGCTCGGCGTCGCTGCGCATCACTCCGTTACAGCGTCACTCAAAGCGCATCCCCGGCTGGGCGTTTCGCATTCGGGAAAATCCAGGCCCGGGCGAGTACCGCTATATGCGCCTTGCGTGGAAGGCGCCCAAGGCGGCCGGCGTGATGCTGGAACTGGCCGACAACGGCACTTGGCCCTCGTCGGGCAGCCCGGAGCGGCGCTATTACAGCGGCAAAAACACCTCCGACTGGCAAGCTACCCGCGTGTCGGAAAAACGGCCGACCGACTGGACGATGGTTACTCGGGATTTGTGGAAAGATTTCGGCGATATGACATTGACCGGCATCGCTCCCACTGCATTGGGTGGCGCGGTCTGGTTCGACCGTATCGAGCTTTTACGAATACCGGTCGAGTGACTTGGGCAAGCGAGCCGGTTAGCCCTTTTCGTATAGAACAACGATCAGGACATCTGACGCGGCGGCGACATTGCCATGTAGCGAGGTTCCCGACTTGGCAGCCGGGTTGTAACTCTGAGTAGCGATGTTGCCGGTCACCTGGATGATCTTGGCTCCTTCGCTCTCGGCCCAGACATTGATCTGCTGCTCGAGTGCCTCGACCTCGGTTTCCAGCCCCTTGAAAAGCTTGACGCGTTGCATGATATAAATCGTTTATTCCCGCAGCATTAGTAGGTTGCCGGTGGAGGATTCATCGACGATCTGCAAATGGTATGGAGGGGAAAGTTTACTATCAGCGCCGCGCATTAGCACCGCACTGTACTCGTAGTCGAACTTGAAATGGTAATTGATGACCTTGGTACCCTCGGGAATCGGCACCAGCGTCTCCCAACGACCCTCCGTCAACTGGGTCTTGCGCATCGGGAAAGCCTGATTATTGAAGATGACGATCGGCTTCATGGAATCTGCATCAAGCGCGCGCTGGTTGCTCCGGAACATCGCCTCGACCGTGTACAGGCCGGTTTGGCTTCGTGGAAGCGCGCGCGGGGTGAGATTGGTGATGGTGCTGGTGGTGCACCCCAACATTAGGGATCCCAGCAAACAAATGGAACAAAACCACCTCATCAACGACGGCCAGAAGCCTGCGATATCTGACGATCGATTGTAAAGCCCGCAATTACTCACCAGGCGTGGGTCAGGAAAAACAGAATCATCAGAATCGCCGCCACCGCCCAAACCCAGTGCAATTGGCTGCCTAGAGGCAGACCACCCTGCCCGAACTCCCTTGACACGAACTCGTCGTAGTCGAACTCATCCTCCGGCAGTTGGGTAGACTCGTATTGCGCCTCGTCAGCCCAACCGGTGTCCGGGCAGGCACCGCACTCCGGGCAGGCGCGCGCCATGGCCTGGAGATCAACGCCGCAGTTCGGGCATTCGTCAGGAGTCATCGGGAACGCTTGGCCAGGTAGCCGGTCAGCTCATCTTCGATCGGCGCATCGGCAGGCGGCCGATCCATCCCGGTTTCATCCACATCGCAGGATCCTCGAATACCACCGGGTCAACACTCCAGATCGAGGCCAGCAACGGCAGCCTATCCACGTTCGCGCCAACAGTCTCCCATTGCTGATACGAACCGTCGTCTCCAGCCGCGAGATAATCAAA
>DBNL01000043.1:0-181 GCA_002299785.1 Verrucomicrobia bacterium UBA673
CGCATCGCGCCGATGTGCGTCTCGAACATCAGATTAAACTCACGCGGCTCGGTGAGTGTGCCAAACTCCTTCGCGTCGGGGGCGAGCACCTGGTCTGTCTCGCTGATCGCCGTCAAGTCGGTGACCTCGCCGTGCCAAACAAGTTTGTCTGCGTACTTGGCCTTAAGCTTGAAATACTGCA
>DBNL01000043.1:575-2797 GCA_002299785.1 Verrucomicrobia bacterium UBA673
GTTGTGCTCCACCCAGGCGCCCTTGATATGGTCGTGGCGGTAGCGGCGTTTGCTCTCGCGGCAATCGACCATCATGTCGCTGAAAAGGTCGTAATGGCCGGACGTCTTCCACACTCGTGGGTGCATGATGATCGACGACTCGATGCCGGTCATCTGGAACGGCCTCGGTGCGCCCTCTGGTTGCACGCGCTCGTTGTGTGCGGTGACCATGTCGCGCCACCACGCCTCCTTGATGTTTCGCTTGAGCGCGACACCGAGCGGACCGTAGTCCCACAACCCGTTGAGTCCGCCGTAAATTTCCGAAGACTGAAAAATAAATCCGCGCCGCCGGCAGAGCGACACGATTTTTTCCATACGATCGTTTGAATTGGTCTCGGCCATAAAAAAGGGTTGGCATCCTCGCAGAGAAAAGTCCGGTGTCAAGGGAACGAAAGCCGCTTGGCTGTTTATTTCCGTTGAAAAAGGGCTGGATGTGCTGACAATCCCGGCGTGTTGTTCCGTCCCGTCAGAGTGTTGGCTTTGGTGCTCGCCGTTCTGTTCGTTGGCACGGTGGCGGTGGTGTTCACTCCAAGCGAGCCACCTCCCGCTGCTGCTCCCAGGCCAAGCCAAGCGGGGGGGCTTGTCGATGAACAGGTGATGCAGCAGGTCGCCGTCATCGAGGCCCGGCACCTCCAATGGGACGCCACAGTGTGGGCCGACGAGATGACCGCGCGCGAGTACGGCGAAGTGGCGATTCGAATCTGGGACAACCTCCGCGCCGGTGCCGATCCGTTTCAACTGCTCGCCGACATGCCATTTCGCGAGATGCAACTTGGCCAAGCGCAACTGGAGGAGGAGTGGGAGTCGGGTATCCGCCGCGTTCGCCTGGCCAAGGGCGGGCCGACTTGGTCTGCTGCGCAATTCTCTCAAGCGCTTGACAGCTGGAAGGCCGCCGACTGGCAACTCGAGCAGAGCGAGTGGCGACATCGCCGTTTCGACCCTCACGCTGCCGGCGGGCCAATGTCGGTATTCTGGGTTTCGCTGCACCTCGTCAACAACACCTCGGCCAAGCGCGGCATCCTACGAGGCGACATCACGGTGCAGTGGCAACCGACCGAACTCACGCCGGAGACTCTGGCCCAGCCGGATCGTATCGATCTCTCTAGACTCGAGTGGCTTGAGCGCACCGGTGCGCCGGCGTTCAAACCGGCCAAAAGGCAGGACATCACTCCAAACGACGGGAACATCTTCATTGACCCTCTCATCCTTTACGATTTCAACGGCGACGGACGGGTGGAGGTGATCCTAGGCTGCAAAAACCGCATCTACCGCAACCTTGGCGAAGGGCGTTTCAAGGCGGAGACGCTCTGTCCAAAGTTCAGCGAAACTGTGTTCAACGTCACGCTCGAAGATTTGTCCGGCGATGGCGTGGTGGACGTCGTTTCTTGCGGGAACGATGGTATTTATCTCATTGAAGGCCAGCCGGACGGGATATTTGACGGCGAAGCCAGGTTCGCTTGGAAGGCACCGAAAAAAGTGCTCGACCCGATGGTGATGACCACCGGCGACATCGACGGTGACGGCGACGTGGACCTGTGGTTGTCGCAGTACAAACTGCCTTACATCAAAGGTCAAATGCCGACACCGATTTACGATGCCAACGACGGTTTCCCCGGCTATCTGCTGCTCAATGACGGCACCGGCCGGTTGACCGATAGCACCGCCGAAGCCGGGCTTGCGGCCAAGCGCCATCGCCGGTCGTACAGCGCGTCGTTCGCGGACATCGACGACGACCGCGATTTGGACCTGGTCGTCGTCAGCGACTTCGCCGGTGTGGATATTTATCTCAACGACAGCACAGGCAAATTCACCGAAGCAACCGACCGGCTTGTCGGGAATCGTTACGGCTTCGGTATGGCTCACACCTTCGCCGACTACGATGCTGATGGCCGAATGGATTTTCTGATGATCGGGATGAACTCGTGGGCCGTCGAGCGGCTATTGTCGATGAAGCTCGCGCCGCCGACACACCGGCACTACACCGAGCGGTTGGCCGACCTCACGTTCGGCAACCGACTTTACTTCGGTGCCGGGGCGAAGTTCGAGCAGCGGCCGATGGGCGATCGAGTGGCCAACACCGGCTGGTCATGGGGCGCGACGTCGTTCGACGCGGACAACGACGGCGACACCGATCTCTTCATCGCCAACGGCCACAAGAGCCGTGAGTCGGTGAAGGATTACGA
>DBNL01000032.1:0-4988 GCA_002299785.1 Verrucomicrobia bacterium UBA673
ACTCCCAGTGCGTGGTAAAATGTGGAGGCAATGTTAAGAATTCTAGCGAGAACTCCTGTTTTCGCAATCTGCTTACTGCCGGATAGCAAACAACGACTTGTGGGTGTGGAGCGCTATTCAATGAATTTTGCCCGAATCATTTCCGGTGTAAGCCCGACTTCGCGCATGGATTTCAAACTGAGTGAGTCGTTGCGCTTGGCCAGGCGCTCTCCGTCTTCATCGTAGACCAACGGGCAATGATAGAACGCCGGCGCTTCCCATCCAAATGCGCGGTAAATGAGCAATTGGCGGGCGGTGCATTTGAGCAAATCCTTGCCACGAACAACCTCGGTGATGCCCATGTCGTGATCATCGGCCACCACAGCTAACTGGTAACTGGGCACATCGTCGTGTCGCCATAAAACGAAGTCGCCGAAGTCCTTGCCGGCGGTGAATGACTGTTGCCTTAGGCTGACATCTTCAAATGCAACAGACCCTCCTCCTGGTACGCGAAATCGCCAGTTGACCCGGGGTGCAGTGTCTGTTTCGAAAGTGGCCGCTTGGCCAAGTGCGGGGCGGCAGGTTCCGGGGTAAAGCGGCTCTTCCCCGGTTTCGTGCGGTGCCGTTACTGCTTCAATCACATCCTTGCGAGAGCATCGGCAAGGGTAAACCAAGCCGAGAGTTTTCAGTGTTTCGAAGATTTCACGGTAACGCTCGATTCGTTGGCTTTGTATGTACGGCGCATGTTCGCCTCCGCAATCTGGTCCTTCGTCCCAGTCAATGCCCAGCCATTTCAAATCTTTCAGAGCGGCATTTGCGAATTCAGTTTTGCACCTTTGAGGGTCGAGGTCTTCCGTCCTGTAAACCAGTTTTCCGTCGGCTTGGCGTGCACGTTGGTGGGCTGTCCAAAACGTCTGCGCGTGGCCAAGGTGAAGCAGGCCGGTGGGGGTTGGGGCGACGCGGCCGCGATACGATTTCATGCGGGTTGTGTTGCGCTGAATCCAAGCCATTTGGACAGCCCGATTAGCGGGAACGAAAGAAGTTGCTGGAGTTTGCTGCAATCGAGTGAGGTGTCAGGTGCCCTTGGAGGTCCATCGTAGTCACGCAGGCTGCACGTCTCGATTTTTGGATTCCACTCTGGATTTCTCTCTGCGATGGCCCGGCCAATTTCGAGGCGAGACATCCTCTGGCTGCCGGCCAAGTGGTACAGACCGGGTCGCTTGGCCAAGACGAGTTCCCAAGTTGCGAGGGCGGTGACTTCTGCCGGGATGGGGCTTCGGTACTCGTCGTCGAACAACTTCACGGTGTCGCCCTTGGTCCAGCGATGCCTGAGTTGTTCCTCAATGCCACGATCTCCGTTTGGAGATTTGCCGACGGTGAGTGACGTGCGCACCACACTATGCCGTTGATTGGCTAGAACCAACGCTTCCGCCTCCGCCTTGGTGCGGGCGTACACAGTCAGAGGTAACGGTTCGTCTTCCTCCGTGTAGTGCCCGTGTTTGCCGTCGAACACGAGGTCTGTCGAAAAAAAGATCATTGGGATGTCCTGAGCCAAGCCAGAAAGGAAAAATGTCGCCTCCCGGTTTACGAGCCGGGTTTGAGCGAGTTGCATTTCGCAAACCGTGGGGTCACTCATCGCGGCACAGTGGATTACGAGTTGTGGTTGGTCAGCTTCGAATTGACGTTGAACTTTCGGGAAGTCCGTCAAATCGAAGTCGTCACGAACCAATGCGCGAATCCGCCAGCCCTGTGCATGAGCCGAAGCGCTGTGTGCAATGTGGCTACCGATTAGCCCGTTGGCTCCGGTAATCCAAGCGAGCGGTTTTGTTTTATCGGGTGTGTCATGCATTGATCAATCAGCAGGTGAAATCTCCGAACGCATCGATGCGCCGATCTTGAAGGAACGGCCAATGTATGCGAATAGCTAGCATTTGGGCAAGTGGAGTTCGCAGAGCAAGACCCTTTATTCTTGCTCTGCATTGGCGATGGTTTATTCCGGTGCGTCGCTGATGCCTCAGCCATGGCAGAGTTTTCGTTTTCTCGATTCGACAAAAATATTTGGATCCGAACTGGTCCAGCGTGCAGATAATTTCCGCCCTGTATTTCTGCTCCCATTCAGTATTGGGCAGCGTGGCCTCGAGGTTTTCGGTGGGTACGACAAAGGCAGCGTCCTTGGTTAAGTCGCTTGTAAGCGGTTATTTGCCTTTGACATTGGGAACTTTACGCTCACTGGCCTGGCTCGCGCGAAATGCTAGCGCCGAGCGCACGGAGTTTGCCATCGATGTTTTCGTATCCCCGATCGATGTGGTAAACGCGATTCACCCGAGTGACGCCCTTGGCCGCCATACCGGCCAAAACCAAAGCTGCAGAGGCGCGAAGATCGCTCGCCATGACATCCGCACCGCTAAGTGGTTGGCCGCCCTTGACGATGGCGCTTGGCCCCTCGATCGAGATGTCCGCACCCATCCGCGCCAACTCGTTCACGTGCATGAAGCGCGACTCAAATATCCGCTCGGTGATGATGCTTATCCCGGGCGACTTGAGCATCAGCACCATCATTTGTGCTTGCACATCAGTCGGGAAACCGGCGTGCGGCATGGTGGTGATGTCGACCGAGTTCAACTGTTTGGTGGGGCGGATACGAAGGGTGTTACGCCCGGACTCGATTCTGACGCCGGCCTCGCGCATTTTGTCGAGCACCGCGCTGAGGTGGCTGGGCTGGCAACTGCGCAGCGTCACGTCGCCGTTTGTCACAGCACCGGCGAGGGCGTAGGTTGCCGCCTCGATCCGGTCGGGGATCACCCGGTGCTCCGCCCCCCTGAGCCGTCGCACACCTTGGATAGTGATTGTAGGGCTGCCGGCGCCGAATATTTTTGCTCCCATGGCATTGAGGAACTTAGCCAAGTCCTCGATCTCCGGCTCGCAGGCAGCGCTGTGAATGAGTGTTTTTCCCTTGGCCAGGCTTGCGGCCATCAGCATGTTGGCCGTGCCAAGAACCGTGGGGCCGCAACGGCCGCCGAGGAAGCTCTCGCCGCCAGTCAGCTTCTTGGCCTTAGCGTGGACGTAACCGGCCTCGACGCGGACTTTTGCGCCTAAGTCGCGCATGCCTTTGAGGTGAAGGTCGATCGGGCGCGCGCCGATGACACAGCCTCCAGGCATCGACACCTTGGCTTCGTTGAGGCGTCCCATGAGCGGACCGAGAATACAGATCGAGCCGCGCATTTTTCGGATCAAGTCGTAGTCACCGAAACCATCAATTTTTCTTGCCCTGACGCGGATAGTTCCACGGTTCATCTCGACCGATGCGCCGAGCGATTTCAATATCCGAGCCATAAACTGAACGTCGCTGAGGTTGGGAAGATTGCGCAAAACGCACTCATCTCTCGTCAACAACGTCGCCGCCATCAGCGGCAGTGCGGCGTTTTTTGCACCGCTGATTTTGACATCGCCCTTGAGCGGTGTCCCTCCATTGATGACCAGGCAATCCATGAGCTTTTATCGGCGAGCAGTATTGTGCTATTAACCGGTGGAGGCAATCACGATTCGGGGCTGGCCGGTCAGATCCTTGCTGAATTCTACTTTCGGCCAGGCGGCTTGGGTAAACAAGCCCTCGATGGCTAATTCCTGTCCATTACCGAACTCCGCCATCAGTTTACCGCCGGGCTTAAGGCGGGATTGACCCTGAGCCGCGAGCAGCTTGTAAAAATGCAGACCATCTTCGCCGCCGTCCAGGGCGAGGTGCGGGTCGTAGTATCGAACCTCGGGTTGCAGTCCGCTGATTTCACCGGACGGAATATAAGGAGGGTTAGAGACGATCAAGTTGACTTGCTCACCCTTGACTAAGGCGGCCAAGCCGTCGGCCTCGCGGAACTCTACTTGCTTGACCGCATCGAACGTCTCGGCATTTAGCTTGGCCAGTTTGAGTGCAGACTCGGAAACATCGGAGGCGATGACTTTCACGCCGGGGCATCGCTTAGCCAGCGTGATGGCAATGCACCCGCTGCCGGTACCAAGATCGAGGACGGTCTGGGAGCTGAGAGACTGAAGAAACCCAAGAGCCAACTCTGCCAACGTCTCGGTCTCCGGGCGGGGAATCAGCACGGCAGAGTTAACACGAAACCCGTAGCCGTAAAAATCGCCGATGCCGAGAATATGCTGCAACGGTTCTCGATCCAGTCGGCGATTGATGTTTTTCAGCATTCGATTGACTTGCTCGCTTGTAGGGATCTTGAGCGCATAAAGTGCGAGTTCCGAGCGGCGGTACTGAAAAATTTCAGAAGCCAACCACTCGACATCTGCCTGTGGCGACTTGATACCAGCTTCTAGAAGAATACTAACGCATTTTTCAATTAGACCACCAACTGTCATTTACGAATCAATCCGTCTGCGACACCAAGCCATTTGTAACTGGTCAACTCCTCCAAGCCCATCGGGCCGCGTGCTCCGATTTTGTCAGTACTGATGCCGATCTCCGCGCCCATGCCGAATTCCATGCCGTCGCTGAAGCGGGTCGAGGCGTTCCAGAAAATCGTCGAGGAATCCACCTCAGTTTGAAAACGTTTGGCCGCCGCGGGATCACCTGTGACGATCGTTTCCGTATGACCTGAGCCGTGTGTGCTGATGTGCTCGATCGCCTCGCCGATGCCATCCACGATTTTCACCGATAGTACGAGGTCGAGATATTCCTCGTCCCAATCGTCGGCGGAGGCCGGGGTGAGCTTGATGCCGCTACCGTCGAGCAAGGCGTGTGTCGGTTTGTCGCCGCGCAATTCGACGTTGGCCTCAGCCAGGCGCTTACCCAAACGGGGCAGCACGTTGGCAGCGACGGACTTTTCAACCAGCAACGTCTCGGCGGCGTTGCAAACGCCGGGCCGGTGTGCTTTTGAGTTCAAAACGATCTCCTCCGCCATCGCGGCGTCGGCGTCGGCATCTATATAAACGTGGCAAACGCCTTTGTAATGCTTGATGACAGGTACGTGTGAGCACTCGGTCACAGCACGAATGAGACT
>DBNL01000032.1:5318-6124 GCA_002299785.1 Verrucomicrobia bacterium UBA673
CCGCCGCGGGGAATGCAGAGGTCGACGAATCGCGTGAGAGAAAGGAGCTCAGTAATGGCACCGCGATCGGTCGTCGGCACGACCTGTATAGCATCCGCAGGGAAAGAAGGCAAAGCTCCGGCCGCTGCCTGGACCATGATCTTTGCAATGATTTTGTTCGAGTGAACAGCCTCTTTGCCGCCTCGAAGAATCGTTGCGTTGCCGGACTTGAAACAGAGGCCCGCTGCATCGGCAGTGACGTTGGGGCGTGATTCGTAAATGATGACGATTACGCCGATCGGTGAGGCGACCTTGGTGAGTTTCAGTCCGCTGGGCCGTGAGCGCTCCTCAATCACACGCCCGACCGGGTCGGGTAATACAGCGACTTCGCGGAGGCCGGTTGCCATGCCAGAGATGCGCCCCTTATCCAGCAGTAACCGATCTAGCATCGGCTTGGGCAAGCCCATTTCCGCGCCGGCTGTCATGTCCCGGGCATTCTCTTTCTGGATCGCCGGTGCGTGGGCTTCGATGGCATCGGCCATGGCCAGAAGACATTTGTTTTTGTCGTTGCTGGACAGGCAGGACAGGCGGCGAGAGGCCGAGTGGGCGCGCTTAGCCAAGTCGGTCATTTCCTCTTTTAAAATCATGGACGTGCAGCCTAGCGTCAAACCGAACCGATGTGAATCTCATTTAACTGCTCGTCCAGTTCGTTTTTCTTTGTGAGTGATAGTGCAACGATTACAAAGCCATATCTTATTGGCTCTTGCAATGGATGGTTTTCTAAAAACCGAATACATCGTCCGGGTTGCCTGCGCCAAAACGTTGTC
>DBNL01000092.1 GCA_002299785.1 Verrucomicrobia bacterium UBA673
GCGCCTGCGGCACTCCTGCGCCCACGTACTCGCCACCGCCGTACTGCGCCTTTGGCCCAAGGCCAAGCTCGACATCGGCCCGCCGACCGCTGAGGGATTCTACTACGACTTCGACCTTGACCACCGTTTTTCGCCCGAGGACTTCGAGGCCATCGAGGCCGAAATGAAAAAGGTGGTGAAGGAAAACCAGACGTTCGAACGCTCCACAAAAACCCGCGACGAGGCCAAGTCTTTTTTTGAGGAGCGCGGCCAGACGTATAAGGTCGAGCGCCTGGCGGATATCCCCGAGGGCGAGGAGATTTCATTCTACCAGAACGGCGAGTTTGTCGATCTCTGCGCCGGGCCACACGTCATGCGCACCGGCAACGCCAAGGCCTACAAACTGCTCCGCGTCGCCGCCGCCTATTACCGCGGCAATGAGAACAACCCACAACTACAACGCATTTACGGCACTGCGTTTCCTAACAAGACGCAGCTCAACGAGTGGCTCGTGGCGCAAGAGGAAGCGCGCAAGCGGGACCACCGAAAAATTGGCCGCGAAATGCAGTTGTTCGCGTTTGATGACGACGTCGGCCCCGGCTTGCCGCTCTGGCTGCCCAAGGGCACGGTGCTGATCGAAGAATTGGAGAAACTGGCCAAGGAGACGGAGTTCGAGGCAGGCTACGAGCGCGTGCGTACGCCGCATTTGGCAAGGGAAAGTATGTACAAAACTTCCGGCCATCTCCCCTACTATGCCGAAAGTATGTTCCCGCCGATGGAACTCAAGGATGACGACGCGGACAAGCCGACCGACCGCATCTATCTCAAAGCCATGAACTGCCCACATCACCACAAGATTTTTTCGGCAGTGCCACGCAGTTACCGGGAACTGCCACTACGCCTGGCCGAGTATGGCACGTGTTACCGCTACGAGCGCTCCGGCGAATTGATGGGCCTCATGCGCGTGCGCTCGATGCAAATGAACGACGCACATATTTACTGCACAGCAGAGCAGTTTGCAGACGAATTCCGCGCTGTGAACGAGATGTACCTGAAGTATTTCAAGATTTTCGGGTTCGAAAAATTCAGCATGCGCTTCAGCACGCACAGCGCAGAGCGGCTTGGCGACAAATACGTCGACGAACCGGAACTGTGGATACAAACCGAGGACATGGTGCGTCAGGTACTCGTCGAGTCGGGCGTTGATTTTGTCGAAGTGTCGGATGAGGCTGCGTTTTATGGACCAAAGATCGATGTGCAGGTGTACAGCATCTCCGGCCGCGAATTCACTATCGCCACCAACCAGGTGGACTTCGCCGTACCCAAGCGCTTCGGCCTCGAGTTCAAAAACCGAGACAATAAAACCGAGACACCACTCTGCATTCACCGTGCCCCGCTTGGCACACACGAGCGT
The DNA here is from genome assembly GCA_002299785.1 of Verrucomicrobia bacterium UBA673. Lineage (GTDB taxonomy): Bacteria > Verrucomicrobiota > Verrucomicrobiia > Limisphaerales > UBA1096 > UBA1096. Next base: position 1,394 of record DBNL01000092.1, read on the forward strand.
TTCATTGCCTTTTTAATCGAGCACTACGCAGGCAACTTCCCGCTTTGGCTTGCCCCGGAACAGGTACGACTGCTTCCGTTTGGCGACGACCAAGTCGACTACGCTAAGGACATAGTCGCTGAACTGCGAAAGCACGGAGCGCGCGTGAAAATCGACACGACTTCCGACAAAATTGGAGCTCGCATTCGACGCGCCGAAACCGAGAGAGTGCACACTATTTTACTTATTGGCCAACGCGAGCAGGAAGCAGGCAAACTCGCCGTGCGAGAACATGGCAAAGGCGATCTCGGGGCAAGACCAAGGGATGAAACCATCGCCGACTTGCTCAATAAGATCAAAACACGGGAAGGCTGACTGCGATTGGCCAAGCACCACTGAATTTAGACGACTAAAATGAAAGTACTTGTCTGCGACCCCATTTCCCAAACCGGAATCGACTTTCTGAAAAAACAGGAAGAGCTTGAGGTGACCGTGCTCAATCGCTGCCACTCGGAAAAGGAACTTCTACCACTCGTCGGCGACGTCTCAGCGATGGCTGTCCGCTCCGAGACAAAAGTCACCAAGGCTCTCCTCGAGGCTGCGACGAAAATGAAAATTGTCGGCCGCGCCGGAGTCGGTGTTGACAACATTGACATCGAAGCCGCCACTCAAAACGGCGTGATCGTCATGAATACTCCCGGTGGCAACACGATCGCCACATGCGAGTTGACTTTCTCGATGATGATGGCACTTGCGCGCAATATACCGCAGGCCCACGGCTCGATGGCATCAGGAGAATGGAACCGTAAGGCGTTCAAAGGCGTCGAACTTTACGGCAAGACACTCGGCGTGCTGGGCATGGGTCGCATCGGCGGCGAGGTGGCGCGTCGCGCGGTGGCATTCGGCATGCGCGTGCTGGCCTTCGATCCTTACATCACGCCGTCCCGCGCCAAAGCACTGCAGGTCGAGCTGTCCAGTTTGGATGAAATTTACAAGGCGGCGGACTTCATCACGGTTCACATGCCGTTAACCGACGAGACGCGCGGTATGCTCAGCAAGGAGACATTCGCCAAAATGAAGTCAAACGTACGACTGCTTAACTGCGCCCGTGGCGGAATCGTCAGCGAGGCTGACTTGATCGAGGCATTGCAAGCCGGCCAAATCGGCGGCGCTGCGCTGGACGTATACGAATCAGAGCCCCTGGCGCCTGACTCGCCGTTGCGCCAATGCCCAAAACTCATCCTGACCCCACATCTCGGCGCAAGCACGGCGGAGGCACAGGACAATGTCGGCCTAGAGGTGGCTCAGGGGATTGCCGATTATTTACTGCACGGCAGCCTGACGAACTCCATCAACATGCCAAGCCTAGACGCTCAAACATCGGCCAAGGTGCAGCCATATTTGCGCTTGGGTGAAAGGATGGGGCTGTTGTTGTCACGGCTTGGCCAAGCGGGCACAGAGCGCCTGGTCATCACCTACGGCGGCTTGGCCACCGAATTGCCCGGTGACCCCATCGCTCGTGCTATCATCAAGGGGTTTCTCGGGGCTGCCATGGGCGAGGAAGTCAATCTCGTCAACGTCCGCGCCATGGCCAAAGAGCGCGGGCTGATCGTCGAGGAGATCAAATCAAGCGAGCAAGTGGACTTCAAGGAATGGCTGCATATTCGGGCATGGGCCGGTGATCAAAAAGTGTCCGTCGGCGGATCGTTCTTTGGGTTGGCGCAGCATCCTCGTATCGTCCGACTCAATAGCCAGCCGGTCGAGATCGTACCCGAAGGCATCTTGTTTATCATGAGCAACAATGATCGCCCCGGCATCGTGGGCCACTTGGGCAGCGTGCTCGGCAATCGTGGCGTCAACATTGCCAATATGAGCCTCGGGCGGGATCGCGAAGGCGGCGAGGCTCTGACCGCGCTGAACATCGATAGCGTCCCAAGCGCCGAGTGTATCGCCGAACTCGAGGCCGACCCGGATATCAGCAACATCCGAATCGTCCAGTTTTAACCAAGCGCTTGCCCAAGCTCAGACGTAGCATTGCGGTCCCGGGGTGTAGCCCTCGACTTCATTACCGCTTGGAGATCGAAAGACTTTCAAAGCAGGGTTAAATCGAATAAAACAATAACCTGTAAGTTATATTTAGTTTTTCAATACCCCTCCCATTTTTAGCTGTCATTACCTAGACTACAGTGTCAGGAGGGCAATCGGAGACTGCAACATCATTC
>DBNL01000171.1:0-5556 GCA_002299785.1 Verrucomicrobia bacterium UBA673
AACTAATATGAATACTACATTTATTTTAAGGAAAACAGCTATCTTGAGCTTCTTTGTCGCCAGTCAAGTTGCACAGCCACAAACACTTCCTCTAGTCAGCGATGTAGATCTTCAGCCGCTCAAGGCGCAAATCGAGCGCCTCATTCAGGCCACAGATTATCTCGGCGAACCGCTCTCTGCCAAAACCAAGCGAAGGCTCACTCGAGCGCTTGGCCAAGCGGACGCCAAGAAAGCCGTTGCCGCGGTTCAGCAAATCCTTGATCCCAAATGCCTCATCGGTATCAACATAAACCCGGAGTCACGAGTCAAGGTGAACGACGGCCAAGCTAAACGCGAGTTGGTAGAGCAGGGCTGGCGCAGTTTCCTGGTCAAAGTCAACAACCAAGCCGGTGTTACTGCGGAACTCATCGCCAGCAGCCCAAACTCCCGACCTCACGCCGATTCGCCGCAGAGCCAAATCGTCGATCGTTGGCTTGGCCTGGCAATGCACAATGCCCAACCGCTCACCAAGACACTCAGTGGCTTGGCCCTGGAGTATCGCATCGTCCAGCTTTACAGCCGCGACGCTGGTAAACGCGACGCCAAGCTCAGCTTCGACGTTGGCCAAGGCACGCAAGATCTCGGCTTCCGCAGCGACATCAATCTGCTCTTTGACTGCAAACCAGCCCGCAAGCTCACTCTTAAGGTACTCGACGAAAACGGCAAGCCGACCACCGCCGGATTTGAAATTCGAGACAACCTTGGCCGCGTGTATCCGTCACAGGCCAAGCGGCTTGCACCGGACTTTCATTTTCATCCGCAAATCTATCGCGCCGACGGCGAACACGTGAAACTGCCGAGCGGCTCCTACACCGTTCGAAATTACCGGGGCCCTGAGTCGATTCCACAAACCCGCATCATCACCGTCGGCGACGCGGATATCACCGAGACGTTCAAGGTGCAGCGCTGGATTGATCCATCGCTGATGGGGTGGTGGTCGGGCGATCACCACATCCACGCCGCCGGTTGCGCCCATTACAAGAACCCCACCGAGGGGGTACACGCGCCGGATATGATGCGCCACTGCCTCGGCGAGGATCTCAAGGTCGGAGCAAACCTTACTTGGGGACCGTGTTTCGACTATCAAAAACAGTTTTTCACCGGCAAAGACGACGACGTTTCCCGGTTTCCCTATTTGCTCCGCTACGACGTCGAGGTTTCGGGGTTTGGCTCTCATCAATCAGGCCATTTGTGCCTCTTACGCCTAAATAACCAGATGTATCCCGGCGGCGAATCCAAGCACCACTGGCCCAAGCTCTGCCTCAACACCCTCCGCTGGGCAAAGAGCCAAGGCGCGCTCGTCGGCCCGGCACATTCCGGCTGGGGGCTCAACCAAACCGGCTCGACCCTGCCAACCTACGAGGTGCCGCCGTTCAACGGCATCGGCGCCAACGAATACATCGCCGATGTCACCCACATGGTTCCCGGCCCGGACGGCAAGCCGGTTCCTGCCGTGGACTTCCTCTCGATGGTCGATACGCCGTCGGTTTGGGAACTGAACATTTGGTATCACACACTCAACTGCGGTTTCCGCACGCGCATCAGCGGCGAGACCGACTTCCCCTGCATATACGGCGAACGCGTCGGGCTTGGCCGCTCGTACGTCAAACTCGACGGCCGACTGACTTACAACGACTGGTGCGAAGGCATCCGCGCCGGGCGCAACTACGTCGGCGACGGCCGCAGCCACTTGATCGACTTCAAAGTCGACAACGTGCAGATGGGATTGGACGGTAGCGAACTGCGATTGGCCAAGGCGGACACCGTGCTCGTCACAGCCAAGGTCGCCGCGCGCCTCAACGACGAGCCGATCCCGGGGTTGGCAAATCGCAGCTACTCCCAGAAGCCGTACTGGCACATTGAGCGCGCCCGATTAGAAGGCACGCGCAAGGTGCCGGTCGAGGTGCTCGTCAACGGCTATGCAATCGCGAAACAGGATATCGTCGCTGATGGCGAGTTGCGCGACATCGTCTTCGAGGTGCCAATCGAGTTCAGTAGTTGGTTGGCGCTGCGCATCCTTCCCTCATCCCACACCAATCCGGTTTTCGTGCTAGTCGATGGCAAACCGATTCGCGCATCCAAGCGCAGCGCCGAGTGGTGCCTTGCAGGAGTAAAAAAATGCCGTTCACAAAAACGCCGCTTCATGGGCGAAGACGAAATCGCCGACTTCAACGCCGCCTACGATCACGCTGAGAAAGCCTACCGCCGCATCATCAGCGAAAGCGTCACGGACTAGCCGAGGAACAGGTTCGTCGCCGGTCCGCTCATTCCCGGCTTGCAGAGGAACACTCCGCCGGCGAGTGGCTGTTTCGCCCTGCCCGCCTCGTCGAGGTCGCGGCTGGAAGATGTGATGTAAAGTTCGTCCCAGTTCTCACCACCGAAACAGCAAGAAGTTACGCACTCGACTGGCACGTCCACCTTGGCCAAGAGCGTCCCGTCCGGCGCGAACCGCCCCACGCCCCAGCCCTGCCAGAGCGCCACCCAAAGCATCCCCTCGTCGTCGATGCACATGCCATCCGGATAGCCCATCCCCTCCGGCAATTCGAACGCCGTTCGGCGATTCGACAGCGTGCCGCCGGCCATGTCGCAGTCGAACACATCCACGCGGCGTGTCGGCGAGTCAATGTAGTAAAATAACTTTTGATCGGATGTCCACACCATGCCGTTGGAGACGCTGACTTGGTCGAACAATTTATCGGCGGAAAGATTGCGGTTGAGCCGGTAAAGGCTGCCAACATTCGGTGCCTCGTCGATCCCCATCGTGCCGGCCCAAAGCCGGCCCTCCGGATCGACCTTGCCGTCGTTGAAACGGTTGTTTGGTAAATCCTGCTCCGGATCGATGATCGGCGACAACTCGCCGGTGGCCAAGTCGAACCTCACAAAGCCACCGCTCGTACCGAGGATCAAGTCACCGTGCTTTGTCGGGACGGCCAAGCCGGGTTTTTCGCCGACGTCCCACGTTTGATTTTCGCCCGTGGCCGGGTTGAAGCAGCAAACACGAGCACTCTCGATGTCCACCCAAACCAAGTCCTGCGTCGCCGCCCGCCACACGGGTCCTTCGCCAAGGATGGCCTTGGTCTCAAGCACACACTCTGCCGCCAACGTTTGCACAGTCAGGGTCAGTCGTTCACCATCGAGACGTCGAGCGTGCCGCTGATCGATTCCTTGCCGGTGGAGTTCTGGAACGGTGCAAGGTCGAACTCCGGAATCACCGCCAGTAGGTGATCAAAAATATCGGCTTGGATCGCCTCGTACTCGGCCCAAACCGTCGTATTGGTGAAAATGTAAATCTCGATCGGCAAACCGTTGTCTCCCGGCGCAAGCTGGCGAATGAGGAACGTACGATCCTGCCGAATTTGCGGATGGCTTTTGAGATATGCCATGATGTAGGCCCGAAACGTGCCGATGTTGGTCAGGCGGCGGCCATTGACGAGTTCCGACAGGTCCGTGTTCGCCGTTTGATTGTGCACGTTGACTTCGTCGAGCCTGGATTGCAGATAACCTTTGAGCAGGTCGAACCGCTGGAACTTCTCGAGCAACACCTCGTCAGCGAATTGGATTGAGCGCATGTCGATACGGATGGGGCGTTTGATTCGGCGGCCGCCGGAATCCTTCATTCCGCGCCAGTTGCGGCAGGCTTCGGTGATCAATTTTGACGCCGGGATGCTCACCACCGTCTTATCAAAATTCTGCACCTTCACAGTTGTCAACGACACGTCAATCACGTCGCCGTCGATACCGTGGCCCTTCATCTCAATCCAGTCGCCCTTGCGTACAGTGTCGTTGGTGGCAATCTGAATCCCCGCCACCAGACCCATGATCGCGTCCTTGAACACAAATAGGAATCCCATGACCATCGCGCCCAAGCCGGCCATCAATGTGCCGATCTCCCGGCCCATCACAATCGAGATGATGAACACGCCACCGACGAAGCAGGCCGCCAGCATCAATGCCTGCAGCAGGCCCTTTATTGGGATGCGCTTTGAAATATCGTAACGCTGATAAATAGCCTGCAACCCTTTGAGCAGCGCCTGCAGAGTGAACAGGAGTACCACCACGAGGTACACCTTGGCCAGGCCCTGAACGAAGCCGGTCAGACTCTCCCCCCCCTCAAACACCACTGGCGCAAGCGCGTGCGCCACGAGGGCGGGAACGACATTGGACAAGCAGGCGAACACCTTGTGCTCAATGAGGACCTTGTCCCAGTCAGTGCTGGTCTTGCTCGACAGGAACCGGATGGCGCGCAACACCACCCGCTTAGCCAATAGGTAAGCCAGCCAACTTAGGAACACGAGCAGCAGGGCTCCGACCACGTTGACTAACAGACCGGCCCAGCTCGGGTCGATGCCGAAGCCCTCGAATTGCCCCTTCAGCCAATCGAGCAGGCTGCGCAGGCTCTCAATCGTCTCGCCGCTGGTGTTGGTATCTTGGCCTCTCACGGTCTGTTCCACTGTGTTTGTCTTATTCATTGCAACGGTCGCTTATTGCTGGGGCAATAAGTTAGTCAGATTATCCCAGCGATGAAACCTCTTTTCCGCATTTGGCCAAGTGCTAGGTAACAAAAAAAACGGGAGCCGTACTGGGCTCCCGCATGGGTAATTCGTTGTCGCTATTGCTCAGAAACTTTCGCCGACTTGGAAACGCAGGAACTTGGCCACGGTAATCTCGTCGCCGAGGCTCTGGGCAACCGAAGCCACGTGATCCTTGATGCTGATGTCTGGATTCTTCACAAAGCCTTGCTCTAGCAGGCAGTTAGTAGCAAAAAACTTGTTCATCTTGCCGTCGACAATCTTCTCGATAGCCTGCGGCGGCTTGCCCGCTGCCTGCTCCTCGGCGATGGCTTTCTCCTTAGCCACCAGTTCGGGATCAACCTCGTCGCGGCTCACGGAGACTGGCGCGGAGGCGGCGATGTGCAGCGTGATATCCTTCACCAATACCTTGAAATTGTCATTGCCGAGGGAGTCTTCCTTGCCGGCACGGACCTGGAGCAACACGCCGACCTTGGCACCGGTATGAATGTACGCGGCCACCAAACCTGTGCCGTCCACCTCGAGCTTGGCGTCGCGGGAGAGCAGGATGTTCTCGCCAATCTTGGCCACTTGCGCGATGCGCAACTCCTCAAAGTCAGTGTCTGGTGCTGTCAACTTAAGCTTGGCCACCTTGGCGACAAACTCTTGGAACTGCTCGTTCTTGACGACGAAATCGGTCTCGCAGTTGATCTCAACCAGCACACCCGCCTTCGAGTCGGGCTGGATGTAGTGGGCGATGACACCCTCGTTGGCTTCGCGGCCGGCTTTCTTTGCCGCCTTGATGGTGCCCTGCGCGCGTAGTACATCGACCGCGGCCTCAACGTCGCCGTCAGTTTCGGTGAGGGCTTTTTTGCAGTCCATCAGGCCCGCACTCGTCATCTTGCGAAGTTGCCCGACAAGTTTTGCTGTTACTTCTGCCATAATATTTTCTGTTTAATAATCAGTTCCGCTCCCCGATTAATGAAACTGGGGAGGAAAGTTTTTTGAG
>DBNL01000171.1:5935-9621 GCA_002299785.1 Verrucomicrobia bacterium UBA673
CCTGACGGCGCTTCGGCGGCAGCGGGTGCCGGTGCTTCCTCGGCTGGGGCTTTCGATTCAACCTCGGCTGGGGCGAGTTCGGTGGCTGCCGGTTCAACAGGTGTCGCCTCGGGTTTTGATGCTTTTGCCTCAGCCTCGGCTTTCAGTTTTGCGGCGGTCGCCTCGTAGGCCGCGCGGGCCTCGATCATCGGCTTCGTGACTGCACCGAGCACCGCCTTGATGGAGCGGATGGCGTCGTCATTACCGGCGATCGGATATTCGACGAGCGTCGGATCGGTGTTGGTGTCTACGATGGCGACGATCGGTACGCGCAACCGACGCGCTTCAGCAAGTGCATTGTGCTCGCGCTTAATATCAACGATGATAATGGCGTCTGGCTTGTCGCTCAAATCGCGGATGCCGTTGAGGCGTAGGTGCAGACGCGACAACTCACGACGAAGCATCGACTGCTCCTGCATGACAAACTCGGCCATTTTGCCATCAGACTCCATTGCCTCCAGTTCCAGCATGCGCTTGATGGAACGCTTAATAGTCTTCAAATTAGTCATCATGCCGCCGAGCCAACGTTCGCAAGCGTACGGTTGGCCGGTGGCTTCCGCCGTTTCCCTGATGGTAGCTTGGGCCTGCTTCTTGGTGCCCACGAAGAGCACTTTGCCTCCCTTGGAGACGATTCCCTTGAGGAATTCCGCCGCCGTATCAATTTGCGACGCTGTTTTCACGAGGTCGATGATGTGGATGCCGTTCCGTGCTTCAAAGATGAATTCCTTCATCTTCGGGTTCCACCTCCGCGTCTGGTGTCCAAAATGCACACCCGCGTCCAACAGTTCTTTTACATTACTCATACTTTGGTTTTCCAATTGTTACCGGCTGAATCATTTGTACAGCCGTCCCGTGGAAAGACGGGATCTAGTTTATTGTGGTTAATGCCTCCTCGGGCAGCCAAGCCCAAGGTTGAATTTTAAAGGCGGTTTCAGTCAGCGTTTGGTCAGGCTTTAAAAGCCCCTTTTCCGCCAAAAAAGGGCGAGCACCATATCAAAACCGTCCCAAGTCGCAACCCCCAATTTTCAATGATTTTCTGCCGCCCCCGCTTGGCCAAGTTGCCGAGCCGACAAACAATGACTAGCCAAGAGTCCGTTCCGGCCTTAAAACCAGCTCTTTTAAGGAGGCAAACAGCGTTTCATGCTGAAAACTTTGGCTAGGAAAAAAAGGCAAACCAGCCGCATCTTCGCGATTGCGCTGCCGGTCGCCTTGTGGCTTGGCCAGACGCTTAGCCAAGCCGCCAACCACACCATCCAGCGTGGCGAAACACTTGGTATCATCGCCAAAAAATACGGTCTCAGCGCCTCGGCACTCGCCACCCACAACGGCATCGTCAACCCCAACAAGGTCAAGATCGGCCGGAAACTTATCATCCCGGCCAAGACCGAAAAACTCACTTACACCATCCGCAAGGGCGACACGCTGAGCACGATCGCCAACAAATACAAAACCACCGTAGAGGCGATCGCCAAGGCTAATGGTATTACCAACCCCAAGATCATCAAGCCGGGTCAGAAACTCAAGATCACCAAAGGCTCGATCATCAAACCAACCAAGACCAAGCCAGTTGCCATAACCGGTTCGGCCCTCCACGAAATCAACCGGCCACGCATCCGGCGAAATCGATGGAAACACATCGTCATCCACCACAGCGCCGACAGCAACAACAGCATCCGGGGTATGGAGCATTACCACCGTCGTGTCCGCCGAATGGAAAATGGTCTCGCCTATCACTTCGTCATCGGCAAGGGAGGCCACACCACGAATGGCAGAATCTATGTTTGCGAAAGATGGAAACGACAGATCCGTGGAGGGCACCTCGCCAGCTCAGCTCTCAACGAGAACTCCATCGGCATTTGCCTGATTGGCAACTTTGAAAAAGAAGTTCCAACGGCAAAACAGAAAGCCAGCCTCAAGGCACTCGTCACTCAACTGCGTAAACGCACCGGTATCCCTTACAGCCAAGTGCGCACGCATCGGCACATCAACCCCAAGCCGACCATCTGCCCCGGCCGTCGTTTTAACCTCCGGAGCATACTCAGCACTTAAACTTCGATCTGATTGATCCCGATCCACTCTAGCACTTGGCTAAGCACTTCGTCCGGGCTGCACAGGATCATCTCCCCCACCCGCGGCTTGATCTCGACGTTGCCCTTGGCCAACGAGCGCTCGCCGATGCCGATACGCAGCGGGAAGCCCACCAACTCCGAGTCCTTGAACTTGATCCCTGGCCGCGTGGGGCGGTCGTCGAGAATCACGTCCACGCCCTTGGCCCGCAGTTCGTCGTAAAGCCGATTGGCCAGTCTCATCACTTCCGACTCCGGCTCGACGTCCAGCGCCGTGATACAAACCTCGTACGGGGCAACCGACGTCGGCCAGATGACGCCGCTCTCGTCGTGGCACTGCTCGATCACCGCCTGCAGCGTGCGCGTCACACCGATGCCGTAGCAGCCCATAATGCTCGGGATGCTTTTGCCGTTTTCATCGAGGAACGTAGCACTGAGCGCTTCGCTGTATTTGGTGCCCAGTTTGAATACGTGACCGACCTCGATTGCGCGGCGAATCTTAAGCGGCTGTCCGGTCTCGACGCACAACTCGCCGGCCTGGACCTGGCGCAAATCCGCCCACTCGCCGACCGCGACATCTCGCTCGATGTTGACGTTGCGCAGGTGGTGGCCGTCGTCGTTCGCGCCGGTAACCATGCCGGAGGCACCGCGCAAAACCTCGTCGACGTAAACTGGGATGCCCTCAACACCAACCGCGCCCAGACTGCCCGGTTGCGCACCAAGCGCCTTAACGATCTCGGCATCGCCCGCCGCGCGAAATGCTTTCACACCAAGTGCGCCTCCGAGCTTGGCCTCTTCAAGCTGGTCGTCGCCGCGCAATAACACGATCACCGGCTGGTCGTCAGCAACGTAAACGAGCGTCTTGATTTGCCGCTCCGCCGCGACGTCGAAGCGCTTGGTCAAATCGTCGATCGTCTTCACGCCGGGCGTCTCGAATTTCTCCACGTCGCCGCAATCGTCTGTCGGCGTGGCGGTGATCGGGCCCTTGCTGGTGGCTTTCTCGATGTTTGCCGCGTAGTCGCCGCTCTCGCAATACACCACCTCGTTTTCACCCGTCTCGGCCGGCACCATGAACTCGTGCGAGTGCGCGCCCCCCATGACGCCGGTGTCGGCCTGGACGGGGATGACCCGTAGGCCGCAGCGCGCAAAAATTCGCTCATAGGCGTGGTACATCCGCTGGTAACTGGCGTTGGCCGACTCGTCGTCGGCGTCGAAGCTGTAAGCATCCTTCATGATGAATTCCTTGGCTCGCATGAGCCCAAAGCGCGGGCGTATTTCATCACGAAACTTGGTCTGAATCTGATAAAAATTTACTGGCAACTGGCGGTACGAGTTGAACTCATCGGCGACGAGGGTAGTGATGACCTCCTCATGCGTCGGGCCGAGCACCCACTCCTTCCGGGCGCGATCCTTCACGTGAAAAAGCACGTCTTTCGCCGTCTCCAGCCGGCCGCTCCTGGCCCAAATGGCGGGCGGCTGTAGCGCCGGCATGAACACCTCCAGCGCCCCTGCACGATCCATCTCCTCGCGGACGATGGACTCAACTTTCTTCAGCACCCGCAGGCCAAGCGGCAGGAATGT
>DBNL01000051.1 GCA_002299785.1 Verrucomicrobia bacterium UBA673
GCGGTGCAATTGATCGAGGACGCGCTTGGCCAAGCCAAGGTTGGGCGAACGGAGATCGAGTGCATAGCCGTCGGCATCGGCCCTGGCTCGTACACCGGGATCCGCGCGGCGATCGCGCTTACGCAGGGCTGGCAACTCGGGCTTGGTGTGAAAGTCCAGGCTGTCGATAGCCTTGAGGCGTTGGCAAGGGGAGAGCAGGCGGCGGGGCGGCGGGGCGGAATCACACTGGCGGTGGATGCCCAGCGTAGGGAGTTTTACTTGTCTAAGTTTGAGCTGGCCGACGATGGTATCCAGAATGTAGAGCCGACGCGCCTGGCCAAGCGGCCGGAATACGAGTCGTTGCTCGCCGCGGGCCGCCCCGTCATCGGCCCCGGCTTGGGTGATAAATTTCCCGCCGCCGAGCACATTGGCCGTTTGGCCGCGGGCCGCCGTGATTTTGTCGAAGCCTCAGAGCTTGAGCCAGTCTATCTCCGACAAGTAGATTTTGTGAAAGCTCCGCCGCTGCGGAAAATTCCGCCGGTTTAAAAAGCGACTGGGCCAAGCGGCGGGACTCAGCTTTCGATGACGTTGATCTCGACTGGCTCGACGCTGACGCCCTTGCGGCCGAGCCAAGTGATGGCCTTTTTCACATCGACGGCTAAACCGTCGAGCTCGAGGCAGACCAGGCCGATTTCATCGGTCACGCTCGCCTGCCGAACGTTGGTGATGACGGGGAACTTTCTTGAAAGCTCCCACACCACCGGCTTGGTGATGAGCTTGGGTGGGAACATGAGCCAGAGGCGCGCGGTCTTGCGGGCCGTCTTTTTCTTGGTTGCCATAATCTTGGCTCCGCGGTTCAGCCGCCGGCGATTGCCGGGATGATGCTGATATCGTCGCCGTCCTTGAGCGGCGTGGCCTGGCTTTCGAGGAACCGGATATCCTCCTCGTTAACGTACACGTTCACGAAGCGGCGAACTTCGCCGTCCTCGCTGACGAGCCGTTCCTTAATGCCAGGGAACTTGCCCTCGAGTTCATCGATTGCTGCGCCAACGGTGGCGGACTCTACCTCGACGGTTTCCTGCTCGTTGGTGAGCTTTCGGAGTGGAGTGGGGATTCGTATTGTTGCTGCCATGCTTGAAATGGAATTGGGTTACTTCGATTTTATTTTGTTGTCGGACTCGATCAGTTGCTCAAACTCGCGCAAACTTGGCTTAATCTCGGCCGGCTTGCCAACGTGTCCCTGCACGGCGTCGAGCGTCTTGAGGCCGTTGCCGGTGATACAGAGCACGACGGAATCCTCGGCGGGAATCTTGCCAGAGGCAACCAGTTTCTTAGCCACGCCCACGGTCACGCCGCCAGCGGTCTCGGTAAAGATGCCCTCGCACTCGGCGACCGCGGACATCGCCTCACGAATTTCGTCGTCGGTCACATCGTCGGAAGCGCCCCCGGTTTCTTTCATCACTTTTAGCGCGTAAAACCCGTCCGCCGGCGTGCCGATAGCGAGCGACTTGGCGATGGTGTCCGGCTTGACCGGCTTGAAAAAGTCCATGCCCTGCTTGAACGCACCGGAGATGGGTGAACACCCTGTCGCCTGCGCGCCGTGCACGATTGGCTTTGTGTCCCGGGCCAGACCGAGCTTAATCAATTCCTGGTAGCCCTTGTGAATCTTCGTGAGAAGCGAGCCTGAAGCCATCGGCACGACGGTGTGCTGCGGTAGGTTCCAGTCGAGTTGCTCGGTGACCTCGTATGCCATACTCTTGGAGCCCTCGGCGTAGTACGGCCGCATGTTCACGTTGACGAATGCCCAGCCGTACTTGCCGGCGATCTCGGCGCAAAGCCGGTTGACCTCGTCGTAATGGCCTCGGATACCAACCACGCGTGCGCCGTAAATCAGCGAGTTGAGAATCTTGCCTTCCTCGAGGTCGGCCGGGATGAACACGATTGCATCTAAGCCGGCGGAGGCGGCGTTTGCGGCGACGGAGTTTGCGAGGTTGCCGGTCGAGGCGCAGGCGACCGTCTTAAAGCCAAGCTCTTTGGCGCGGCTCAGCGCGACGCTGACAACGCGATCCTTGAACGACAACGTCGGGTAGTTTACCGCGTCGTTCTTTATCCACGCTTCGCGCACACCGAGCCACTTGGCCAGGCGGTCGGCTTTGATCAGCGGCGTGTAGCCGACTCGTGTACCGACAGTCGGGTCGTCGGCTACCGGCAGTAACTCGCGGAAGCGCCACATCGTCTCCGGCCGCTTGGCCAGGGCGGCCTTGGTCATCGACTTCCTGATTTTGTCGTAGTCGTAAACGACTTCTAGTGGTCCGAAATCGAACTCGCACACATGGGTTGCCTCGAGCGGGTATTCTCGCCCGCACTCGCGGCACTTCAGTGCCCTCATGAATCCTTCACTCTTGCTCATAATTTTACTTTCACTGCGAACTGTTGGGAGTGAGTGGGACAAAAAAGCCCCTTCCCGGAAGACGAGAAGGGGTGAAAATTAATTCCGCGGTCTCGTCCCATTTTCCCCGGCGACTTACCGGGCTGGAATTGGCACCTTGTCATTGGCTTCGCGAGCCAACCGGTTGCCGTGGTGTCATAGGGCCAGATCCCTTAACCACTCTTAATGAGAACACTGCCAAAGCAGCGAAACGAAAACTGACGTAAAATGGGCTAACTTGTCAACTTAAATCCGGGTTTTCCGCGGTCTCGCCCAAGCATTGACCAAATGAAATCCTTACCCACGCCCGCTCGTGGATGTAATACACAAAAAATTTGGTCACAAACTCAATCGCCCCTATTTTCATTGCCTTGTCGTGTTCGCCAGTCATGAAATAGACAATGAGAATAGTCGTAAAGGTTGCCACCAAGCGCCA
>DBNL01000121.1:0-8803 GCA_002299785.1 Verrucomicrobia bacterium UBA673
GTACCAGTGGAGTTTTAACGGCGAGGTGATCGACGGTGCCACCGCCGCCACGGTCGACTTGGGTGTGATGACGCCGGATAAAGAGGGCGCTTACTCGGTTAACATTCGTACCGCCATCGGCGAGGCCACTTCCGAGTCGACCGCGCTTGAGTGGCTGATATTCGATGAGCCGGAATTTTTCAACGTCAACCTCACCGAGTCGCAGCTTGGTTTTCAGGTGCGCGGACATCGCTGGACAACCAACGCGTTTGAGTACTCGGGAGACCTGCGGAACTGGAAGCTGCTTACAAAGGCCGGCAAGGCGGACGAAATGTTCAACGCTTCCGGCGAAAAAAGCAAAGTGGTCAACCGGCCCGGCGGGTTGAATACGCTGTTTTTCCGTGCGCTGCTAAAGACAGAGAAATACTCGAAAAATGCTATCGGATTCGTGCGGGTGACATATCCCAAGGGCACGTCGCTCATCGCCAACCCGCTTGACCGCGAGGAAGGCAACACGGTGGCAAACTTGTTTGCCTCACTGCCGGACGGTAGTAGCCTGGCCAAGCTCGACGAGGCGACCGGAGAGTTGGTGGTGAACGTGCTTGAGGGCGGCGTGTGGGGCAATCCTGCTATGACGCTCGATCCCGGTGAGGGGGCTGTGCTGGACAACGCCGGAGAGGGGCAGATTACGGTTGAATATTTTGGAGTGGCGTTGCAGGGCGACCTCGCCTCGGCCATCCCGGCAACCGCGGCGTTTCGCAGCGCGCTGACACCGGTCGAGGGCGGTGTCACGACCATGCTTGGCCTTCCAACGGCCGACGGACTGCAGGTGCAGTTATTCGACAACGAGACTGGCTCGTACGTCACCCACACATTCACGAATGATGCATGGCAACCGAGCGAACCGGTCATCGCGTTTGGCCAAGCGTTCCGCGTCATCTCCGGCACGGCGTTCGAGTGGCAGCAGCCAATCGCGTACAACGAGATTATTTTGCCCAAGGTTACGACGCAGCCGCAGGATGAAGTAGTCACGAGCGGCTCATGGCTTGCGCTATCCGTGCGAGGCAAGGGCGATCCGCTCGACTACCAATGGTACTTCAACGGCGCGGCGATCGACAGCGCAACGCGCAACGCACTGGCATTCGAGGAGGCGCTGGAAGCCAACGCTGGCCAGTATACCGTTAAGCTCACCAACCGCTTCGGCGCGGCCACCAGTTTGCCGGCAACCGTGGCGGTGCATTACGTCATCAACCGGGCCACCACCGGGGCGGGTCGCATTGTGCTCGACCCGTTGCAGGACCATTACGCCCCGGGAACGCAAGTCACCCTCACCGGGGTGCCGGAGGAGGGCTACTCTTTCGCAAGCTGGGGAGGTGATACCAGCGGCGGCACGGCGCAAACCACCGTCACCATCGATAAGCACTTGACAGTGACCGCTGATTTTTCACGTGATTACATAATGCCGACGCTGAGCGATTCGCACTTTCGGACGGACGGAATTTTTCAGTTTACCGTTGTGGCCGAGCCGGGTGTGGAGAACAACATTCAGTACAGTTTTGACCTTGAGAACTGGGTCGATTACCGCACTGATATCAACCCTGGCGAACTGTATATTCCAGTGATCCCGCCGGTCGGCGTGAAGGGCATGTACTTCCGCGTGCTCGTGACAAGCAAGGGCTATTCGGACAACATCGTCGGCTTCCATCTGCTTGATATCCCCACAGGCAAATCATTGTTGTCCAACCCATTGGCTAAGGGCGATAACACGCTCGCCACCCTGCTGCCCGACGGCCCGGCCAAGCTGACGGTCTCGACTTGGGATGGTGATTCCGGCTTTTGGAAGGCGAGCACGTTCGACGACGCATGGAGCGACGCAGGACTCGTGGTTGCGCCGGGACAGGCGGCGATGTTCGATAACAACACAGGTTCGGCGCTGACGCTGCAATTCACCGGTTCAGTCGTGCAGGGCAGGCTCGCGTCGCCGCTACCAAGCGGTGTGACGTACCACGCCGCTACGTTGCCGGTCGGCGGCGGCTTGGCCACGGACTTCGGCTTTCCGGTGGTGAACGGGCTAAAGGTGAGCCTGCTCGAAAACTCAACCGGCGACTGGGTGACATCTACTTTCTCCGGTGGCGTATGGAGCCCGGGCGAACCGAACTTGGCCGCCGCGCAGGGTTTCCGTGTGACGGCCAATGCATCGACGAGTTGGAACCGCAACATTAACCTCAATTTGCAGGGCACGCCGAAGATTGCCACGCAGCCTGTCGGCGCAATCCGCATTGCCGGGCAGCTGGTCTCTTTCAGTGTCGAGGCCACCGGTACACCGCTAGAGTATCAGTGGCGATTCAACGGGTTGAACATCGCAGGAGCCAATGCTGCGACGCTTGAATTGACTGATGTGCAACAGGCCAACGCGGGCAGCTACTCTGTGTACATCAAGAATCCGTTTGGCAGCATCCTCAGTGACGCAGCCAGCTTGGTGGTGCATTACACGCTGGACGTCGCCGGCTCAGGAAGGGGCGTGGTCACTCACACGCCGGAGCTGGTGTCGTATCCGAACACGGCGCGTGTCGTACTCAATGCCACCCCGAGCAAAGGCTACGTCTTCACTAACTGGAGCGGCGCAGCCAGTGGAGCGGCCAATCCGTTGGCAGTCACTATGGACGCCAACAAGTCGATCACCGGTTTGTTCACTCGTGATGTCGTGCCGCCGGAATATCGGAGCGTGGAGATCAACACTGCGGGTCAACTCGAGTGGGTGCAGGTTGCCCGGGCCGGCAAAAAGTTGACCTCCGACTACTCGCTGGATTTGCTGAACTGGAAAGAGTTCACCAGCGACAGCAGTGCTTCCGGCGAAATGCGTGTTCCGTTCAACCGACCGCAGGGCGTCAACAATTTATTTATCCGGACGTGGGAGGAGGACACCGGCTATGCGGCACGTGCAATCGGCTATGTGACGCTGACACTGCCGCAGGGCAAGTCATTAATTTCCAGCCCATTGGCCAACGGTGGAAACCGTGTTTCCGATATTTTGCCAAGTGTCCCGACCGGCAGTACGCTGGCCAAGCTTAATTCGGCCACCGGCAATTGGGTGACCAACACATTCACCGGTGGGTGGAGTCAGCCCGGCATGACGCTCGCCCCGGGCGAGGGCGCAGTGCTCGACAACAAGGGCGACGCTTTCAGCGTCTTACTGACCGGCTTCACGCCGTGGCAAAAAACATCGCTGTCCATCCCGGCGGGCGACTCGGTCGTGTCGCCGGTCTTGGCCAAGGGCGGACTACTGAGTAGCCGGCTTGGCCTGCCGCTTGCCGAGGGGCTTGTCGTGAAATTGCTTAACAACGGCACAGGCAAGTACGACACGTATACTGTCTTGAACGACGCATGGTCGCCGAGCGAGCCGGTCATTGCGCTTGGCCAAGCGTTCCTCGTCATTGCCCCAAGCGCGTTCTCATGGAACCACGACCCGACACTGCCGCAGATTACCGTACAGCCGACGGACGCGCAGGTGTTGTCCGGCGGCAAGGTCGGCTTCATCGTTAAGGCCGTCGGCGAGCCGCTGGCTTACAAGTGGCTGTTCGACGGCAAGCCGATCGCCGGGGCGACGGCGTCGGCGATTCAGATTCCGGTGGTGGATCTCGCCAACGCCGGCCGTTACTCGGTGGTGGTCAGCAACGGCTTTGGCAAGGCCATCAGCGAGTCGGCACGGCTCGATATTTATTACCAGCTCAAGCTGGCCTTAGAGGGTCGCGGCGGTATTGAGGTTGATCCCGAGAAATCTGTTTTCTTCGCCGGTAGCAAGGCAACTTTGTCCGCTTCGCCGGTAACCGGTTACTCATGGATGCACTGGAGCGGTGACGCGTCGAGCAGTGATGAGACAATCACCGTGACGATGGATGCGCACAAGACGATCACTGCGAACTTCAGCCGCGATTACATTCTGCCGGATCTCAGCGATGCGGGCTTCGACAGCAAGGGTCGGTTCATCTTCCTGCTCTCAAGTGAGCCGGGTGCGAACTGTGAGATACAGGGCTCCACCGACGGGATTCGCTGGTACAAGCTCGGCGGTTATCAGAACAAGAACGGGCTGGTGCGCATCCCAATGGCTTACAACACTGGTGTGGAGAAACAGTTTGTGCGCGTATTGGTGGTGGATGAGCTGGCCCCGGGCCGTCTCGCCGGTCATTCGATCAACGCTGTTGGTTACGTCAATCTCGAGATCGCGCCGGGCCAGTCGCTTTACCATGTGCCACTCTCGTTGAGCGGCAGTAAGACTGTCGCCGCGCTGTTCCAAGGCGCGGCCAAAGGCTCGAAAGTGGCCATCCTCAATTCAGAAACCGGCGAGTGGGCAGAGGGCGAACTTGGTGATACCTGGAGCAACGGCGCAGTCGAGCTTGACCAAGGGAGCATTTTCAAGTTCACCAATCCGGACACTAAGGTGTTTCGTGTAGTGTTTGTCGGCTCGTACCCTGGGCAAGGTACTGAGGTGAGCCTGGCTAAGGGTGCGGTGTACTTTGGCTATCCGGCGCCGCTATCCGGCGTGGTCGGATACGATTTAAAATTCCCCGCGTCTGCTCCGGCTGACACTAAGCTTGGCTTGCTGCAGGCCGACGGTGAAACCGCCTGGCACACGTACGATGGGGCGGGCTGGAGTCCAAGCGAGCCGAGCCTCTCGACCATGCAGGCTGTGCAGTTGGAGTTACCCGCCGATCTCGCGTGGGCGACTCACGGGATGCCGGACTTTAACAGCAAACCGAAGCTGCGGTCCATAAATGGAGCCGGCACTTATCTGGCCGGAAAGGAAACACTTTTGATTGGGCTGGATACCGTTGGGTCGCCGATGACGATTCAGTGGACCAAGGACAACAAGCCGATCACTGGCGCGACCCAGAGTTCGTTGCAGTTGGTGAATCTTACCCCGAGTCATGCTGGGCGTTATGCCGTGATGCTGCGCAACGCATTTGGTATCGAGAACACCAACCCGGTCGAGGTCAACGTCCACTTTACCCTCACTGCCACCGTCGAGGGCGAGGGCGCAATCGAGGTCAATCCGAGTTTGGCAACCTACCCGCCCGGCACCACCGTCACCCTCATAGCCAGGCCGGGTGAAGGTCTGGGTTTTGAAGAGTGGGAAGGCGACGTCAGCGGCTCGGCCGAGTCGGTCACGCTAGTGATGGACGACCACAAGTCTGTTTCTATTCGTTATCTCAGCGACAACCAACCGCCGACGGTGGCAATCACCTCGCCGAAAAATGGCCGGTTCTTCAGTGCGCCGAGTGACGTCGAGATCACGCTCGATGCCGCAGACGTCGACGGCTCTATCACGCATGTGTTGTATGAGAGCAAACTGCTGGATGCCGCCGAGTGGGTTGCGCTTGGCCAGGCGGACTCTGCCACTGCGCCGTTCACGTGGGAGGGTGCGAGAGAGGGGGTGTACGAGATTCGCGCCTCAGTCACAGACAACCGGGGTGGCAAGACTGAGTCGGCCCCAATTCAGATCACCCTCACCACTGGAAACCTTCCGCCGGTGATTGTTAGCACCTCGCCGTCCGCAGGCGACTTCGTGCCGGTTCCCGGCAAGTTCACCTTCACTGTCGTGGCGTACGATCCCGATGGCGAGATCAAGTCGATCAAGATAAACGAGGGATATACATTTACAAAAGCGAATGGCCCGACTTACTGGACCGAGAACAACGAGGGCCAAACAGTGCTGACCGATATTCGATGGGAAGGCGGTGCTTATTCTAAATCCACTCCGACGTTATTTACGGTGGACGTCGGGGATGACAAAGACAAAATCACTACCAAGAAGGTGCGCTTCACCGTCAACCACCCGCCTATGATTGAGCTGACCTCGCCGAAGAACGGTGCGGAGTTCGTCTCCCCTGCGACTATCGCGTTGGCTGCCACTGCGTCCGATAACACCGCGGATGGAGCATTGCGTAAGGTGGAATTCTTCGCCAACGGCAAAACGCTGGGGGCCGCGTCCAAGGCCCCATTCGAGATCCCTTGGGCCGGCGCCGATGCGGGGGACTACGAAATTACCGCGTCGGTGACCGATTACCATAACCAAGTCGTCACGACACCGCCGGTCAGCATCACCGTGTCCCAGGGTGCCGCTATCACCCTGACCGAGCCGGTGGCAGACATCGCTTTCGAGCCGGGCGGGACGGTTCGGCTGGCGGCCACCGTGACGCCCGGCGCTGCCACCATCACCAAGATTGAGTTTTTCAAGAACGACCGATTGATCGGCGTCGACACTGAGGTGCCGTACGAGCTTGACTGGACCGAGCCGGAGACCGGCCTGTACCGGGTTTCCGCCACGGCGACGGATGCCAAGGGAGGCGCGGCGATTTCCGGCTCCGTTGAGGTGGCCGTGTTTGACAGCGCATCGCTCCCAGCGCTTGGCCTGCGGCTGTGGCTGGACGGGAGTGGCATCGCGCAGGAGGGAGGCAAGGTGAGCGCTTGGGAGGATCGTACCCCGTTTGGTCACGACGTGAGGCAGTTGGAAGCTGATCGGCAGCCGACTTTTCACAGTGAGGGTGTCAATGGGAAACCAGCGGTTATTTTTGACGGATTGGATGATGTGCTTGGTGTGATGGTGAACGGGGCTAGGTTGTTGAGCAGTGATGCGGCGAGTCTCTTCATTGTGATGAAGCAGGACAGGGCGAGCGCCAAAAACGCGCTGCTCGGCTGGGAATCGAACAGCCACCTCAACCACCTGGATCTGTTATTTACATATAACGACCAGTTGCTGTTCGACTACGGTAATGTCTCGGCTGGGGGCCGCATCTTGGCTGCACAACCGGAGAGCTGGGATGACCTGTGGAACCTGGTAGAGGTGTACCGCACGGGCGAAAGCGGCCTGGTGACAGTCGCGGGCAAGCCAGTGTTCAGCGACACATTTGCCGGTGAACTTGATGTTGAAGTCGATGGCGCGCTGACACTGGGAGGCGTCGGGGGCCTACATTTCGGCGGAGCGGTTGCCGAGGTGCTGGTGTACAACCGAGCGCTTGGCGTCGGCGAGCGTGAATCCGTGGTTCAGTACCTTGGAGTGAAGTATGGATTCATCGAGGACGTGACACCGGACGACCCGAATGCGCCCACGCTCAGTGCGGGCCAGTTGGCACCCGATGACAAGTTCCGCTTCCTCGTTACCGGCGATAAGGGCGGCAAGGTGGTGCTGCAGTTCTCCGAGAACCTCGACAAGTGGATCGACATGCAAACTTACGCTAACGAGAGTGGCCAGTTGTGGATCAACATCAATCGTGGCGCGGACGCCGGTCGGCTATTTTTCCGCGTACGCACCGAGTGAGTAGCGGCAGCGAGGCAGCCGCGAGACCGCAGGCGACCATGATGGAGAGACACATCGCTGGTGCAGTGAAAGGGCCGGCGGCGAGCAGGATTATCAGGCCTTCCAGATCGAAAAAGTCGCCAGAATTCTGCCTGTCCATGATGTAGGCATGGACAAAATCTCCGGCGAAAAAGCCGAGGAGAAACAGCCGCGGGCGTCTCCCCCTCCTGACTTGCGAGTTCTCGCTCAAACTTGAGGCTCCCAGCCTGGTCGGTACTCACGCGCCCAAAGCTTACCCGCGGCCGAATTATCGACGATGCTGCGCTTGGCTGGGTCGAAGTCCACAGTGCTGCCCGAGCGCCAGGCCATGTTGGCCAAGTGGCAGAGTAGGGTGCTGACCTGTCCGTCGCCGATTTCCGCGTTAAGTTTCTCGCCGTTGCGAATGGCGTTCACGAAGTTGGTGAAGTGCAAAATGTCGCTGGCAGGTTGGCTCTTGGTTTCCACTTCCTTTCCAGCGAGGTCGTGGATGATGTATTTGTTCCCGGTGGTCATGGTGAGGGTGCCGTTGTCCCCATAAAAAACAACAAATGGCAGCGCCTCGTGCTTGCGCCGAAGGCAACTGCTCTGGTCCCACATGGCGGTACAGTTGCCGAAATCGAATAGTGCCGTGCCGGTGTCAGGGGATTCCTGATCGTCGTCGAAGTGGTAGCGTCCGCCGCCGTAGGTGACTCGCTTAGGTAGATCGACGCCGAGTCCCCAGCGGGCGAGGTCAAGCGCATGCACGCCGTTGTTGGCCATCTCGCCGCCGCCGTAATGCCAGTGCCAATGCCAGTTGTACGGGATGAGGTTGTCCTTGTACGGCCTTTCCGGTGCCGGCCCTTGCCAGAGGTCGTAATTGAGATACTTGGGCACGGGCGCAGGTTTTCCCTTGCCGATGGAGCCCCGGCCGCTTGAGTAGAAACTTCGCGAAGAGAGTATCCGTCCGATGACGCCCTCGTGCATTCGTTGCACTGCTTCAATTATGAGCGGGTAGCTGCGTCTCTGGTTGCCCATCTGCACAAGGCGATTATGCTTGCGCGCTGCGGCGACCATCAACCCCGCCTCAGCGGCGTTGTGGCTGCCGGGTTTTTCGACGTAAACATGCTTACCGGCCTGGCAGCCAAGAATGGTCGCCGGCGCGTGCCAGAAGTTCGGCGCGGCGATGGAGATGGCGTCGAGGTGCGGATCGTCAAGCATGCGCCGCAGATCGGTGATGCCGCGGCACGCTGCCGCCTGGCTCTTGGTGACAACCGACAGGCCGTTGGCGGTGCGGTTGTCATCGACATCGCAAACGTAGACGACCTCGACGTCGGAGAGTTTCAGGTAATTCCTGACGTGTGCCATGCCTCGGCCAAGGCCCATCACGCCGACTCGCAGCTTGTTGGAGGCCTTGTTCGCGGCGTGGAGCGAGTGGCGCTTGGCCAAGGCGGCGGAGGTGACTCCAGCGGCGGAGTGTTGGAGGAAACGGCGACGGTTGAGGAAGGTGTTTTC
>DBNL01000121.1:9199-12355 GCA_002299785.1 Verrucomicrobia bacterium UBA673
CAAGCAATTCAGTTTTTTATTGACCTGACTTGTAAACGCCTGAAGAATTCTTTTATCAACCCTTCTTTAGTCTAATGAAAACAACCTGTTTTTTAACCCGCTGGATGAGCGCCTCGGCTACCGTGGCATTCTTTGTCACCCTGATTCAATCCCCCTTGGCCAAGGTGCTGGACGACTTTAACGACAACAAAGTCACCGGCTGGGAGAAGTTCGACTTTGGCAGTGGCAACGGCTTTCTCAAGGAGGAGGATGGGCAGTTAACTATTGGTATGCATCAGGCCACAAAGCAGCCTTTTTTTGTGGCGGCTACTTATGGCTCTCAAACTTTTACTATTGAGGATGGTGTGACTCTGGAATTTCAGATCGATTTAATCGGAGCGAACCAAGCCGAGGCTTATGCAGCCGTGGGTTTTATTCCAACTGGAACCTCGGTAAGTCAGTTGTCGGGTTACTCCGCGGTCAAGGACAGTGGAGATGTTATTTTAGCCAAAGGGCTGAACAAATTTTTTTATGACATTACCGATGGAGAGTGGACAGAAACACCCGAAAATATCACGTTGAGTATTTCCATGACCGGTGAGGGGGAGAGTGTTGTTATGAGAGTCAAGGTGCTTGATATTGAAAACAATAATGCAGTTTTGTTTGATCAAACTTCCATAGACACACCGGATGCGGATGACTTTCAAACAGGCACAGATTCCCCAGTTGCCCCCTTCTTAGGTAAACCGGGTAATTTTGTCATACTGCTATATCACAACGATACCAATGGTTCGTTGCCAGCCTCCACGGTGACATTGGACAACGCCAAGGTGTTTGAGTACGAGGCTGCGACGGTGGATGATTTTGACGACAATAAGGTTACTGATTGGAAGATATTCGATTTCGGAAGTGGCAATGGCTTCTTGAGTGAAGAGGAGGGCCAGTTGACTATCGGGATGCGTCAACCTTCGGGGCAGCCTTTTTTTGTGGCGGCAACCTACGAACCAAAGACATTTACCATCGAGGATGGAACCACGGTTGAGTTCAGTGTTGATCTGGTCACGTCTAATCAGCCCGATTCCTTTGCGGTTCTCAGTTTTATTCCCAAGGAGAATTCCGTCAGTACGCTTTCCGGTTATAGCTTTGCAAAGGACATAAACGATCTGCTTTTTGCCAAGGGCCTGAGCAAATATTTTTCTGAGACTACTGAAGGGCAATGGGTTGATAGGGAGGAGAATATTCGACTCGTCCTCTCTATGACTGGCTCTGGTAATTCGGTGGAGGTGACGACAAAGGTGCTGGATCTTGAAAACAATCAGACAGTATTGTTTAAAGAAACGGTAACGGACACCCCTGAAGAGGAGGACTTTAGCACAGGGAATGATTCACCCGCTGGCAGCTTCATCGACAAACCTGGGAATTTTGTCCTTTTGCTTTATCACAATGATGGCAATGGTTCATTGCCTGCCTCTAATGTAATATTAGATAATGCTTATGCATCCGTTTCTGGTGCTAAAGGAAAGAATCAGCCACCAATTATTGCCTCTGTTATGCCAGGTGCCAGCAGCCTTTTTTTGCCGGTTTCAACAGAGATAACTTTTGTGGTTAATGACGATCAGGGGGTCGAACCGAATGACGTTTCTGTCACGTTGAATGGGTCAAAATATACCATTGCCAATGGCTTAAAAGTTGTCGGTACGTCAACTGCTAGGCAAGTATCCTTTGAGGGCCTTGAGGCAGGGGTCAACTATCATGCTGTAATTGTCGCTACTGATGCTGACGGGGAGACTGACACCCGTAATTTGTACTTTGATACATTCGATACAAACAGTTTCGTTTTAGAGGTTGAGGACTATAATTATGATTGGGGTGAATTTATTGATAATCCGATTTTGATCCCTGAGCTTACTGAGGATGGGTTTGACTCAAATTGGGGAGATGGCTCCTATAATTCATTAGAGGGCTCAAACGGTATCGATTTTTTTGATACGAATGAGACCCTTGTGCCATCGACTCACCGCTATCGCCCTTACGACGGAGTCAGCACAGCCCCAGCACTTGATTTGGCAAGGGATAAATTTATCGAGGCAGGTGGTGCTCAAAAGGGAATATACGATTTTGGGGTTGGTGATATTGAAGAAGGAGAATGGCTTAACTACACGCGAACCTATCCAAATGGTGACTATCTGGTCTATTTGCGTCAGGCACAGTTTGATATGCCGGAGGCTAAGAGTACATTGGAACTTGTTACAAGTGCCACTGGTGAGGAGGAACAGACTACTGAGGTGTTGGGTAGCTTCTTTGGCAGTGAATCAGGTGTGGAGTTTCGCAATGTTCTACTAACAGACGGAACTGGAAAAGAGCCGGTTATTGTGAAGCTTGGAGGGAAGGCTACTCTACGCCTTACTCAGCACATCACTGATCCTAATGATTTGTACCTTGTTCAGAACTATCTTGTATTCGTCAAGTATGAGGAGCCTAAAAAGCCGATTCTAACTTTGCAGATAAGCTCAGATGTGAACGGCCCTTATAAGGTGGGCGGTGGAGCTTCTATAGACGAAGCTAGCCGCACGATCACGCTTGGCCAGGCGGGCACAACCCAGTTTTACCGGTTAAGCGGCTCCGCAGTGAAAATCAAGAGCATTCAGGTAGCAAACGGCCAAGTGACGCTCAAGTACGAGTGACCCTGGCCATACGCCTGGCCGATGAGATTAAAAAAGGGAGCCGGAAACAGCTCCCTTTTTGTTTTGTTTTTCGACATGCAAAATTTGACTTAGATCGCTTCGCCGCCTGTTTCCCCAGTGCGGATTCGTATGGCCTCCTCGACGGAGGTAACGAACAGTTTGCCATCGCCGATCTTGCCGGTGCTGGCGGCCTTGGTGATCGCATCCAAGCCGGTTTGTACGTTCTCGTCGGCGACAACCAACTCAACCTTGATCTTGGGCAGAAAGTCCACGGTGTATTCGCTGCCTCGGTAAATCTCGGTGTGTCCCTTTTGTCGGCCAAACCCCTTGACCTCGGATACGGTCATGCCTTCTACCCCGACTTCCGCCAGCGCGTCCCGTACTTCGTCCAGTTTGAACGGTTTGATGATTGCTTCAATTTTTTTCATAACAAGTTGTCCATTGTTTTTGCATCGGGTCTGAACAGCAGATTGCGTCGTCGCAAACCTCACGC
>DBNL01000038.1 GCA_002299785.1 Verrucomicrobia bacterium UBA673
GGGCAGGAGTGAGTGAGAGAATAATTGATCCTTGTAAAGGGTTCGAAAAGGGAAAGTGCACAAAAAGAGCCACTTCCCGGTCATTGCGACCAGACGAGTGCCAACCCGATCAAAACTCAACATACTCCACAAGAATAAGGATGAGTAATCACATACGTCCACCGACTGGATATGTTTTTTGGTGTTTTTGTTTTGACCGGTGTTGACGGTTTGAACCGGTGTTTTTAGGCTTAGCCGCTCAGAATGAAACTGATCATTTTAGCCGCCGGATACGCCACTCGCCTTTACCCGCTAACGCTCAACCAGCCCAAGCCGCTGCTGCCGGTCGCCGGCAAGCCAATGGTCGATCATGTTTTGGCCAGCCTCGGGGCGATCGACGCCATCGACGAGGCGTTCATCGTGACCAACGAAAAATTCGCTGGCCATTTTGAGGCGTGGGCCAGCAGGCGCAACACGTCCGGTTTTTCATCACTGGTGCGGGTCGTGAACGACCATTCCACTGGTGACGACAACAAACTCGGCGCAATCGGCGACTTGCATTTGGTCTTGAAAAGCCAAGGCATCGACGACGACGTCATCGTGGTGGCCGGCGACAATTTGTTCAGCGATAAACTTGGCGATTACGGCCGGTTGTGCGCGGAGAAGAACGCCCCCGTACTCGGCGTGTATGACGTCGGTAGCCTGAAAGAGGCCACCAAGTACGGCGTCGTCG
Organism: Verrucomicrobia bacterium UBA673; assembly: GCA_002299785.1. Lineage (GTDB taxonomy): Bacteria > Verrucomicrobiota > Verrucomicrobiia > Limisphaerales > UBA1096 > UBA1096. The sequence continues at coordinate 713 of DBNL01000038.1, forward strand.
AGTCGGACGCCAACGGTTGCATCGCCAGTTTTGAGGAGAAACCGGCTGCGCCAAAGTCGACGCTGATTGGTATCGCGCTTTATCACTATCCCAGGGTGGTGCTGCCGCTTATCGATCAATATCTCGCCGACGGAAACAACCCTGACCAGCCCGGCCGGTTGATCCAGTGGCTTTACCCGCGGATGCCGGTTTACACGTGGAGCGTGCCCGGCACGTGGTACGACATTGGCTCGAAGGAAACCCTAGAGGAGGCCGATGGGATTTTCTCCATCAACCAAGATTAGGGCAAAATGAAAATCAAATTAATTCCACTGTTGTACGCGACATTGCTCACGCTGCCCGCGCTTGGCCAAGCGCAGAACCCCAAGGCCAAGCGACTCAACCCGATGGTCCCGATCGAGGACGTGGCCGGTTTGCCGCGCGTGCTGTTGATCGGCGACTCGATCTCCATAGGCTACACGCTGCCGACGCGCGAGTTGCTCAAAGGCAAAGCCAACGTGCACCGCATTCCCACTAACGGCGGCCCGACGACCAAGGGCCTCGTGCAGATCGACTCGTGGCTCGGTGACAGCAAGTGGGATGTCATTCATTTTAACTGGGGTCTGCACGACTTGAAATTCATGCCGCACGGCAAACGGCAGGTGACACCGGCGGCGTACGAGAAGAATCTCGACTCGCTCGTTCGCCGTATCAAGCAAACCGGTGCCAAGCTGATCTGGCGCAACACCACGCCGGTGCCCGAGGCTAAAGTTCGTCCGCGGCGCATCCCGGCAGATGTTGTGAACTACAACGCCGCCGCTAGGCGCGTGATGCAAAAGTACAGCGTCCCGATTCACGACCTGTACTCGTTCGCGCTCGTGAGGTTGGAGAAAGTCCAGCTGCCGGCTAACGTGCATTTCACGCCGGAAGGGTCAGTCGCTCTAGCCGAAGAAGTGGCCAAAGTCATCCTCGACGGATTGAAATAGATCTTTTTTAACACGAAGAGCATGAAGGCACGGGTTTAAAACCTTCGTGTTCTTCGTGGTTAACAGTTCTCCCCGACTTACTGCCTCAAAAAAAGCCTACTCTTGGTGGATGCTTCGCTATAGAATCCCCGTATGAAGGCAAACACTCGATTCCGGAGGGGCGTTATGTTTGGGCTTGGCCTCTCCTTGGTGGCGTGCGGCCACGCGGGCAATTGGCCGTCTTGGCGGGGAGACTTGGCCGGCTCCGGCTTTGCCAAGGGCGAAACCGTTCCGCTGAATTGGGACACGAAACAGAACGTCCGCTGGCGGGTGCCGCTGCCGGATCGCGGTAATAGCTCGCCGATTGTCTGGGGCGAAAAGGTGTTTATCACGCAGGCGACTGACGCCGACAAGCGTCGGACGGTGATGTGTTTTGACAAGCGCACCGGCGAGCTGCTTTGGCGTAGTGGCGTCACCCACGCCAAAAAGGAAACAACCCACAAGACAAACCCGTATTGCTCCGGTTCGCCGGCGACCGATGGCCGCATCGTAGTGGCTAACTTCGCTTCGGCCGGAGCCGCCGCGTACGACCTCGATGGACAGCAACTCTGGCATCGCGACCTTGGGCCGCAGGAACACGAGTGGGGCAGCAGCACTTCGCCGGTGCTGTTCGGCGATGTTTGCATTCTTTATCACGGCCCCGGCCCGCACTCGATGCTGTATGCGCTTGACAAGTTGAGTGGCCGCACGGTTTGGAAACGCAAGGTCGAGGAGCGCGATAACATCGATCGCGTGGACGGTTTTCGTGGGCGCGAGGGGGGTATGACCGGCTCGTTCAGCACCCCAATCATTATTAGGGCGAACGGCCGGGCTGAACTGGTTATCAGCGAGGCCAACACGCTGCGCGCAGTCAACCCGGAGGACGGCAGTGAGCTGTGGCATTGCAACGGGTTGAACCCGCTTGTGTACACGTCGCCGGTTTACGATGGCAACGTCGTGCTGGCGATGGGCGGCTACTTCGGCGCGTCGCTCGCGGTGAAGCCTGGCGGCAACGGCGACGTGACGGCCAAGCGGCTATGGCACGAGGCGCGCGCGAAGAAGAACCGCCTCGCAACGCCGATCATGCACGAGGGGCATGCCTATTTTGTGAACATGTCAGGCTTCATGACGTGTCTCGACCTGAAAACCGGTGAGACGGTTTACACCGAGCGGCTGCCCGCGACGAAGAGTGATCCCGGCGTTTGGGGTTCGCCCGTGCTGGTCGGCGACAGGGTGTACGTGACCAACCAGTCCGGCGACACGCATGTGGTGCGCGCCAGCCCGAAGTTCGAGCTTTTGGCAAGCAACCCGGTGGGCGAGTACTCGAACTCGACGCCGGCTGTGTCGGACGGAGCGATCTACCTGCGAACCCACACGAGCCTGTGGTGCATCGGCCCGTCGGCCGTTGGCAAGTGAGATTGCGCTTGGCCAAGCGGGGATACCCGTTGATCCTCAGCCTTGAAAACTAACGCCCGGGAAGCCTATAATAATTCATGAATTTTTTTGTTATCGCGCAGGTGGGGGAGTCACAGACCGCGTGGGAGCTGTTGAGGCAGGGCGGGCCAATGGTCTGGGTGCTTCTGTTGGTCTCGGCGTTTGCGGTGACGGCGTTCCTTGAGCGCG
>DBNL01000030.1:0-132 GCA_002299785.1 Verrucomicrobia bacterium UBA673
TGAAGGCAATGGGATCCATTTCGCTGCTCAGCGAATGGTGTTAGTGACCACGGATTGACCGGGGGTGGTCTCATCAACCAAACCGGGGGGCAGCGGGGGCGCGGCCTCTTTGCCGAAACCGGGTGGCAACGG
>DBNL01000030.1:462-25309 GCA_002299785.1 Verrucomicrobia bacterium UBA673
GGCATCTGCGTCACGAGTGTCCGCCACTTCTTGCGATCTGCCTCGTTCATGTCATTCCACCGCTCGTTGTTAAGGAAAAAACCGGCACGCTCACTCTGCGACATGTTGGCCAACTTCTCAAACGACCGGATGACCAACTCGCGCTGGGCACGGGATAAGGACTTGAACTGCCCAAGACTGGCCTCCATTCGCGCCCGCTCCCGACTCGACAGGTGGCTCAGGGTGCGCTCCTGCTCGGCAACTGGCATATCGAAAAAATGGTGAAACTGGCGGGTCATCCGGCGGCGATCCGGTTTCGTTTTTTCACGCCAGGTCTTGATCCGCCCCTCGAGGCCCTCACGCAGACGGGTCGACATTTTTTCCATGTGATTCGTCAGCGCAACGCGCGACTGGTAGCCTCTGCCAAAGCTGGAGAGATAGCGGAAAAACGACTCGTTCTTGAGCAAGTCGGCGCGGACGTTGGCGTCGAGTTGATCCCAGCCAGTCAACCGCCTCTTGATATCGGTGCGGAACCGCTCCGGCACAGAGGCCAGACGCTTAGCCCGATCGGTCTTCTCCGTTTTCATGATGGGCATCAGGTGCCAGCGGAAATCCAACGCGTCTAGTTTGCGATCACGCTCGGCCTCAGGCATGGCGGCGTATTCGAGGATCTTGGCATGCACAAGTTTGCGATGGCGCTCGGAGGAAATTTTGAGTTTGCCCACCGCCACCCCGCGCTCGGCTTCGGGTAGCGAGACAATTTTTTTGAAGGCCGCAAACGGCGAGCTAGCAGCCATTACACCAACGGTCGCTCCCATTGCCAATATCGGCAGCAGTAGCAGGCGGGTAACTGTGACTCGCAATTTCATGAAGTTACTTGAGGGCGGCCCAAAGTTCCTCGTCGATCACGTCGGCCTGTGCGACCGCCTCGATGGCCTCGATATCAGCCAAAAAAACAGGAGTGAACTCGGCGATCGACACGATGGCCGCAGCCATCTCGGCTCGGGACTGGTTAAGATGCGATTGGTAGCCAACACCACCGATCACCATGGCGAGCGTTGCAGCGGCCGCGATTTGAACGGGACGAAACTGCGGTGCTAGGAGCCTCTGCCACCACGCTTGGCCAAGCACTGGTTGGGCCGCCTCGACGCTACAGACTTCGTCCAGCACGCGGGCAGTAAAATTGGTCGCGACTGGCGTGTCAGGCAGTGCGGCTAACAGGTGATCGAGCACTTCCCACTCTGCCTGATCGGTGGAGTTCTCAGCCAGCCAGTTCTCCAAACTGGCCAACTCAGCATCAGTCAAATCACGCTCAAGTGCGGTTTTCAACAAGTTATCAAACTCGGATTGGTTCATTGTCTCCTTTACTCTAAAACCAAGGCTGTAAAAAAGTTTTGCCGTGAGGTCATTTTTTTTGCCATTCGCCTGATTTTAAATAAGGTTTCAGGCGGTTTTTGAGTACCGCACGTCCCCGAAAAATGATCGATTTCACAGCCGTCAGCGAGATCCCGCCCAGCACCTCGGCGATTTCCTCATAGCTGACTCCTCCCTCGCGGCAGAGTAGAAGGGCTGTGCGCTGTTTTTCCGGTAGATCCATCAACGCCTCCTCAACCTTCGAGCGCAGCTCGCCGCTCAGGGCGGCGTCGGCCGGGATCGAACTGGAGGCATCCTCCACCACGCGTAATGGCTGCGACTCGCTGTCAGGGCGCGGCTCATCGAGTGAGTCAGCCGGATGTCGGGTGCGTCGACGGATTTCGTTCAGGCCAAGGTTGCGGGCAATCGTGAAAAGCCAGGTAGTAAACTTGCTTGCAGGCTCGTACCGTTCGCGAGTTTTCCAGACTTGAACGAAGACGTTTTGGGCGATGTCCTCCGCCTCGTCGATGTCATTGATCAGCCGGTAAACCAGGTTCATCACCGGCTGCTTGAACTTCTCCACCAACGTCTCGTAGGCCGACAAGTCTCCCTCCTTCACCCTCAACATCAGGGCCACATCGGGATCGTTCCTGTCAACCATGCCTCAAAAATCTAAATTACGCTTGCCCAAGCGGCAAGGTTACGGTGGGTTAAAGTGTGCCCTAGCCATGCGGAATTGTTTCGGCGGCCCAGCGCAGCTAGACTCCCAAAGCGTGCCGGATAACACCACAGACCCAGCCGGTGTCACAGAGTTGATAGCCATCCCCAATGACAGCTCCCTCATCAAGGAGCTGCCAAGGCTTAAGCGTTTCCTCAAGATGGAGTCGGCCCGCCTGCAGGGGTGGCACCGCGACGGCGGTGACGGTCGCGAGGTCTGCCTTGGTCGGTCGTGGATGCTCGACACGCTGCTGCGCGAGCTTTTCGACTGGACGCTGGCAACCTTCGAGCAGCCCGGCAATGCGCGGAAACTACAAGTCGCCCTCATCGCCATCGGCGGCTACGGTCGCGCGGAGCTCAACCCTCACAGTGACGTCGATATCATGCTGCTGCACAGCGGCTCGATGCCAAGCGTTAACCGCATTTTCACTCATCCGCTCCTAGAGAAACTCACCAGCGCCGGCGGCTTGATCTACACGCTGTACGACCTCGGCTTGAAGGTCGGCCACTCGGTGCGCAACATCCAGGATGCGGTCAACGTTGCCAATGACGACATGCAGACCAAGACGTCGCTGATCGAGTCGCGCCTCATCACTGGCGATGCCGGGTTGTTCGAGGAGTTCCGGCAGCAACTCGAGGCCAGATGCATCCGCAACCACGTCGACAACTATCTGCAAATGCGGATCGGCGACCAGGACGCGCGACGCGTGAAATTCGGCAACTCCGCCCTGCTACAGGAGCCGAACATCAAAAACGGCTGCGGCGGACTTCGCGATTACCAGAATCTGCTATGGATGACGTACTTCAAGTACGGCGCCCACACCCTTGAGCAGCTCGAGGCTCAGGGGATGGTCCGCCCAAGAAATCGCAGGCAACTCGAGGTTGGCTACGGCTTCCTGCTGCGCACCCGCAACGAGCTTCACCTCCAGACCAAGCGACTGACAGACAATATCCCCAAAGCGCTCCAACCGAAAATCGCCTGGCAGCTTGGCTACAAAGACCGCTCCCCGGCACGCCGGTTAGAGACGTTTATGCGCGACCTTTATATACACATGCGAGGGATCCACCTCATCACCCGCATGGTCGAGCGTCGACTGGCTCTCCGCCCCAAACCGGCTCGCCGACTGCCCTCGCTTCGCTCGATTTTCGGGGGGGGTAAAAAAACGGAAACCCTTGACGGCTTCAACATCATCGACGGCGAGCTTGTACCGATCTCACATCGTATTTTCAGAGATCAGCCGAGACGACTCATGCGCGTGTTCCTGCACGCCCAGCAGCGAGGCCTCGAATTTCACCCCGACCTCACGCAGTTGCTGCGAGATAACGTCTCGCTGGTGGACGACGACTTCGTCCACGACACGGAAAACCACGAGACGTTTCTCGAAATTCTCAACCAGCGCGGCAACGTTGCCCCCGCCCTACGTGCCATGCACGAGGTCGATCTGCTGGGTCGCTATATTCCGGAGTTCGGCCGGATGACCTGCCTCGTGCAGCACGAGTTTTTTCATGCCTACGCGGCGGACGAGCACACGCTCGTCTGCCTCGAGAGGCTCGACCAAGTCTGGGACGCAGCTCAGCCCCCGTTCGCTCACTACACCCACATCCTGCAAGACATCGATCTGCCGTACCTGTTGTACCTCGCTCTGTTTTTGCACGACGCCGGCAAGGGCATGGAGAGCGGCGACCACGTGAAGGACGGCACAGTCGTCTGCCAAAAAGTCGGCGAGCGGCTTGGCCTCACGCCTCGCCGCCTGGCCAGACTGAAGTTCCTCGTCGAGCATCATCTGCTCATGGCGGAGGTGTCGCAGCGGCGCGACATCGATTCACCCACCGTGATCCGCCAATTCGCCGAGACGGTGCAGGATGAGGAAAACCTAGCCATGCTCACACTGCTGACATTCGCCGACTCGCTCGGTACCAGCAACAACCTCTGGAACGATTTCAAAAACACGCTGCTTCAAACCCTCTACCACCTCACCGGCCGGCGACTCGCCAGCGGCAAGGATTACGAGGAGGCGGAGCAGCAGCGCCTTGCCAAGCTCATGCAGGAGGCGCGAGAACAGTTGCCGCTGAAAATTTCCGCCGAAGAACTCGAGGCCCACTTCGAGTACCTCACACCGCGTTATTTTCGCACCCACTCGCTCGAGCATATCAACATCGACCTCACACAGGTGAACCGCTTCCTCAAGCGCGTCGTCAACGGCTCCGGTTCCAGATTGCTGGAGCCGGTCATCGCCTGGCACAATCAACCTGCGCGCGCCCACACCTCGGTAAAAATCTGCACATGGGATCGCCCTGGGCTGTTCACCACCATCTCCGGGGCCTTGGCCGCGTCGGGGCTGAACATCCTGAGCGCACGCGTCTTCTCGCGGGGCGACGGTATCATTCTCGACACGTTCCTCGTCGTGGACGCGCGCACTGGCGGCTTGGCCAAGCGGCGCGAGCGCGACACGTTCAAAAAACAGCTCACCCAGGCGCTGCTGCCAGGCGAGTCGCCGGAATTCCAGACACAGATCGACACCTTGTCCAAGCGCGCCACACCAGCGGAATGGGAGTGGCCAACGCGCATCCGTATCGACACCGAGGCCGCCGAGTCGCGCACCATCATCGAAGTCGAGTCAGCGGATCGGCTGGGCCTGCTGCACCGCATCTCAAAGGTCCTGACACGGCACGGACTCAGCATCCACGTCGCGCGTATCAGCACCGAGAAAGGCGCGGCAATCGACACCTTCTACGTCCGGACAGCCCTCGGAAAAAAACCAACCGACGAAGCACTGCTCCTGCAAATCCAGTCCGACCTCAAGACGGAATTAAATGAACAGAAAAGGGACATGTATTAACACAGATAGCCAGAATTGAGTTCAGCCATGAAATCCGTATACGAATTTTTAAACTGAAAAATTAAAACTCCCTAAATGATATAATCGAGCGGATTCTCCAGTGGCCCCTGCAAGTCGCGCACGCGTTCGCACAAATGCGCCACACTCACTCCCTCCAGCACGCCGACGATCGCATCACGCACTTCCTGCATCACGCTGCGGATCGCGCACGCGCCCTCGTCGGGACAAGAACAGCGCTGGTAATAATTCACACTCACACACCCCACCGGTGCCAGTGGTCCCTCCAAGTGACGAATAATATCGGCCAGCGAAATCTCGTTCGGCCCGCGCTGCAGCCGATAGCCTCCCGCTACCCCGCGCTTACTCAACACAAATCCGGCCGACTTCAGATCATTGAGAATCTGCTCCAAAAACCGGCGCGGAATATTCTGCTGCTGCGCGATGTCCCTGATCCGCACCACACCTGAACCGTGGTTCATCCCCAGAACCAAAACCGCCCGTAAAGCATACTCACCCCGTTGCGACAATTTCATGCCAGGCAGAAAGTAGAATCCCGACCTTTTTAGTCAAGTATCGTTTGATGAACAGAGGAAGAGTATACGAATTAGCACAGATTTGCTGATCCGTGAAATCTGTGTCTAATTTAAAAATCAGGAACTCACTTTGCTATCTCGATAAGCTCGATCTCGTAGCCCTCGGGGGCGTCGATGAAGGCAAAGCCGCCGCCGGCTTCCCTCATCGTCGGGCCATCGGAGTACTCGAAGCCTAGCTTGGCGAGGTGCAGGCCGAATTCCTCAAGACTGTCGACCTCGAAGGCCAGATGCGTGAGGTCTTCCTGCACCACCACTTGGCCGCTGTTGGGGAAATGGCAGATCTCGACGGTCTCCTCGCTCTCGGGTGCCTTGAGGAATGCCAGTTCGGAGCCGCGCGGCGACTTGTGACGACGCACCTCCTCCAGACCAAGAACGTTCTTGTAAAACTCGACGGTTTTCTCGAGGTCGTTCACGCGGTAGCGGGTGTGCAACAGTTTCTTTGCCAATGCCATAACGTTGGATATCATACCAAGCCGGGCGCGCCTAGCCAAGCACAGGCCAGCTTGTCACCGCACCCGCCCAAGGCTACATTGCCCTTTATGAAACGCCCGCTGTTTTTCCTAGGACTCGCCGCCGTCTTCGTCGCGCTTGGCCAGCTCTCTCCCGCGCTTGGCCAGACCAAGGGTGTCCGCGTCGATCCCGAGAACCCGCGATACACATACCGCACACAGCACAGCCGGGACGGCATTGGCAAATTCTATATGGGCCGCGAGATCGCTCACGTTATGGGGCACCTCGGTTCGGGGTGGCTCGAACGACCATCGCGCGAACTGGAGGAGAGACCGCAAATACTCATCAAGTCGCTCAAACTTAAGAAGGGTGACAACGTGGCTGACATCGGAGTCGGCACAGGGTACTTCGCGCGGCGCATCGCGCGCGTCATCGGGTCGAAGGGCACAGTGTACGGGGTGGACATTCAGCCAGAGATGCTCGAGTTGCTGGCAAAGAATCTCGGTAAGATCGGTATCAAGAATGTGAAGGGCGTGCTAGGTACGATCAAAAATCCAAACCTGCCCGCCAACAGCATCGACCTCGCGCTGATGGTCGATGTGTACCACGAGTTTTCGCACCCGCACGAGATGCTGCAGAACCTCTGCCTCGCACTGAAGACGGGAGGGCGGATCGCGTTCGTCGAGTATAGGATGGAGGATCCCAACGTGCCGATCAAACTGCTGCACAAGATGTCGCAACTGCAGGTGATGAAAGAGGTCACGCCGCACCCACTCGAATGGGTGGAGACAATCTCCGTGCTCCCACGCCAACACGTCATCGTATTCCAAAAAACCGTAACAACACCAGCATCGAAATAGACGGTTTAATTAAACGCAGAGGGCCACAGAAAAAAATTACGTTTGCAAGCTCGACCGTCTGTTGTGCATGCCAGAGCGTTTTGGAGTACGGTTCTCTGCACCACTTTCGGTGACGTTTTGAAATCCCATTCCATAGCGGCGCGCAGCGATGCAATCCAAGAAACTGCCTCGATGTTCTAAGCCCTAAAATAATCTGCTAGTCCAAGTAGTACTCACACGTTGCGGACGACTGAGACAGTCGTCCATACCTTCATCTCTACGGTTCTCCGCGTCTCTGCATCCTCTGCGTTTAGATCAGGCGATGCTCTGTTTTCATCGCTTCCGATTGGCCAAGCGTTGCCAATAACGCGGAAACCGTTTGTTGCTGACCGGGCAGAATCAAGCCAGGTGCAATCTCGACGAGTGGGGCTAAGACGAAGGCGCGTTCGTGGGCACGCGGATGCGGCAAAACCAATGTCGGCGTGGTCCGTGTCTCAGTTCCGAAAGCGATCAGGTCGAGATCAATGGCGCGTGGCGCATTGGTCAATGCGGAGCGAGTACGACCCAACCGTGCCTCGAGTGCCAGCAATGCGTCGAGCAGCGACTCTGGCGTGGTACCGGGTCTTGGCTGCAGGCCAAGCGCAGCGTTGAGAAACGGCGGCGAACCGAGCGGGCAATCAACCGGCGCGGTCCGCCAAAGCGATGATCCAAACAGCTTGGTGGACGGCCATCCGGCGATTGAGTCGGCTGCCTCTCGCAATGTCCTGGCGGCGGCGCCGAGATTGGCCCCCAGTGCTACATAGGCCATTAGAGGTTCGTCATTCACGCGCTTGGTTTTGCCGTGCCCCAACCTCCAGCGCAATCTGAATCCGACACGGGCGTTGACACTTGGCCCTGACCGCATAGCGTCTTGCGCCGTGAGTGTGCGGGTAAAAATTTGTGGAATCACATCGATCGAAGATGCGCGCGAGGCGGGCGCAGCAGGCGCGGACGCGCTGGGCTTCATGTTTTATGAGCCGAGCCCGCGCTGCATCACGCCGGTGCAGGCGGCGGCGATTATTGCCGAACTCCCGACGCACATTGCTAAGGTTGGCGTGTTCGTCGATGCCGACGAGGCTACGGTGCGCGCCACCGCTGCCACGGCCGGGCTGGACACGCTTCAATTCCACGGCAACGAGTCACCAGGGTATTGTGCGCGATTCGAACTACGGACGATCAAGGCATTCCGCGTGAAGGACAGCGAGTCGCTTGCACAACTGCCGAATTACGAGACCGACGCGTGGTTGCTGGACAGTTACATGAAGGGAGTGCCGGGCGGCACCGGAGAACGGTTCAACTGGGACCTGGCCGTGGAGGCCAACCGGCTGGGCCGCCCGATCCTGCTCGCTGGTGGGTTGACGCCGGAGAACGCTGATAAAGCAGTTGGCCAGGTTGCGCCATTCGGGCTCGACGTGTCCAGTGGCGTTGAGGCGGCTCCCGGCCGGAAGGATGCCGCGAAGGTCGCCGCATTCATCGCCAATGCCAAGTGCGGTTCTACAGGCATTGGACTCTGGGCCGGGTGTTGAGTTTTTGAGGTGATTCGGTAACTTTGCAGCCTCCCGGCACGTAATGCATTCCGCCTTGTTTACAGCACAACCTTTTCACTGAACATGAACATGACTTTCTTCAAGTGTCCGACCGTCGGCTTGGCTGCATTCGTGTTGGCATCCACCGGCTTGGCTGCGAGCAAAAAACTGACGCTCGACGAACTGTTTCCTGCCGACCGCGTGCTCGACGTGCAAATCACCGTTGCCGAAAAGGACTGGAACAAGATACGCCATCAGTCGCGCAACTTCGTCTCCGCGCTGCATGAGAGCCGGAAAGTAAAGCCGATCGACGGCCCTTACGAATACGTGAATGCCGACATGACGATTGACGGCGTGAAGTTTGAAAAGGTCGGCCTGCGCAAGAAGGGGTTCATCGGCTCGCAGAGCACCAGTCGGCCGTCGCTGAAGATCAAACTCAACCACATTGACAAGGGACAGGCCATCGGCGGGCTGACCAAGCTGACGATGAACAACAACAAGCAGGACAGCTCCATCGTGAGCCAGTACATGGGGTATGCCTTTTTCGCCCAAGCCGGGTCGCCGGCGCCCCGCTGTGCCTTTGCCAAAGTGACAGTCAACGGCAAAAATATCGGCATATACTCGCACGTGGAGTCCATACGCAAGCCGCTGCTGGCGCGCGGGTTTGGCAACGATGCCGGCACGCTTTACGAGGGTACAGTAGCGGATTTTTACGAGGACTGGGAGGGCAGCCTCGAGTACAAACGCGGCGACGACAAACTGGGCCGCGAAAAAATCCGGCAACTGATCCAACTGCTCGAGAGCGAGGAAGTGAGCGAGGAAGCCATCGGCAGGTTCGTCGATCTCGATTCGTTTTACCGGTTCTGGGCCATCGAGGGGCTGCTTGGTTTTTGGGACGGCTACTCCGGAAACGCGAACAATTTTTTCATTTATCTCAACCCGAAGACGGATCGGTTCCACTTCATACCGTGGGGAGCGGACGCGCTGTTCCGCAAGCGTAGTATGCTCAACTTCGATTTCCGCGCTCCAGTCTCGGTCAAGACCAAGGGCCGGGTCGCCTATCGCCTTTACCAACTGCCGGAAAGCCGTGAACGCTATCGCAAGACACTGCACGACTTGCTCAAGGAACATTGGGGCGAGGACAAATTGCTAGCCGAGTGTGACCGGATCGAGGCCCTGATCAAGCCACACCTAAACCGTGAGCAGTATCGCTTCACCAAATCGCTGAATGGCACCCGGGATTTCATCAAGGCACGACGCGGGGATTTGATGAAGGAAACCGCGGATAGCATGCCGGCGTGGCGCAAGGAACCCAAGGCGCCGCCGGTCATCGCCGCCATCGGCAAAATCAAGGCCAGGTTCTCCGCCCTTTGGATGGAGGATTCCCCGCGCGAACGCACCAATATCGGTAAGGTAGAAATCAGCCTGACCATGGATGGCATGAAGGTTGCGCTGAAGGACGCCGGCGTGCATGCGGCTTGGACAGGCGGCTTCGGCCGGAGTAGCAAGCCGTCGGTACGTATCGTGGCGAGGCGCGCCGACAACGACAAACAGGTGTCCTTCGATCTAGGAATGGAGGAGGACTCCTTTCGTGCCGGAGACGACATTCAATCCAGCGGCGTGCTGAAAGAGGGTCGCAGCTTTTCGTTTGGCCCACTTGGCATGCAATTTATCGGCGGCAAGACCAGGCTCAGAGCCGCTGGCATGCGGGAAGGTGACAAGGTTGAAGGTGAGTTCGAGGGTGAAGTAATGAAACTCATCGGGATGGGCCGCTGAAACGACCGACCGCCGTCGTTTGAAAAACTGCCGGGATTGAGCGGATGCGATTCTCTTTATTCCGCTTGGCCAAGCGCGTTTAGTTGTCCTCCAAAATCTTGCGGACAATTTCCTCGCCAATCGCCAACGACGCAGTCGCAGCTGGGCTGGGGGCGTTGAGCAGATGCAGCGCTGCCGGTCGCTGAATTAGGCAAAAATCCTGTATTAATTCGCCCTCCCGCGCCATCGCCTGTGCGCGCACACCCGCACCGCCAGGATCAATATCGGTTACACGAATGCTTGGCACGAGCTTTTGAAGCGCCGTGCAGAAGCGACGTTTGCTGAACGACTGCCACAACTCAAGCGCGGTCATCCTCGGGTATTTCGCGACGAAACGCCATAGGCCGGAATAACTCACCGCATCCCAGAGGTCGCGCATGTTGACGTCTGTCTTGCGATAACCCTCGCGCGCAAAGGCGAGTACCGCGTTCGGTCCGGCTTCGGTGCCACCGTGGATCAATCGCGTGAAATGCACACCCAAAAATGGGAACTGCGGATCTGGCACGGGATAAATTAAGTGGCGCACTAACCCTTCGCTGCCCTCAACCAGTTTATAATACTCGCCACGGAACGGAACGATTCGCGTCTCGCGCTTCTCACCGGCCAGCTCGGCGACACGGTCGCAATGCAGCCCGGCGCAGTTCACGAGATACCTACCGGCAAAATCGCCCTTGGATGTCGCCCCGACCCACTCGCCACCGCGCTGCTCGAGCCGCGTGACTCGCGCGCCGGTCTGCACGTCACCGCCATTGGCCATGATGCGTCGCTTGAGTTCGCGGCAAACTGCCGGATAGTCGACGATTCCCTCCTGCGGCACACGCAGCGCAGCGATGCCACCGACGTTCGGCTCGCGCTCGAGCATTGCCTCGCGCCCAAGAAACTCGATGCCTTCAAGTCCGTTTTGCAGGCCGCGCTCCTCGAGTTTGTGCAGTCGCTCCAGCTCGGCGTCGTTGCACGCCACGACCAGTTTACCGCAGATCTCATGTGCAATGTTGGCCTCGCGGCAAAACTCGACCATCTGCCGGATGCCCCGCACTGCTAGGACGGCCTTGGTCGAACCCGGCTTGTAATAGAGGCCGCAATGCAGCACGCCGCTGTTGTGGCCACTTTGGTGGCTGCCAACTTCCGGTTCCTTTTCCAGTAGGCAAACGCGACTCCCCGGCTGCATGGTTTGCAAACGCCAAGCCGTCGCGAGGCCAACTACGCCTCCGCCGATGACAAGGTAGTCCGTTTTCATCCGTGCACCCAACCGCGGTCAACGAGTATCTCCTGCCCTGTCACCGCGCGGCTGGCATCGCTCGCGAGGAATAACGCTACGTCGGCGACTTCATCTGGTTGATTGAGATCCGGGATGCATTGTTCCCTACGAATCTGACGCTTGACCGCTGGGGTGACATGATCGCTGAGTTGCCGGTCCGTCATAATCCATCCCGGCGAAATGGTGTTCACTCGAATCCGCCGAGGTCCCAGCTCACGGGCCAGTGATCGCGTCAAACCTATCGCCGCGGCCTTGGTCGCGACATAGGCGCTCATGTTCACAGGCGCCGTATAAAAGGTGATCGACGAAAAGTTGACGATCGATGCCCCCTTGGCCAAGTGCGACGACGCCTCGCGGCAGACTAGAAAATAGGCCCGAATATTGCCGACAATGAGATCATCCCATACCTTCGCAGTGACGTCCTCAAGGGCGATGCGAGGGTCGCGAGCGGCGTTGTTGATGAGCACGTGAATGTCGCCATGCCGCTTGGTCAAACGTGCCACCCAGCGCTTGATGCCAGCCTCACGACAGAGGTTAACCTTGGAGAATTCAGCTCGGTTGCCCAAGCGCTTGGCCAAGAGCATACCGGCCCTGTCATCCAAGTCACAGAAACAAACCACGGCTCCTTGGGCATGAAACGCCTCGACCATCGCCTGGCCAATGCCATTAGCGCCACCGGTTATCACCACCAAGCGACCGGCGAGTTCGTCGTACGTTGCCATCGCAAAAAACTAAAGTGCCGGGGCGACGGAGGCCTTCATTTTACCGAGCCCAATCCTAGCGGCCTCGAGCGCGTTCATCGCCCAGTATTCGCGATTGAACAACTCGAGTGACAGCACAGGCGTTGCGCCGACCTGCAGAAATCCCCTCGTGATGTCGACGATCGGCGCAATGCCGTCGCCGGGGAACACCCGGTGCTGATCGCCGATTTTGTCCAGCGACGGGTCGGCCGGATAATCGTTCCAATGAAAATGCTGCAACGCCTGCGGGCCGAGCATCTTCAGCCCTGCGAAATCGGAGCCGCCTTTATACGTGTGATAAACATCGCCCAAAAAACAGGCGCTCGAATGGCCAGCCTCGATCGCGATGTAAATGGCCGTGCTCACGCGGCCAATGGATGGGTTGCCGCCCCACATCTCGATCTGCGGCACGACACCGATCTCATCGCCAATCTCAAGCAGCTTTCGATACCTCTTGGCCGCCGCCATCGGGTCGACCGCGCCACGGGCACCAGCCGGTGGCGCGGCGATGCGCTTGGCCCCAAGTTGGGCGAGCAGATCCATGTCACGCCGGGCATCCTCAAATCCCTTGGCTCGCTGGCCGTCATCATCGACAATCCAACGCGCAAAGCCAATCGCACTTTCAACGGTCAGCCCGTGATCCTCGATGCGCTTGCGCAAATCCTTCAGCGAGCCGCCGTTGTTCTTGTAGTCATTGAGCTTGCCCAACCACGGCTCAATGGCGTCGTAGCCCGCCTTGCCAGCGACATCGACCTCCTCGGTGACGGACAATTCCTGCCCGCGGATCGTACTCATGTTCAGGCAATAACGGAACGGGTCGCCTCCTTTTTCCTGCTTGGTCTGCGCCGTGACGCTGCCAGCCAACAGGCCAGCGGTGGCAACGCTGGTCGTCTTCAATAAATCGCGTCGGCTCATGGGGGTTTGGGGTGTATTGGGCATGTTTAATTCGTGTGTGGTTCGTCAATTTTTCCGGCGGATTGTTGGAGCGTATCGGAGTCGCAGGCGAGTTTATTTTTGTACCAAGTGCGGTGCCTTGTCATCGCCGTTGGTGAGTCGGTTCAGCGTGTAGCAAACTAGTGCATTCACAAGCGGCGAACCATCGGAGGCGGCGATGTTGTTCAGGTCGAGTTGATAGACGTAGCCCGGGGTCAGTTTATCCAAATAGATCATCATCGTTCTGTCGCCCCTTCGGAGTTTAAAGCCTGCAATCTGCACCTCTTCCGTTCCGAGTTGCGGTGAGCCGTAGCCCTGCCGGTACCCGTAGTAATAGCGAGTGAACTTAAAATGATCGTGATGGCCTGCGCCCTTGGCCAAAGGCTTGGTAAATGTCAGCTTGAAGCCGTTGCGAAGTAGCTTCATCGACTCGACTTCCATCGGCGTTTTTCCATTCCACTTGATTCGCTGCACACCTTCGCCGCCGACCCACGAGAGGTGTGTTTGGCCAACCCACATGCTGCCGTCTTTGCCAAAAGCAAACCGGTGGTTACCTTTACCCAAGCCTGCGCCGTCGTAAAATGGCACGCATGCGCCCTGCCACTCGCCGGCGACCTTGTCCAACATCACGCGTACGATCCGCGCCCGGTTCATTTCGCCGACGAACAGTTGAGCGGCAAATGGGCCAAACTTGCCGCCGGAAGAATCGGGGATCGGCTGGGTCGGGCTGTTAGCCATTAACCCATGAGGGAAAAGCACCGTTGCGCGGGTACGTTTGGCTTCAAATTCGGCTGAAGCAACCTTCAGTGGGTTACGCCCCTTCTTCCATTTATTCGTCCATGCCAAACTCGCCGGGTGTCCGTAAAATTTCCCGCTCTGCACGTGAAACAGTTTACTCGTCCCCAACCAGTCGCCCTGGTTGTCGCTCACAAACAAGCGCCCATCGAGGTCGAAGCCCACTCCGTTAGGCGAACGGAAACCGGGCGCAAACGGCGTCATTTTGCCATCCGGAGTGATCTTCAAAACCCAGCCGCGATACGGCGTGGCCGCGTACATTCGGCCGGACGACCTCCCGTAGCTCTTGGCCTTGAAGCCTTCGCGCGACAGTCCGTAGTGGCGAAACTCCCCACGCAACTCCGGCCGGATACTGGCTCCACTCGAGGCCAGATTCAGGCCGACGAACAAGTTGCCGCGGGCATCACGCGCAGGCCCAAAGGCGAACTCGTGGTAGTTGCCTGTCATACCAAAATCGTCGCACACCGTTTTGTACTGATCTGCCTCGCCATCGCCGTCGGTGTCAGTGATGCGCGTCAACTCCGGCCGTTGCATAACGACGACCTCGCGGTCGTTTATCGCCACGATACCAAGCGGCTCCTGCAGTCCATCAGCGAATAACCTCCATTCGCCCTTGCCGGGATCGTACGTGTACACCTCCCCTCGGTGAAAACAGGCAACCAAGCGCCCGTTGGGCATGAAGTCCAACCCGCCGACTTGCGGATCGAGCCCCTTTGGGGTGGCAATATTTTCCAGCGAGTAGTAGTCGCCAATGCCCGCCGCACGCATGGAAACAGCCACAACCAAACCAGCAATTATCAGTATTCGTCCTATAACTCTCATCCTGACTTACTTGATCAACCCGATGAAAACGGTAAACGCCCTAGCCTCTTCTGCGGACAACGACAGCAGGCCATTCTCGAGTTTGCCCGCGCTGTGCTCAAAAGTAACCTGGCTCGTTGGGCCAACCGGAAGCGAGACCGCCTGCGTGTTGTTTGGGATTCGAAATGAACGTTGAATCCCAACGATCGAATGAAGTGGAGTGATCAATTCATACACTTCCGTATCGTTAACGCGGAAATGGAACTCCGGCTGGCCATCGACTTTTTTGTAGCCCAAAAACTCCGGCTCGGCATCAGCGCCACCCACCCGGATCGTGCCCGGCATATCTGACTCCCAATACTTCGTGCCCAAGACCCCGGCCAGGCCGTTGCCGTTGCCGCGCCAAACTGGCGACGGATCGACAAACCCCCCGTACCACGCGTATCGCAACCGACACTGCCCAGCGTCCCAGCAGTAATTCTGCCCATGTTTGAGCCCCACAGCGATCGCTGCCGGGGAAGCGTTCGGCATGAAAATACGATACATCAGCGGACGTTTATGCCCCCAGGCGTGAAACTGTTTTTGAGCCGCTTTTCCCTGACGGGCCAGTTCAGGTATGTGTTGATCCACTGCCAATTCCGGCATCGAGACACCGACATACAACGCACCGTACATCAGGAAGCCGTGCCCGGGGTACGTGCAGACATACGGATAAATTCCCGGTTCCACCGGCGCGGTGAACTGCAGCACATGCTGCTCTCCCGGCGGCAGCACCGGCGTCGACCACAAAACCGCAGCATGATCGGGCACCCAGTTTTTCGCCTCACCATCAACGCCCAGAGCGAGCGCGGCGGTGGCCACAGCTTGCCGCTGACCGGGCTTTGTGAAAACGAGGTTGTGCGCCATGTCGTCGTCGTTGATGAGTTTCATTAGGATTGCCTGGCCCGGCTTGGCAGCAAATCGGACGACGTCGTAGCGCAACCCGGCCCGCGCGGTGATGTCAACCTCAATAGGATCTTCGTTGAGCTCTTGGCCAAGCGCCGGAGCAATCACCAATCCAAACAATCCAAGCTGAACAAACAGTCCGATAACAAATCTTATTTTTAAAACAGGAACCCCCATTGATCGCGAAAGAAGATAGCCAAGCACCGCCACTTGTCGATGATGTTCGCAACCGTAACTCAGTCCAAATCTAACAGAGGCAGATTACCATCAGCACCAAACTTCATTGGCTCCGCTTGTCCAAGCGGCTCCAACGCAGGATGAGCCGCCACTTTGGCGGCCAATGCCGCCGAAACCCCGAGCGTGCCAAGCGAGAGCGTGTCGCGGATACGCACCGCCCGCGCCTTGGCCGGATCGGGATCTGGCAGCGATGCCAACATAGCGTTAATCGCCTCGGCATCGGTCTCAAAATCCATCGGTAACTTGGCACACTGGACAGCACGAGATGTGAGCACATTGGTACGCAGTGCGGCGGCGTCCACACCGGCAACCAACCGCTTGGTAGTCGCCTCAGCCATGCCGATGCCGATGGCGTTGCCGTGTGTCTCCGGCGTCAGGCCCCGCACGAAAATCCGCCAGATGAACGGCTTGCCCAACGCGTCTCCCGGCATGAGATTATAGCCGTGCACGCCACGACCAATCGTGTTGGTGTCCATGCCTGTGCCGCTGATATTTTTGCCGATTTGATCGACGATCAGCAGGTCGATTTCGTCGAACGGTAGCGCCGGTATCATCGTCGCCGCCTCGGCGCAAAGCTCCGGCTCTCGCCGAGGAATCTTGTCAGCCGCAAGCACCTCGACACGAGCCGTGTCGTGCATCGCATTCTCGACAATGGCCACACCGCCGAGGATTGAGGCCCGAGCAAAAACCACCTTGGCCAAGCGAATCAACGCCGCCTCGTAGCCGAGTGTGAGCGCGGCCGCATGGTACCTGGAGGCACCGGCGTGTTTGCCTAGTCCGACGACGAGCATCTTCGTGAGCCCGCTGCCAATCGGCCCAGCAAAGTCGGTGTGTGGCTTGACGCGGTTGATCACGATGACCCCGTCCGCCGCCAACGCCTCGCAGCTCCACGGCACGTCCTGTCCTCCCTCCACTTGGCCAAGCGACTCGACCTCCATTGAGGCACGAACCGGCACGCCCATCGACACCTCGGTGACGCCGTAGTCGGCAAGCAACCCCAACTGCCCTTCCGGCGTCGCGCCGCCGTGGCTGCCCATCGCCGGGAGAATGAATGGCTCTGCGCCGGCACTTTTCAACTCACCGATCACGGCGGCGACAACATTGGCCAAGTTTGAAATACCGCGACTACCGACACCCACGGCGACACGCATTCCTGGCTTCAATTGACCGCGAATCGCCCCAAAGCCATCGGCAACCAAGGCGGCGACATCGACCGGCGGTGGCACATCGAACCGCTGCCGCACACGGAACATTTGTGGAAATTGATCAGTCATCGGATTGGGCCATCCAACGGAATTGCTTCGCCAAGCGCGAGCTTTTTCTTGCCCCAACCGCTTGGCCAAGCGAAGCTTCGCTCCACCGTTTATCCCTGAAAAATCATGAAAAAGAACCACATCGATCGCAGGAATTTTCTCACCACCGCAGCCGTTGCTGGAGCTGGCTTGGCCACCGCAGCCGCTCGGGATTGGACTGGCAAAAACCCGACGCGCTATCCCGATCCCGACCTCATTTCGCTCGACCCGCGCTTCGACAAATACAAAATCGGCAACACGCCGGTTCAACGGCTCTACACCAGCCCGAATGCCCTCTGGACCGAGGGCTGCGCCTGGAACGGTGTCGGCCGGTATCTTGTTTTCAGCGATATCCCGAACGACTTGCAACTGCGCTGGGTCGAGGACGACAACCGCGTGACCGTTTTCCGCAAACCCAGCGGCAACAGCAACGGCAACACGTTCGACTATCGGGGCCGGCAAATCTCCTGCCAGCACGGACACCGCCGCGTCGTGCGCTACGAATACGACGGCACCGAGACCGTGCTGGGCTCCACATTCAACGGCAAACCATTCAACGCGCCGAACGATGCTGTCGTCCATCGCGGCGACAACTCGATTTGGTTTACCGACCCCGGATACGGCAGTTTGTCAGATTACGAAGGCAACAAAGGCCCGCTCGAACTCAAGGAAGCCGTCTACCGCATCGACGCCAAGAGCGGAAAAATCACCAAGTTGACAGATGATATTCACAAGCCAAACGGCCTCTGCTTCTCCCCTGACTTGAGCAAACTCTACGTCTCCGACAGCGGATCAGGGAAAAATATCAAAGTCTGGAACGTCGATGGTGTGAAACTGAAAAACGGAAAAGAGTTCGCCTCTATGAAAGCCATGAAAGCTCAGGGTGAAGATAGACTGGCAAAAACCGAAGAATTGGCTCAAAAGATCACGCCAAAGCTAATGGCAGCAGGCGGTGCCGACGGCATCCGCGCCGATGTGGATGGCAACATCTGGGCAAGCGCGGGCTGGGTCGGAGCCGGTTACGATGGCGTGCACATCTTCGCCCCGAACAGCGATCGTATCGGGCAAATCCGCCTGCCGGAGATTTGCTCCAACGTCTGCTTCGGCGGCCGCAAACGCAACCGCCTCTTCATGACCGCCAGCCAAAGCCTCTACGCCGTCTACACCAACGCCACCGGCGCTCACATGACTTGAGCTCCCGCTTGGCCAAGCGGAGAAAAATTAAGCAAAAATCACTTTTCGCTTTTCACTCGGGGATTCGTCCGCATGATTCGCGCGCTTATGGAAGAGTCATTGGTTCTGCTGAAACCGGATTGTTTGGAAGGCCGCAAGTGCGGCGAGGTGTTGAAGCGCTTTGAGGAAGCCGGCTTCGCTGTGTTTGGCGTTAAGATGATGCGCCTGTCGGACGAAATCCTGCGCGAACATTATGCGCACCTGACTGAATTGCCGTTTTTTCCTGAGATTCAGGGCTTTATGCAGTCGTCGCCGGTGGTGGCGATCGCGCTTCGTGGCGAGAACGCGATCGTCCGCATCCGCGAGATGGTCGGCCCAACCGACTCGACTGTTGCCGAAAAAGGCACCCTGCGCGGCGACTTTGGCCAGGATAAAATGAAGAATGTGGTTCACGCCTCCGACTCAGTCGAAAACGGCCAGGCGGAACTCAAACGATTCTTCGCCGACGGAGAGTTGTTCGACTAACCCGCTTGACCGAGCGCGAAACTGCTCGACCTTGCCGGAGGCGGGGTTGCTGTGGCTAAATCGGCGCATGGAGTTGGACGAACGACTGCAGGGCATCCGCGAACGGATCAGTGCCGCCTGCGAACTCGCCGGACGTGACCCGGCGGAAGTCATGCTGCTGCCGGTCTCGAAAAACCACAGCGCCGACGCCGTGCGGGAGTTGACGTATCACGACTGCCGCGTCTTCGGCGAAAGCAAAATCCAGGAGGCCAAGCTGAAAATCTCCGCCTGCCCTGGCAACCTCAAGTGGCATCTCATCGGTCATTTGCAGTCCAACAAATGCCGCGACGCCGTGCGTTTTTTTAGTATGATCCAGAGCGTCGATCGCATGTCGATCGCCGAAGAAATCAACAAACACGCCCACAATGCCGCCAAGGACATTCCGATTTTGCTGGAAGTCAACGTCGCCGGTGAAGGCAGCAAGTACGGCTTCAATCCGGCTGAGTTGCTCGATGTCCTCGAACCAATCAACGCCCTGCCACGGCTGGAAATCCACGGACTGATGACCCTCGCCCCGTGGGTGCCCGAGCCGGAAAAAGTGCGGCCCATCTTCCAGCGCTTGCGCGAGTTGAAGGAGGCGTGCGAACAAAAACTCGGCGTGCCGCTGCAACACCTCAGTATGGGCATGAGCGGCGACTTCGAAGTGGCGATCGAGGAAGGCTCCACCCTCGTTCGCATCGGCACCGCCCTATTCGGTCCCCGCCCCCGGCCGGCAAAGCCGAATCCCAGAGAGTAGCCGGTCGCCTCGACAACGGCGCTTGGCTCGCCTAGTTTCTACCCGATGTCGCTGGAGACTTCGTCGCTAACCATTGCCGATCGCTCGTTCGACTCGCGCCTGTTCCTGGGCACGGGTAAGTTCGACTCGCCCGAGTCGATGCGCGATGCCCTCCACTCGAGCAGTACGCAGGTCGTCACCGTGGCCCTACGTCGCGCCGACCTCACCGGCAAGAACGACCCCTTCGCGAATATCCTCGAGTTCATCGATCCCGAACGCTACCTCATTCTGCCAAACACCAGCGGCGCTGTGAATGCCGACGAGGCAGTGCGCTTGGCCAAGCTCGCCGCCGCCGCTGGCCTGCCTAAATGGGTGAAGCTCGAGATTCACCCTGACCCCCGCTACCTGCTGCCCGACCCAGTCGAGACGTTCGAGGCGGCCAAGCGGCTCGTCGCCGAGGGCTTCACCGTATTGCCGTACATCAACGCCGACCCCGTCCTCGCAAAGCGACTGCAGGAAGTCGGAACTGCTACGGTGATGCCGTTGGGCGCGCCGATCGGCTCCAATCGCGGCATCGAGACGCGGGAACAAATTCACATCATCATCGAGCAAGCCACCGTGCCAGTAGTGGTCGATGCCGGTATCGGCACACCAAGCCATGCCGCTGAAGCAATGGAAATGGGCGCTGACGCCGTGCTAGTGAATACCGCCATCGCCATCGCCAATGACCCATCTCGCATGGGACTTGCTTTCAAAGCCGCCGTTGAGGCAGGCCGCGCGGCCTACGAAATTGGCCTTGGCCAACAACTTGGCACGGCCAGCGCGACCAGCCCACTCACCAGTTTTCTCGACGAAGTGCCGCTGAAACAGGCTGATGGCTGAACGAAAAAAACTCACGCGGCAACGCGCACGGAACATCTTGAACACCGCCGCCAAGCGCACGGTGCTCGTCACCGGCGACCCGATGCTGGATCAGTTTTTGTGGGGCAACGTCTTGCGCATATCGCCCGAGGCACCGGTGCCAGTCGTTGAGTTTCAGCGAGAGAGCTTCATGCCCGGCGGCGCGGCCAACGTCGCCCGCAACCTCACCGCTCTCAACTGCCCGGCGCAAATGCACAGCGTTGTCGGCAAAGATGATGCCGCGAAAAAACTCCGCGCTTTGCTCAAAGCCGATAACGTCGATTGCAAGCCGCTGATCTCCGATGCCTCGCGGCAAACGAGCTGCAAAACGCGCATCATCGCCCAACGGCAACAAGTCGTTCGCGTCGATCGCGAATCCAAAACCAACCTCGAGCCGCGCTTGGCCAAGCGACTGCTCAAGTCCATCGACAACAGCGTGGCCAAAGCGAAAGCGATCGTCATCGGCGACTACGGCAAGGGCGTCGTCACGCAGGACTATCTCGACGAGTTGAAAGTGCTTAGCAAACGGCATGGCGTCTGGCTGAGCCTCGATCCCAAGCCAGTGCATTCGCTCGACTTACGCGGCCTGTCTCTCATTACACCCAACCGAAAGGAGGCGTTCGAATTGGCCGACATTGACGACTCCACTTACAATGCCAACCCAGTCAAGGACCACAACCTAATGTGCGTGGCTAGGCAACTCATTGGCAGATTGGAGTTGAAAGTGTTGCTGATCACTTTGGGCAAACTCGGCATGCTTGTCTGTCAACCGGGTCATAAGCCATTTCACATCCCAACTATCGCCCGGGAAGTTTTTGACGTGTCCGGTGCGGGCGACACTGTGATTGGCTCATTCACGTTGGCCATCGTCGCAGGCGCGAGTCCAATCGAGGCAGCGATCTTTTCAAACCATGCCGCCGGAGTGGTTGTCGGAAAACTCGGTACGGCCACCGTGACACCAAGGGAACTTCTCTCTAGTTTTTGAACTTCATGTCCGACGGCAAACCTGCCATTTTCCTCGACCGCGACGGAACGCTCATCGTCGAGACCCGCTACCTCCACGAGCCTGACAAAGTCGAACTCATCCCAGGTGCGGGTGAAGCGGTCCAACAACTCGCTGAGAAGGGCTTTGAGTTGTTCATCGTCACCAACCAGGCAGGCATTGGCCGCGGCTACTACGCCGAGGAGCAAATGCACGCGGTCAACGAGCGCGTCGCCGTGGAGTTTGCTAAGTTCGGCGTGGCTTTCCGCAAAATCTACTTCGCGCCCGAGGCCCCCGATCAGCCCAGCCGCAATCGGAAGCCTTCACCACAAATGCTGCTCGACGCCCATGACGAGTTCGGCATCGACCTCGAAGCCAGCTACATGGTCGGCGACAAGGTTTCGGATATCGAATGCGGTTGGAACGCCGGTGTAAAGTGCTGCGTCCTCGTCCGAACCGGCTACGGCAGCGAACACGAATCGCAACTTGGGCCGGCGACCGATCCGCTGGCCGTCATCGATTCAATCGCCGACCTCACCAACCTCGCGATTGGCCAAGCGGAGTGACTCGAAAAGGATTTCCTTCAAACGACTGGGAGACTTTGGCATACTCCTCCGCGATGCATGATTTTAGCTTCAAGCGCGGGAAGTTGTACTGCGAGAATGTCTCGGTGGCGTCACTCGCCAAAAAACATAATACTCCGCTTTACGTTTACTCCCACGCCACACTGACGAGAAATTTCCGACTACTCGACATCGCCCTTTCACCGGTGGATCACACGATTCATTTTGCAGTCAAGGCCAACTCCAACCTTGGCGTTTTACGAACTTTGGCGAACGCCGGGAGCGGGTTCGACATCGTCAGCGGCGGCGAACTCCAGCGCGTCATCGCTGCAGGTGGGGATCCGTCAAAATGCGTTTTCGCGGGTGTCGGTAAAACGGAGGAGGACATCGAACTCGCACTGAAAAAGGGGATTTATGCATTCAGCGTCGAGAGCGAGCCGGAGTTGATTCGCATCAACAAAGTTGCCCGCCGGTTAAAAAAGAAAGCGCCCATTGCCATTCGGGTGAACCCGAACATCGATGCCAAAACGCACGCGAAAATAACCACCGGCACCTACGAGAACAAGTTCGGCATCGCCTTCGAGGAAGTCGAGGTCGTGTACGAACGGGCGGCTAAGCTGAAGCACCTGCACATTCGCGGCGTGCAGATGCACATCGGCTCGCAGCTCACGGAGGTTGGGCCATTCGAAAAAGCCGTCCGAAAAGTCGTACCCTTGGCCAAGCGCCTAGCTGAAAAACATGGCATCGAGTTCTTCAGTATCGGCGGCGGCGTGGGCATCGTTTACGAGTCAGCACTTGAGAGTGGCGACGCCAAGTGGTGGCGCGCGCCCAAGCGCAAAAACCTGCTCACCCCGGCCAAGTACGCGGCCAAGCTGATGCCTCTACTCGAGCCGCTTGGCCTGAGGATTTTGATCGAGCCCGGCCGGTTCATCGCCGGGAACGCGGGCATCATGATCACGCGCGTCGAGTATGTGAAGCAGACCGGTGTGAAGAATTTTGTGATCGTGGACGCGGCGATGAACGATCTCGCCCGCCCTGCCCTGTACGACAGCTATCACGAGATCGTGCCGCTATCTCGGAAGGCCGGTGATCATCTGAAAAAGAACCAAGTTAGCTCCGACGTCGTCGGGCCGATCTGCGAGTCGAGCGATTACTTTTGCAAAAATCGTATGCTGCCGAAGGTCGGCGAAGGTGATCACCTCGCGCTTCTCAGCGCCGGCGCCTATGGGTTTGTGATGGCGTCCAACTACAATGTTCGTCCCTTCCCAGCCGAAGTGCTGGTGAAGGGCAGCCAGGCCGAAATCGTGCGCAAACGCCAGCCCCGAAAGCAGCTTTGGGCAAGCGAAAGCATCCCGAAGTGGCTCAAGTGACCTGAGCAACAACCCACGGCATGAATGGCTCCCGTAATCCTTTCGTGCTTTTCCCGGGATGCCTGTTCGCCGTTTTCCTGCTGGGGTCCATCCCGATAATATGGCACACGACGCAGGTCAGCATAGATACCGACCCACTTACGCTGCTGGAGTCGGACAAGCGGCACTTGGAAACCTACGACCGGATACAGTCGTTCCTCAGCGACGACACTATTGTCGTCATCAGTGTTGAGAGCGACCAGATATTCAGCCAAGCCGGCTTCGATCAAATCCGTTCCATCAGCAACGCTCTTGGCCAGCAGCGCGGCCTGGTCGATGTCAAGAGCCTGACACATTCAGTCAAACCGGTTCGCAGGGGATTCGCACTTGCGTGGGAGCCATTTGTCCCGGCCGGTTATCTGTCGGAGGATCAAATCATTGCAATTCGCCAGTTCTCCGTTACACATCCGCTGGTCCGCAACATTATGGTCTCACCCGATGGCAGGATCACTCTCATCACGGCAACCTACAAACGCGACCTCTCCACACCGGCAATGCGCCAGGCATTTCGCAATGAGACGAGTCAGCTGCTTGCGCCATTCGACTCGCCAGACTATAGGATCCGCACCATCTCGTTACCTTTCATCGCGGAGGAAATCAGTGAATCATTTCTGCGCGACTTGAAGCTGGTGTTGCCGGTCACGGCGCTGGTCATCCTGCTCATCATCGGCTTCACTCTGCGTTCGTTCCCCTGCCTCATGTTGCTGTTGCTCAGCGAAGTGACCTTGGTGGCGATGCTGCCCGGAGTGCTGGGCTTGGCAGGTTTTTCGCTTTCGCCGTACAACCTGCTGCTACTGCCGCTACTCGGGGCGATAAACCTGACCGTGCTAACTCACCAGTTGACCTCCCTTCGCCAGACAGATGCAACCCTCTCGCTGGACAATCGCTTCACCGCCATGTTGAGTGAAGTATTTTTGCCAAGCCTGTTCGCCTCCATCACGACTGCGGTTGGACTCTTGTCACTGGCTGTAAGCGAAGTATCGCACTTGAAGAATTTCGGCATTGCGGGAGCGATCGGTGTCACGGTTATTTTCGCATGGAACTTCGGGCCTGGGCTATCGTTTTTACGGCTGGGCTGTCGCATCTGGCCAAGCGCCATCCGATTGATAACCAATAATATGAATTCTGGAAAAACCTCAACTCTTTCCTGTTGGTCTTTCAAAGCATGTTTGATACGACGTTGGCAAACGCTCGTCGTTTCAGTGATACTTTTACTCTCCGCTTTCTTTGCTTCGACTCACTTGAACATCGATATTCGGGCGGTCCAATTTCTCGCGCCGGACAGCCCCACCCGGGAGATGGCTGAAATGATGGATGCACGAATGGGCGGCATCAACATCGTCCAATTGGATTTCGACAGCGGAAAACCAAACGGGATCAACCGAGTGG
>DBNL01000158.1 GCA_002299785.1 Verrucomicrobia bacterium UBA673
AACGAGGCGAAGAGTCCCTGTGTCCCCTGGTAAAAAAGGTTGCCGGTCTCAGGATCGATCGTTGGGCTCGAGGCTGAGTAGCGCGTGTAGATGATGTCGCTCAGAAAATCGTTGAACTTGCGCTCCCAAATTTTCTCGCCTGTGTCACTGTCAAAACAAAACACGCCCTCCTGCAGATTCGCGCCTTCGCCTAGATGGCCGACGACAAAAATCCGGCCATTGGCCACCGTCGGCGTGGAGCGCCCGGGCAGATCCACCGTCCAAAGCGCATCCTCTTTTAGAATCTTGTCCGGCAGCTGTTTCTCAAGAGAAACTCCGGTCTGCAGGGGCCCGCGCATGTGGAGCCAACCCTCGACAGGGGCAGCCGTCGCCACTGCCGCAGTGAGGATCAATAAGGATATTGTTAGGTTTTTCATTCGAAAATCCTTAAAAAAGGTCACGCTTAGCTAAGCCAACTCAAGGAAAATTGACGAACAACTAAACAGCCCAAAAGCGTAGCTGGATGGTTACTCCATGCAACAAAATAATACCTACACGTATTATTTTGAGCCCAACCGTTCTCCTCTTGGCCAAGCTGCCATTGGATTAAATCACTGTGTCGTTCTGAATAACGGCGTTTTTCGGGATGATCACTATCCCCTCGCGAATGTAATAGTTTTCGCCGTCGAAATGTTCCGGCTTGTCATCAGGCGTAATGACGCAGTTGGCGCCGATACGGGCGTTTTTGTCGATGATAGATTGCTCGATGCGGGTGTTCTCGCCGATGCCGATGCGCGGAATACCTTTTTCGTCACTCTCTAGCTTAGATGCGTTCGTCTCGTAAAAGTCCGACCCCATCAACACCGAGCGGTGTACCCGACAACCAGGCGAGAGGAGACAGCGAACGCCGATCAGGCTTTGGCTGATTCTCGAGCGGTCGATGATACACCCGTCGGAAATCACCGCTTGGTCGATGGCTGCGCCGTTGATCTTGGAAGCAGGCATGAAGCGTGGCCGGGTGTAGATTGGCGTCTCCATCTGGAAGAAATCAAACTTGGGAACCGTGCTGACCATGTCTAGGTTTGCCTCGAAAAAGGATCGGATCGTTCCGATGTCCTCCCAGTATCCCTGATAGACGTGAGAGAAAACTTGGTGCGTCTCGATAGCGCGGGGGATGATATGCTTACCAAAGTCAGTCATCTCGTTGTCGAGCAGCTTGCTCAGCGTTGCACGCTTGAAAATATATATGCCCATCGACGCGAGGTAATGGTCGCCGCCCCCCTCGAGCCCCTGCTCAGCTACCTGCGCATCGGAGAGTCGGAGAGAGTCGAGTAACTCCTGCGTAGCAGGTTTCTCGACGAACCGGCTAATCCGGCCGTCTTCATCGTTGTGCATGATGCCGAACGCCTTGGCCAGTTCCCGTCCTACCGGGATGGTGGCCACGGTCAGTTCCGCCTCCTTCTCGATGTGCGCCGCGATGATCTCACGGAAGTCCATCCGATACAGCTGATCCCCACTCAGGATCAGCAGGTGCTCGAAGTCGTTGTTCAGCAGATGAATCAGATTTTTACGGACAGCGTCGGCCGTACCCTGATACCACGTATCGCTGTTCGGCGTCTGCTCGGCTGCCAATATCTCCACAAACCCGCGCGAAAAGTGGTCAAACTTATACGAGTGCGAAACGTGGCGGTGCAGCGAGGCGGAGTTGAACTGGGTCAGTAGATAAATCTGAGTTAGCCGTGAGTTGATGCAGTTGGATATCGGGATATCCACCAAGCGATACTTCCCTGCCAGCGGCACTGCCGGCTTTGATCGCTCCTGGGTCAACGGGAACAGGCGTGCTCCCTGTCCTCCACCCATCACGACAGCCAACACCCGTGTCTTCCCTGCTCTGGTGACTACCTGTGACATTACGAATTAACTACGTCTTTTCTACGCTTGGCCAAACTAAAGTTCAAGAAGGTTGACTTCCCTTGGCCAGGCTGCGAAGTGGTGCCGCTCGTCGCTCAGTCGCCGGCTTTGAACGAATCTTACTAAATGAGGTTGCGGTTATCATCCAACGCCAAATGTAGTGTGTATTGAATGTTTCCCAGCTTTTCGAGGGCACTCATGGATTTGACCTCTTCGCCCTCGATGTCAGCGCCCTGAGCCTGGACAGTATCGAATATTATCTCGGAGGAGGACACACTTCGCCTAAGTGCTGAATCCAGTGCTCGGCATCATTTCACAATTCGGGATATCCTGCTCGACTATGGGCTCCTTATCGTTGGCCAAAAGATTGGCACACGGGGAAATCAGGTTACCAAACAGGTTGCCGTCCGTCCTGGTATTTTTCACCAAACCAATCGAGCCAGTATTTTCAGTGTTCCCACCGCAATATCGGTGGTCACCGTGAAACCGCTGCCGAGATTCTCTGCGGCGGCATCGGTGGTTCTTTGATAGAGGACCTCGGTGATTTTTCACTCTGGTACTCTTTTTTCCGCCTGGCCAAGTTATTCAGCGACAAGTTGCAGTATGCCCCCCAGCGGGTCGCGCTTTGTCGGCGGGTTTGACACCAGCGGCAGCAGGTACAGTTCTCCTTCGGCATCCTCACCAAAACTGGCAATCTGGTAAACTTTGCCCTTCTGCTGGTGGATGGTGCCGTGCTCGGTCGCCTTGCCGTCTTTTTGGCGAGCGGCAAAAATCAGTCCGGTGACGAAGTCGCCGTAAACGTACGCCCCCCGCAGCGCCGGGATCGCCTTGCCACGATAGACATAGCCTCCGGTGATGCTCACGCCGTAGCCGTGCCCAGGAAACTTGCTCTCCTTCTCCACGCCGGCGTGGTGCGCGTACTCGATCACCGGGTCGATCCAATCTCCCTTGGCCGGGCCGTCCTCCTTAAACTTGTGAAACGACTCGCGGATATTCCAGCCGTAGTTGCCGCCGCGCGTGATGAGGTTGACCTCCTCCCACTTATTCTGCCCGACGTCCGCCGCCCAGAGGTCGCCGGTCTCGCGATCGAAACTCATGCGCCAGACGTTGCGCAAGCCGTACGCCCAAATCTCCCCGCGCGTGTCGTCCTTGCGTCCGACAAAGGGGTTGTCCGCCGGGATGCCGTACGCCAGCTTGCCGGTGCGGGTATCGACATCGATGCGAAAAATCTTGCCCAACATCGTGCCCAAATTCTGTGCGTTATCATGCGGGTCGTTGGCCTTGCCGCCGTCGCCCGAGGCGATGTAAAGCTTGCCGTCCGGCCCAAACAAAATCACGCCGCCATTGTGGTTCCAGTACGGCTGTGGGAACTCGAGCAGCACGCGCTCCGACTTCATGTCAGCCCGGTTCGGGGACCCCTTGGTCACAGTGAACTCGCTGATGACACTGCGCTTGGGCTCTTGCTGCGAGTAGTAAACGTAAAACTTCCCGTTGGCCGCGAACTTGGGATGGAACGCCATGCCCAGCAGCCCCTCCTCGTTTTCGCGCCACGGCTTGCGCTCGCTGATGTCAAAAAACACTTCGCGCCTGGGCTTGGCCGCGTTTTTGTCCTTCGGCAAAATGATGATGGCACCACCTTGCTCGAGGCAGAACAACCGCCCGGAACCGTCCGGTGCCGTCTCAAGCCAAAGCGGTCGAGTCGATTCGAGCCCCTCCCAAACCGGCTTCAGCCCTACCTTGGGCAGTTCCGCACGGGCGGCACCCAATCCGATCACCAGTGATAATCCAACAGAGAAAAAACGCAATTGCATGCACGGAGTAAACTTGCTGAAATCGCCCAAGTCAATCAGCGGGTAAAGGGCAATGTCAGGATTCGGCGTCGCCAACCGTTGTCTTTTTAGTGGTGCTTTCGGAACAGGACATTTTGAAGCGACTGATGAGCCAGCGCGACCGCGTGTCGGCCGCGGCCTGGCTGGTAGTCCGCAATGCGCACACAGCCGAGGATATTTTCCAGAATGTCGCTCTCAAGGCGATGACTAAAGAGGTGCAATTTGAGTCCGTCGGCGCGCTCATGTCATGGGCGTTCATTACCGCCCGGCGAGAAGGTATCGACTGGCTGCGCCGCCAAAAGAATGAGCCGATCTGCCTCGACAATACGATCCTCGAGCTAATGGAGCAAGAATGGGCTGATGAAGCAGCGGCGGGTGACATACGCGGCCAGGCTCTACGCGACTGCCTCGAGGATTTGCCGACCAAGTCGCGTGACCTTCTGAAGCAGCGCTACTTCGACGGACACGCCTGCGAGGCGGTGGCGGAGCACCTCGGCGTCCGTCTCGACGCGATTTACAAACGGCTCTCCCGGCTTCATCAGGCCTTAAAAAAGTGTATCGAAACCAAGCTGGAACAGCCGGCCAGCTGAACTATTTCAAAAATTGAGATTGAGTGAGGAACAGAACGAACTTTTGCTGCGGCACCTGAACGGGCAACTCGGCCCGAACGAGGAGGCCAAGGTTGCCGACCTGCTGCGCGGTAATGCAGAGGCGCGCACCTTCCTGCGGGCGGTCGCCGAGCAGGCCGTCGTCGTGGCCGACGTCGAGCGTCTCGATCAACACAAGCCCCAAACAGCCAAAGTTGTCACACCGATTTTTCGCCCGTTGAAGTGGGCGGTTGCCGCGGCGGCGGCGTTCGTGTTGCTGTCGGCGTTCGTGATCGCCACCACACCGCCGAGGCACACCGCAAAAGTCATTGCAGTTCTCGGCCCCTGCCAGTACATCGCTGCCGACGGCAAGGTGCGGGACGAAGTGAAAGTGGGCACCTTGCTGCGTGTCGGCGATACGATCCGGTCGCGCTCAAGTAGCGCTTGGGTGAAGCTGGACTTGAACAACGGTTCGCTGATGACCATCGCCGGGCGTTCGCGGCTGCGACTGCTCAATGTCGATGGCCGGCGCGGGTTTCAACTGGCCAATGGGAATCTTTGGGCGACGGTTGCGCAATCGGCCGGGGCCAAGCCGGTCTCGATCCAGACGCCGACCGCGACGGTCGAGGCCAATGGCGCGCAGTTCGATGTCGAAGCTCACTCCATGTCGTCGATCGTGCGGGTGAACAGCGGGGCGGCAAACGTCATGCGGCTGGCCGACGGCCAATCGCTGGACGTTGTGGCGGATCACCAGGTCGTTGTCTCCCCAAGGCGCAGCCGGCCATTCGCCTTGACGCGCCAGCCAGCTCCGGTCAACGAGTGGGACTGCCACCTGATCGCCGGCTCCGGGGCGGTCTTCGGAAAATGGCTACAGCCGGATGAAAAAAACAGCGTGAGGCTGGGGGCCTCCCCGCTGCTCATCGGCAAAAAGACAACCGTTTTCATGGCCAGCTTCTCGGTGCAGTGCAGCAGCTCGCCGCCGGTTTTAATAGAGAGCGGCTCGAGGGTTCGCATCCGAGGCACCACCCGGGCGGAGGGGCCGATTTATTTCGGCATCACTACCCAGCGCATCAAGGGAGTCTTTTTCGGCAAGTACACGGCCAAGATCGAGCCCGAGGCGCTTGGCCAAGCGGGCGAGCCGTGGCAGATCGAGGTGCCGCTTAGCCAGTTCAGGCCAAAGACTAAGCATCTGCCCGGTTCTCCGGCAGGCATGGAACTGACTGACATCTGGGTTGTGTCGCGCGAGGAAAACGCCGAGCTCGAAATTCACAGCGTCAAGTTCCTGCCAAGGGAGGTGGGGCAATGAACTACAGCGCATCGATCGGTGATGAAGTCGCACCAACCGGGTCGAAGGCGCCGCCTTCACCACGAGCTGCTGAAACCGCAGCGCTTGGCCAAACGGAAAAGGAAATCCGGGACGCCGAGAGCCGGCGACTGGCCATTGCAGCGAAGAGTGGTTGCATCGAGTCATTCGAGTCGCTGGTCGGGCAGTTCGAGAAACCGCTCTACCACTTTCTTTTGACCAAGACCCGCAACCACCACCAGGCGCAGGATTTGCTGCAGGACACCTTCCTCATCACCTACCGCAAACTGGACAGGTTCAACCCTTCCTACCCTTTTTCCTCCTGGATTTACACCATCGCAAACCGGCTGGCCATTAGCCATTATCGGAAACAAAAAACGTTGCTGGAAGAAGTTGAGTTTGTGATCGAGAAAACCGCGTGCAACGAGGTGATGGAGCAGGAGTGCGCCCGCTCGCTATGGGCTTATGCCAAGCGGCTGCTTACGAAAAACCACTTCACCGCCCTTCGGCTTTTTTACACCAAAGGCATGACCATCGACCAGGTGGCAGCGGCCATGAACCGGAATCCCAACTCGGTGAAAGTCTGGCTGCACCGCGCTCGAAAAAGACTGGCCCAAGAGCTCAACCCAAGACCTTTCATGCCATGAACAAACTCTATACAGCCATCGCTGGAATCATGCTTACTTCCGGATTGCAACCACCTGCCCACGGGAAAGAGGCCGAAAAGAACCCCTACCTTGCAATCGCCAAGCGCAACGCCTTT
>DBNL01000144.1:0-2996 GCA_002299785.1 Verrucomicrobia bacterium UBA673
CACGTCGGAGGACACCACATGACCGACCACAAGCCGGGACAGATGACCGGCCGCATCTACCGCCTTACGCCCAAGGGCAGCAATGGCAAATATACGCTGCCGAAAAATCGCACCGCCCTCTCGATGCTGGCCTCGCCCAACATGGGCGAGCGCTACATCGCTTGGCAGCAATTAAACGGAGTCGGCGCGAAGGCCGAAGACACCCTAGTCAAGCTCTGGCAGGACGACGACCAACGCCTGCGCGCCCGGGCGCTGCACCTGCTCGCGCGGATCGACGGGCTGGAGAAGAAATACATCAGCGCGGCGCTCAGCGACGACAACGCGGACATCCGCATCACTGGTCTTCGCATCGCTCGCGAGCGCGGCCACGACATCATCCCGCTGGTGAAGCAACTCGCCAACGACCCCTCCGCCGCTGTTCGCCGCGAGTGTGCTATCGCGTTGCGGCACAACGACTCCCCTAGTGCCCCAGCGCTCTGGGCCAAGCTCGCCCAGCATCACGACGGCGCCGATCGATGGTACCTCGAGGCACTTGGCCTCGCGCTGGACCGGCAGCAGGACAAGTTTTTCGGCGCATGGCTCGAGGCGGTCGGCAGCAACTGGGACACGCCAATCGGCCGCGACATCGTCTGGCGTTCGCGTTCGAAAAAGACGCCCGACCTGCTTGTGAAAATTCTCCTCAACAAGAAAACCAAGGAGGCAGACAAGCCGCGCTACATCAGAGCGCTAGACTTCCAGTCTGGCCCGGAGAAAGACGCCGCGCTGCTCAAGCTGCTCGGCGCGGGGAGTTGATCACTCGCCTGCCAGCAGGGACTCGATGTACGGCAAGTCGGCCGGCGTAGTGGCCTTGGGGTTTGGCATGTCGCACTCGATCAGTTTCACCGCCTGGCCAAGCATCTCGCAGGCGGCGGTGTCGTCGGTGATCGACAGCCCCTCTTCGCGCACCTTGGCCAAGGCGGCGAGAATGATCTCGCGCCGAAACACCTGCGGCGTCTGCACAGCCCACGCGTTTTCACGATCGATCGTCCCAGCGATTTGCTCTTGGCCGTCTCCACGCTTGAGCGTGTCACTCACGCGCTTGGCCAAGACGGCCGCACCGGTCTCGCGGGCGGCGGCCAAGGCGGCTTGAATCACCGAGTGCGGTGTGCACGGCCTCGCGCCGTCCTGTATCGCCACCAACTCCGAATCGGCAGCGGTAGCGTTGATGCCGTTCCAAACAGAGTCCTGTCGCTCCTCGCCACCCGCTTCGAGCCGCCACGGTTTTCCTGTGCCTATACGCTTAGCCAATTCCTTGAACTGCGGTCTCGTTTCATCTCGAGTGACGATGATTATTTCGCTAGTCTCGTGGAGTTGATCGAAACGCTGCCATGTGTGACCGATTAAAGGCAGACCACCAACGTCTAGAAACAACTTATCGCCCCGGCCCATACGCCTGCCGCTCCCGGCGGCGACAATGACAATGGAAACACCCGGCATAAAAGTAGATTAACCGACGAGGTCGTGCGCAACATGTCCGTGAACATCAGTGAGCCTCATGTCACGGCCATCAAAGAAGTAGGTCATCTTTTTGTGATCCATCCCGAGCAGGTGTAGCATCGTTGCGTGCATATCGTGGATCTCAAGTTTGTTCTCCACCGCGTGGTAGCCAAACTCATCTGTCGCACCGTAAGTGATTCCAGGCTTGGCCCCGCCTCCTGCCATCCAGATTGTGAAACCATATGGATTGTGGTCGCGACCGTTGCTGCCCTGCGCAAATGGGGTGCGGCCAAATTCGCCGGACCAGACCACCAACGTGTCCTTTAACATACCGCGTGATTTGAGGTCCTGCAGCAGGCCAGCAATTGGCTGGTCGGTGGCACGGGCGTTGTCTCCATGGTTTTTCAACAGCCCACCGTGGGCATCCCAGCGGTCGCTGCCACCAATACGCGGGCAGGTCAACTCGATAAAACGCACGCCCTTTTCCACAAGACGCCGAGCAATCAGGCACTGCATCCCAAATGTGCGCGTGTGCTCGTACTTGGACTCGAGACCATAAAGCTTCTGGGTTGCCCCGGTCTCGCCCTTGATATCGATCAACTCAGGCACGGCAGCCTGCATGCGATACGCCATCTCGTAGTTGGCGATCGCAGACTCAAGCTCATCAACGTGACCCAGCCGGTCAAGCACACCCTGGTCGAGCTTGTTCAGCAGACCGAGCTTGGACTCCTGCGCCCCAGGCCGGCTTTCGCGCGGCTGAATATCAGCCAGCGGCTCCTTACCTGTCTTAAACACAGTTGCCTGATGGCTTGCCGGCAGGAAGCCGTTTCCAAAATTGTCCCATCCACCGGATGGCACCAGGCCGCCGTTGAGCACCACGAAGCCCGGTAGATCTGTAGCCTGCGTGCCCAGGCCGTAGCTCATCCAAGACCCCATGCTCGGCCGGCCCTGCACACCGAAGCCGGTATGTAGAAAAAAATTCGCGCTGTTGTGCTCGGAGAACTTCGAAGTCATGGAGCGCACGACGCACAACTCGTCGGCCATCGTGCCAATGTATGGGAAAATGTCGCTGACAGTGAGACCACACTGACCGTATCGCTTGAATGCCCATGGCGACTTGAACGTGGTGCCAATATTATCGAACTGAGTCGGGTTAATCTTCGCCGAAAACGGTTTGCCATGATCCTTATCGAGCCGCGGCTTGGGGTCGAAGGAATCGACCTGCGACACACCGCCGTCCATATATAAAAAAATGACGTTCTTAGCCCGGGGCTCGTAATGCGGTTTATGCGGCGCAAACGGCGAACTCGACTTGCCATAAACTGGATCAGCCAAAAGGCTGCTCAATGCCACAGCACCAAAGCCGCCGGCGCAACGTCCCAACATCTGACGCCGACTGATTGGTCGCGGCAGATAATTTTGGCATCCTTCACTGTACAGTTTCATTTTAAATCAACGGGTAAAGCATCACTCACACATCGCCCAAACCAGAGTGGGACCCATCGCAAAAAGGTTTATCA
>DBNL01000144.1:3424-6878 GCA_002299785.1 Verrucomicrobia bacterium UBA673
AACTGACCTGCCGCAAGTGCACCACCAGTAGGTACCGGGTTCAATCCTTTGTATGATCGGCTTGCGTTGGGCGATTGTTGGTTTGTCCATGGATCAGTTTATAAAAACAAATTCCTTAACGTTGAACAGCGTGTGGCAGAGATCGGTGAGTGGTTGCTTCAGTGAATCGTCTCCTGCAGCCTTCTGTCGTTGCTCGACAAACTCCACTGCGACCCCAGCCTCCCATGCCTCCGGTTCACGTCCGAACGCTTGCCAATAGGCACGGTTTACCAACTCGTTGGCGTCAGCATTGCCACTCTTTAAAAGAGCATCAGCCCAAATGGCGGCCTGCTGATGCACAAACTCGTTGTTGAGCATGACCAGCGGCTGAGCTGGTGAATTCGACACCATACGCTTGCCAATCGTGGTAAACGGCGTCGGCTTGTCGAAGGCAGTCAGCATCGGCTCAAGATGATTACGACGCACCTCGACGTAAATGCTGCGCCGCCCATCACCGTCCATCGGGCCGCTACCGCCCGGGCTGCGGTTGGTCCGCATAAACGGCGTAATGTGAACCATCGGCCCCTTGCCAAACTGTCGCTTGTCGATACGGCCCGAAATCGCCAGCAACTGATCACGTATCACCTCTCCCTGCAAACGACGGATCGGCATGCGATGCAGCAGAGTGTTTTTCGGATCCACTCTGGCGCTGGCCATATTCGGTTTACTCGACTGCCGGTACGTGCTCGAGAGCACAACCTGCCGAATCATGTCCTTCACCGACCAGTCGTGATCCATGATCTGTGACGCAAGATAGTCCAGAAGTTTCGGGTGTGTCGGCAACTTGCTGGTCGCGCCAAAGTTGTCGACTGTCTCAACGATGCCGCGGCCGAACAGATGATGCCAAATGCGATTTACCGCAACACGCGAAACAAAGGGATTATCCGGATCAATCATCCTCTTAGCCAGGCCCATCCTACCGCTGCCATGCTGGGGTCGGTCGGTCACGCCCAACGCCTCAAGAAAGGAGCGTGGCACCAGTTCCTTGGCCGGTGTGCGGTGGTTGCCCCGAACGAGCACTGGTTCGTCCTCGCCGTTGCCGTCAAGCAGCGTCAACGCCCAAACTGCATCGGGAATCATTCGCTCTATGTCGGACCTAGCCTTGTGATAGGCGGCAAACTTCGCCGCTGCTTTGTTAAGATCAGTTGGTTTTTCGAGAAGATTATCGTGCCGAATCACCCAGTTGAGCAATTGCGCCGTTTCACGATCCACCTGGCTAGAGGCACAATCGTTGGCCGCATTCGTCAGCACCTTCGTTAAGCCTTTGGCCAAGTCGCCGCCGCTCTCGAGCAGCTTGGCCAAACGTGAGTTAACTGGCTGCACGATCGGCGGTTCGCCGCCACCAAACTGCACGCGCTCAAGTGCAAACCCGCCTTTGGCTTTGAACTCCACATGCACGCGATGGCCGATGTAGTCTCGCACACGATGGCCGTGCCACTTCCACTCGTCGCCCTTGCTGTCGAGTTTCTGCCTCACGATCCCATGCAGCGGACCGGCTATCTGCCGGTGTGAATTGACCGCAAGAAAAACATCCGCCTTCCCCTTGTAGCGATACCAAAGCATGTCACCATTCACGCCGAATGTGCGGGTGCGAATGATGCCAGTGAAGCGGGTGCTCAATCCGTCACTGCGGGCCGCTCCGTTTTCGTTGAACTCCTTAACCGGGTGGTTTGTGTTGTCGCCAAAGACCGGTGTGCCACTCTTCATTGGACTAGTTCCGAATTGCCTTCCACCTGTGAACCATTCCTCCGGATCCTGTGCACGACGATAATCGGCAATCATGTCCTCAGCGGTCCAGTCTCGCTCGCTCTTTACATAGTTGCGTTCGCCTTCCTCAACAGTAACGTTGACCTTGATCAACTTAGCCTGTGCCGCGGTGTCTGCCTCGAGTTTGCGCATCACGGCAAGGGCATCGGCTCGAGGTTGACCAAGTGCGACATGCATCACATTCCGTAAAGGATCACCGGCATTGCCACGAGCCTTGCCGAGGTACCTGATCCAAGCTGCAAGTTTTGCAGGTTCAAGGTTTTTTTCATTGGCCGCTTTCTGCACGGTCGGATGCAAGGCGGTGTAATCGCCTGGCTTGGGGGCATCTTTGCCTTCGGAAATATTACGGACAATCTCTGCGGCAATTGGCAGATAATCGGCCAAGCGGCTGACCTTGGTTTGGACTGACGAGGCAAACTCATCGAGCAAGCCGACCTCACTGTCGGCGCGGAGCCCTGCCAATTTGTTATAGGCGGAATCTTGCGCCACCGGATCGGAGACATCCTTTAAGTGATAGCCGGAACTCTGCAGGTAGCCAGCGAGGGCATAGTAGTCTCGAGTTGATATGGCATCGAACTTGTGGTCGTGGCAGCGGGCGCAACCCACCGTCAGTCCGAGAAAAGCTTTGGAATAAACATCGATCTGATTGTGCACGCGGTTGCACTCGTCGCCCCGGATGTCCACCGGCGAGTGCGTGGCCTCACCCAGGTGCCAAAAGCCGGCCCCCTGCGCGGACTCGTTCCGTCGTGTGGCCGAGTCAATACGCGGTTCTTCCACCAAGTCGCCGGCGATATGCTCGACCACAAAGTTGTCATACGGCACATCGGCGTTGAAGGCGCGTACAACGTAGTTACGATAGCGATAAGCCTCCGGAATCGGATAATCCGCCTCGTGACCGCGGGTCTCGGCAAAGCGCATCAAATCGAGCCAGTGCTGCCCCCAGCGTTCGCCGAAATGCGGCGAGGCGAGCAGGTATTCGACAAGGTTTTCATAGACGTTCGGCGATCCCCCTGCAACAAACGCCCCGATTTCCTCCCGTGTCGGAGGCAGGCCGATGAGGTCGAAGTACAGCCGGCGAACAAGCGTGCGTCGCGTCGCCCTTTCGCTGGGGGAAAGTTCGGCAGCCTGTAGTTTGGCGAGGATAAACCGATCGATAGCAGTGTTGGCCCAGTCCGCGCCGCCGACCGGCTCGACCGATGGCGGCTGAATATCGCGCCGTACCGGCTGCCATGCCCAGTGTTCAGCTTTACGCTCAGCAATATCGAATGCGTCTTTGTCTGTAATGTCGGCCCTTTTGTCATCGCGGGGATCGGGCGCACCCATCGCAATCCACTGGATCAACTTGTCGATAGAAGCCTGCGGAAGCTTGGTTTTGGGCGGCATTTGTAGGTCACCGTTGTCATAAGAAACCGCCTTTATCAACAGGCTAGCCTTGGGGTTGCCGGGGACAATCGCCGGACCGGAGTCGCCTCCCTTGCCGAGCCCCTCGCGGGTGTCTAGCAGGAGTTCGCCCTTGGCCTTGCCGGCCTCTTCGCTGTGGCATTTGTAGCAGTTTTGTACCAACACCGGCCGGATGTGATTCTCGAAAAACTCGATTCCCTCCGGCGCAGCGGCAGCCAAGCCGCTTGGCCAAGCGGCGCAAACCAGA
>DBNL01000062.1 GCA_002299785.1 Verrucomicrobia bacterium UBA673
TAACCGGCGGTCGGCCCGGTGGGGTGAGGCGGCCAAAAGAATTCTGTTTCGATTTTTTTTCCATCCTTTCCCTCAAACAGACGATCCTGGGGTAAATCGTCGTGGCTGATTGTCTCGTTCGGATCAAAGGCTGACAACTGGATCTCGTCGGTCTTGACCGTCTTGACACTCGGCTTACCTGTTTGCCAATCGACGGAGAGATTCTTCCGTGGCTTGGCGTAGGTCGCCTCGAGGTAGGCCGTGAGTTCGTCGAAGTATACCACCGGTGATTTTGGATCTGGCAGCCAGCGCGGGATCACTACTGACAACTTGTACGAGACCGTCTCGCCGTCGCGTGTTTCCTTCCATTGCTCTATCAGCATCGTATCGTTGCCGCGCTTGGTTTTGCGAAACTGATGGCTTTCCCAGCCCTCGATGCCATCAGTCACGACTACCCGCTCGCCGCCGAGCACGCGCGTCCATGCGGCTTCGTTGATGAACGAGGTTTTTTGACCAGCAGTGTTCAGCACGCGACTGTTGGCGCTGATGTCCCAAGTGGACTTCAGCCGGTGATAGGCAAACACGCCGCCACTACCCCGGGCCTCGCCCTGAAACAGGCGCAGCGCAGCGCGACCGCCGGCGAGGATAGGCGTCGGGTTGGTGAGTTCCTGCGGCTGCGGCACTTCGCGAACCTGCTTCACCACGATCCAGTCTGGATCCACCTTTTTGTACTCAAAATCGAGCGTGTATTTCTTGCTATTAATAGCGTAGCGCGAGAACTCGGGTACGATTTTCTCCAATAACTTATGCAACGCCTCGTAATCGTTCTTCCAATCCATCACATGGTCACGGCCAACCTGCAACAGGCTAGATCTTTTGTTAAAAGTGGTCGTTCTCCCGGTCGACCCGGATAACGACTTGTAGAAAGAGATGTACACCTCCTCCGGGACAGCAGCAGAATCCGGGTTGGCCACACTTGTCGCACCGACCTGCGTCGACAAATCGCTCCACATGTTGAACGAGCCAGCCGAGTAAGAGCTATAGTCGCTGACGACCACCCCGTTTGCCAACTCGATCTCGTCTGGAAATGAGTGATGCACAAGGATCGCCATGCCGACATCATCCTCGTCCACGCCGAAATGCCTCCGCTCAAGGTAGGCGTTGTGGTTATAAAAACTGGCATACACACGCTTGATCGCCCGGAACACACCGCGCTCTTCTGACTTTGAACCATCGCAGCCACACGGGCCGTCGGTGTCGTCGTCGAGGTCATCGAGCAAACAACCGCTGTAGCTGTCATAAAGTCCCGCACCGGTGAAGTGGCGACTATCCTCAATGTTGGTCGAACTGCGGAAACGAATCTTCTTGGCCCGATCGAATGGCGTTAGTGCAGCAATGATTGCCTGACGCTGGGTCTCAATAAATTCACCGGCGCGAATCAAATCACGAACTGATTTCAAGGCATCAGCCAAGTCGGATTGCAAGCCGGACTGATGTGCCTTGGCCAAGCGCGCATCAATCTCCTGACGCATCGACTTGTCGTTGGCCAATCGCTGCTCCATGAACTCATCCCAAAGATCAAACGTGATTGCAATGGCCGGATCGGGCGAGTTTTTGGGAATCAACTTTCTCAACAAACTAAACTTGGCCGCCTTGCCACCAACCAATTCGCTGTCACTTGGCTTGATCTGATTCATTGCGAGCGTATATGTATCGGTCTTATCCTTGGACTTAAATCCCAGCTCTGGCGGCGCCTTGTAGTCGGCGACCGCTTGACGAAATGACTCCGGCAAATCGTCCTCAAGCGCCACAAGTGTCGCCAAGCCAGACGCCGAGCTGTTGATTCCCCATCCGGCCGAGGTTCGCAACATCACCTCGCGACCAGCAAGGCTGACAAGTTCCTCGCGCGTGTCTGCGGTGCCCTCGTAGTAGAATGGTATCCCGAAGTTTTTAGCCAAGATCGCCACGTGTGAATTAGGCGTCGAAGGATTCATTACGACGATACCTGCGACCCTTGGAAT
Source organism: Verrucomicrobia bacterium UBA673 (assembly GCA_002299785.1). GTDB lineage: Bacteria > Verrucomicrobiota > Verrucomicrobiia > Limisphaerales > UBA1096 > UBA1096. The sequence goes on from DBNL01000062.1 coordinate 2,001, forward strand.
CTCTGCAGGCACATGGTCGGTGAGTAGGATATCATCGCTGGTCAGATCACCATTGCGAAATGCCCCGGTGATCTTGTCGCCCTTGACAAATACTAGCCGGCCCATTGCCCACCCAAACGAGTAAATGGCATCCGAGCCTGTTTCCCAGCGCTGCGCTGAGACAACCGGAACATTGCGTTGCGCGAGATACTCCGCCACCGTGCCGCTGCTGTCCGCCTGCTCGTACGTCGGCATGTAGAGTCCTTGCAATGACTCCGGCTTGTCTATCTCACCGTCAACGAGCTGGTAAATAAAGTGAACCATCGGCGCTGGGAGCTTGTCCTGTCCGACGAGTTGGATGGCGTACTCGCTGTTTTTCTCTGAGAACAAAACCGCGCCCATCACCGCACGACGGCCGCCGTGATAAAGCGTGACGCCATCGAACTCCATGTGAGTCATGTCATCGAACTCCGGCACGTGTTTCGTGCCGAAGTCGTAGTGAAATTTCTGCCGGTTGCCGTCCTGAAAATAGACCGTTGCCAAGTCATCCATCAGCACGGTGAACTTCACCCATTGCGTCTCCTTGGGCACCTTCGTGCC